>JBBRVB010000001.1:0-48262 GCA_038247275.1 Chroococcales cyanobacterium
ACAGCCTCAATATCTCTATCTGCTATTTTTGCATTTTACCAAGTCTGGACTGGCTCGGCAGTGGTTTTGTGTTAAGAGTTACTAAGTGCCCACCCGCCACGATCTTTGATACTTAATTATGCCTTGCTACTTATTAGTTAGCAAGATGTAAACTAAAAGTGTTGCTTTGTGAATTCAGTATTATGCCCAGCTACTTATTAGTTAGTAAGATGTAAACTAAAAGTATTGCTTTGTGAATTCAGTAATTAACTTTTCAGCTAATGACACCAACTAACGCACCAAAAGATCGAGATAGACGCTCTCTAGATCGACAATTTAGAATCCTAGAAAGACAGCTAATTAGGCTAGAAGATACTCAATTGACAGGTAGAGAAGTAAATTACTCCTTTAACCATGTATATGATGAGATTGACGCACTTGAAGACCAGATCGATCGACGATTCGATCGACTTGAGAGCCAAATCGATCGACTGGCAACTAGAGTTGAGGAGCGATTCAATCGATTGGAGCGAAAATTAGATCTGGCGATATCGACATCGCTACACACCACGAGCAGATCGGGTGAGGATTAAGCTATGTTTGCTAATTCCTCATCCCTAGTACTTAATTTAACTCCGTAAAGTTACCCGAAACTTCTCTACTAACGCATCGCGGATCTTCTGTTGCAACGGCTCTACTTCTACATCTGTCAAAGTTCGATCTGGTGCTCGATAGATCGATCGAATTGCCAAACTTCGTTGTCCATCTGGGACATTTGTCCCGCGATATTCATCGAAGACTTCTACCTCTTCCAATAACTCACCACCAGCCTTAGTTATCGATTTTTGGATATCTGCTAATGATAAATCGATCGGGGCAAAGAAAGCCAGATCGCGATCGGATGCAGGATAGGTCGAATAGTTTTTAAAAACTGGTACCAACCGTTCTTCGGCGGCGAGATAATTGAGGATCGGATCGAGATTGAGTTGAAAGACATATACCGCCGCTGGGAGATCTTTTTCCTGACGCAGTTGGGGGTGCAATTGTCCGAAGTAGCCCAATTTTTGCCCCTGCAACCACAATGATGCGGTGCGTCCGGGATGTAGTTTCGGATCGGAGCGATCTGCTTGATATTCTACGGGGATTTTGAGGCTGTGACAAACGCTATCGAATATTCCCTTGGCTTCGTACCAGGTAAGCGGTTGTGGCTTACCACCAGTCGTCCAGCGGCCGATCCCCGCATCGCCGCCGATGATGCCAGCAAGCACGTCGGTTTCGATTAATCCGGTTTCGTCGCGTCCGAATACTTTACTAATTTCAAAGCCTTGGAGTACGCCATTTCCTTGCGCGAGATTGGTTTGGAAACTTTGAATCAAACCGGAGATTAATTCCGATCGTAATGTTGCATATTCAGCAAACATCGGGTTGATGATTTCTACCTGTGAGCCGTCATTTAGCTGCTCGATGGCATAGGAATATTGGATGACTTCATTTAAGCCGACAGCACGGAAAGCAGCGCGAATTTGGCGTAATAATTCTTCGTCGAGGGAGAGGAAACCCGCCGCCGATTCTGAAGGGAGGGTATCCATGAATCGATCGTAACCATACAATCGGGCGACTTCTTCAATTAAGTCGATTTCCCGTTCCAAATCGCGGTAGCGGTAAGGCGGGACGACTACATCCCAGACGGTTTCTTCTTTATCATTTAACGTTACTGTCAGTTGACAACCCAAGGCACTCAGCGTCCGTTCGACATCCTCCGGCATAATTTCACCAGGTTCGCCATCATCATCGATCGGTCCTAAGATCTGATTCAACCGTTCCAACCGGAGTTTAATCGTGCGCGGTTGCAGCGTGAAATCAGGACGACGATCGCTGATATCCTGACAGACTATTTTACCACCAGCTAACTGGACAATTAGCTCGATCGCCCGATGAGTAGCTGTTTCCAGTTCGGCTAAATTGACACCACGCTCGTAGCGAGTTGATGCTTCCGATCGCATTCCGCCTTGACTCCGCGCCGATTTTCGCACGGCGACGGGATCGAAAATCGCCGCTTCGAGGACGATGTTTTGAGTACCTGTAGATACTTCGGTATTTTCACCACCCATGACACCTGCTAGGGCGACGGGGGTAGTATTAGCCGTAATTAGGAGGTTTTGAGCGTTAAGTTGTCGCGATTGACCGTCTAGGGTCTTGAGTACTTCACCTTTCTCCGCAAGGCGCACGCCCATCTGGATCGTTTGATTGCCACTAACAGCTTGCAATTTAGCCGCATCGAAGGCGTGTAAAGGTTGTCCCCACTCCAGTAGGATGTAATTTGTCACATCCACCACGTTATTAATCGGGCGAATCCCAGCGGCTTGGAGGCGACGTTGGAGCCAGTCGGGAGACGGTGCAATTTGGATACCTTCAATTAGGGTAGCCGAATAAACGGGACAAGCTTGAGCCTCGCTAACATTTACAGTTAATTGCGGTTGCTTGGCAATCGGCGACGCATCTACAGTTGGGAGTTTCAAGGCTCCGCCAGTCAGTGCGGCGACTTCTCTCGCAATCCCTACCATACTCAGCGCATCGGCGCGATTGGCGGTGGAGGAGAGATCGAGGATGACATCATCCAATCCTAATAAGGGTCGCACGTCAGTACCAATCGCAGGTGTATCGGGATGCTCCGATTCGCCGAAAATATAAATTCCGTCTGAATCTTTAGTCAATCCCAATTCCGAGAGCGAACAAATCATCCCTTCAGACTGCTCACCCCGCAATTTCGCAGGTTTGATCTTGAGATCGACTTTGGGCAAATAAGTCCCCACAGTCGCGACAGCAACGTGAATCCCCGCGCGGACATTTGCCGCACCACAGACAATTTGCAGCGGCTCCTCGCCGCCGACATCGACAGTACAGACGCTTAATTTATCGGCATTCGGGTGTTGAATCCGCGTCAGTACCCGCCCGACGACTACCCCATCCGCCCAAGTGCTACGATCCTCGATCGATTCAACTTCAAATCCAGCTAGAGTCAGGGTTTGCGCCAACGTCTCTGGATCTAGTTGGTACTCTACTAATTCTTTTAACCAATTTAAGGCAATATACATTTAATTTAATTGAGCTATGACGATCGTCGTTGGCGCACTCTCTCCAAAAGAGAATCACCTATCTATTGTCATACAGATCGGGATTGCTGTCAGGGGTTGGCGGGTATTAGTAGTAGGGGAGAACGGGTTTATGTTAACCAGTCCAGATTTATCTTCTGTTGTCAGATGAAAAAGCACTGAGTACGATCGCTTTGTTAGATCTAATAGTTAGCTCGGTTCAATCTGAGAATTCAAATTATAAATATCTACGATTAGCTCGGCTTTTTTTGATTCTATTCGATTGATATTTTCTAGCTGCTGTTCTAGAACTATCTTCTCTTCTGGGGACTGAGCAGCCGTAATTTTTCCTTCTAGATACCGAATTTTTTGGAACCACCTATGCTGGTGTCTTTCTGGGCTGATACATCCCATTGCCCCAGTTTCCAGTTCTAATATTTCTAATGTTCGATCGGTTAAAACTTCAGACATTTTCTTCCATCAACTTTTTAGCTGCTTCAGATGTCAAAACCATTTCCGGGGCATTAACTGACCCTTCGCCAGTTTCAACAAATCCCATTTTCCTGTAAAAACCAGCACTTCCGACTGCATCTACAATAATTCGACCATTATAACCTCGATCTGAACTTTCTCTGACGATCGAATGAATCAGGCTTTTTGCCGCACCCTGACAATAGTTCGGCAGAGTGGGTATCAAATTCCAAGGAGCCGTTGCTATATAGTCCAAGTATAGATGGTCATTCATCTCAGTCACAATTGCTCCAGCTTGCAAAGTACCTCGCTCGTCTCTAATCCCTCGAAAATCAGCAGGTTGCAGTAGAGCTGTCTCTTGAATCAGAGATATTAACCTAGCATTTGTTTGGATGCGTCTGAGTAGCTCTAAATCATTAGTTTGGACGTTTAGATTGGTGGTGGTAGCGAATAGCCATTCTCTTAATTGGCTATGTACAAGAGCATCAGCTAGATCGATCGCAAAAAACACAAGTTAGATTATTTATACATTACTATGAAAAGGTGGGTATCACCCACCTTTTTCAATAGTTCAAACTAATAGTAAACTATTCCCATTCGATCGTGCCGGGTGGCTTGGAAGTTATATCATAAACCACGCGATTGACACCTTTTACTTCATTTACAATCCGGTTGGAAACAATCTCTAGAAATTCATACGGTACCTTCGACCAATCGGCGGTCATCCCATCTTCACTAGATACACAACGCAAAACGATCGGGTGTGCGTATGTACGTTGGTCGCCCATCACACCGACACTATTTACATCGGCGAGTAGCACTGCGAAGGCTTGCCAGAGCTTGTCATAAAGTCCTTGTTTATTAACTTCTTGACGGACGATTAGATCGGCATCGCGGAGGATATTTAGTCGCTCTGCTGTTACTTCTCCGATGATCCGAATTGCTAATCCAGGGCCGGGAAATGGTTGGCGTTTAACGATTTCTTCAGGTAAGCCGATCGAGCGTCCGACTTTTCGCACTTCATCTTTAAATAATTTGCGTAAGGGTTCGACGAGTTTAAATTGTAAGTCTTTGGGCAAACCACCCACGTTGTGATGGCTCTTAATTTTAACAGCTACCCGTTCGCCACTTTGTGGATCGACATTAGTATCTGCGGACTCGATTACGTCGGGATATAATGTCCCCTGTGCCAGATAATCAAATGGCCCCAAACGTTTTGATTCTGACTCGAATACGCGGATAAATTCAGTACCAATGATTTTACGTTTGGTTTCGGGATCGGTGACTCCAGCGATCGCATTAATAAACCGTTCTCGTGCCATTACATATTCAACTTTAATATGGAATTGGTCTTTAAATAATGCCACCAAACGTTCTGGTTCGAGCTTCCGCATAAACCCTTGATCGATGAACATACAAGTCAATTGGTCGCCGATCGCGCGGTGTAATAAGAATGCTAAAGTCGAAGAATCAACACCGCCAGATAATGCGAGTAAGACTTTTTTATCACCAACTCGCGCCCGAATATTTCTGATTGATTCTTCAACAAACGCTTCAGTCGTCCAAGTTGGTTGACAACCGCAAATGTGATAGACAAAATTGCGAATTAAAGCGAACCCACCGATCGAATGCACTACTTCAGGATGGAATTGCACCCCAAATAATTTGCGCTGATGGTTGGCGATCGCCGCACAGGGTGTATTCTCAGTGTGTGCCAACAGATCGAAACCTGTCGGGAGCCGTTCGCAGGAGTCGCCATGACTCATCCACATTGTCGTTCCGGCTTCCACATTCGTCAGCAGATCTGTCGGATCGTCGATGAGTAGTTCGGCTTTGCCATACTCGGCTTTTTTGGCTTTGACTACTTCACCACCGAGTTGTTGTACCATTAGTTGCATTCCATAGCACACACCCAATACCGGAATGCCGAGATTCCAGATTTCGGGGTCGCATTGGGGCGCGCGATCGTCATACACTGAACTAGGACCGCCAGAGAGAATAATGCCCTTGGGATTTAAGAGTCTCAATTGCTCGGCGGTAGTCCGATAAGAAATGACTTCCGAATATACTTGCGTCTCGCGAATTCTGCGGGCAATGAGTTCCGAATACTGGGAGCCGAAGTCCAGAATGACGACCATTTGATGATTTAAGCTGACCTGTTCTAATGTACTATCAGTGGGCTGAATATTTGTGGCGTTAGTTTCGGTTTGTGTTGTCACTGCGGACTCCCTTGAAGTTGATACCTGTAGACGCGTAAATCTCCGACCGTCTGGATTTGAAATGAGCGACTCTTGGACTACAAGAGTGAGATCGAGCAAGATTTATAGTAGTCAATTAAAATATTTATATTCGATCGACTTTAGCACAATTGAGTCAAAAATGTTCTCCCAGTTGGGCTAGTTGCGATAACTTGCCGAGTGCGATCGAATACTACCGAACCGACACTTACAGATTGCTGAGTTTGGCTATAAATATATGTTTGCGATCGATTATCGATCTTTTCTGTCAAATACCCATAAATTTTGGATACCCACTCACTCCCATCAGCTACATCCAGATTGTGCAGATATTTGAGGACATCCTCGGCTGTCTCACCGTCGAATAACCCTGCTAATTGCCCTGCGGGTAACCCCATCCGCGCCGCTGCTGCAACTAAAATTTCCAATCTTCCATCGGCTAAATGGTGATGAGTATGAAAAATCCCCCCCGCCAATTTAATCAATTTGCCATGATAGCCAAACAGCAATAACTTCGGTATTCCTAATACTCCCGCCTCGGCTAATAATGGCCCCAACCAGTTCGCAGTCTTAATAATTCGATCGCGATTAATGCCCATTTTCTGCGCCAAATCTAACCCATTCTCCCCAATACAAAACACCAACGGCAAGATCTCCCCATCTCCCTGTCTCCCGAACTGAACTGCCGTCCCCCCGTCCCCCCACTTAGCTCTCAATTCTGCCAAACAAGCATCCAGTTGTCCCGGCGCACTCAGTGGTTGCGAAATCCCCGTCGTTCCCAGCAATGAGAGTCCTTCAACTACCCCAAACGCCGCATTAGAAGTCCGAGTTGCTAAGACTCTCCCTTCTGGCAAAATAATCGTTACTCGAATCTTCTGTCCTGGTGCCAGTAAGGGGTCTAAATTCGCCTGGAAGAGCTGTCGAGCGTAACTATATATTGCGGGTAGATTTTCTAGATTTGATTGCTTGCCGACCCCTTCACCACCGATTAGCGCGATCGTTTCTACCTGGCTGGGATCTGCCCATTCGACTACCGTCCAAATCGGGGTATCGCGGGTGAGGTCTAAGTTATCGCCAGGATCGCTGTGGGTGATGCCCAAAGCCATATTAGATTGAATCAGCGCGACTTGCTCGATCGAGATTTCGACCGATTGGGGTGGGGTAATTAAATCTACAGTAACCACTGATTTATTTGTGGTAGTAGCTCTTTGTAGACATTGTAATGCCGCGATCGCGCTAGCCGTAGCAAAGACAGGTAGGGTATAACCAGAACGCATGGTAAACAGTTGACAGTTGACAGTTGACAGCGAAAAGGTGCTTCACTTGGGCTTTGTCCAAGTGAAGCACCTTTTCAAGAGAGCGAAGTTTTGATAATACTGATAACCGATCGCGATTGGCAACCAGATCGCACATGTTAGACTTTCCAATGATTAACTATCAAAATTCCTACCAAGGAAATACCGATAATAATTATCGTCCAGAACCATCCTTCCTCGATCGCACCTGCTTGAACTGCAAAATAGATTGCCATTGGCATTGTTTGGGTTTGCCCAGGGATATTTCCAGCGAGCATCAGCGTTGCTCCAAACTCGCCTAATGCGCGTGCAAAGCTGAGGACAGTCCCAGCTATAAGTCCAGGGATTGCTAAAGGCAAAGCAATATACCAAAACACGACTAGTTCGGAGGCTCCCTCTAGTCTCGCCACATCTAATAGTAAAGCATCGATCTGCTCGAAAGCTCCTAATGCAGCACGATACATCAATGGAAATGATACGACGATCGCGGCGATAACTGCGGCATACCAGGTAAATACTAATCCCAAATTCCAGCGATCGAGTATTTGCCCAATCATACCATTTTTGCCAAGCAGGATCAGCAAGATAAAACCGACAACCGTCGGCGGCAAAACTAGGGGTGCAATCATTATGCCCTCAATCAGCGATCGCGCTTTACCCCGATAGCGATACATTTGATAAGCGACAATTGTCCCCAATCCACAGGTAATCATCGTGGCGATCGTCGCTACTTTAAGTGAAATCCAGAGTGGGGATAAATCGGGGATTGACATGTAATTAAGATTGAGATTTGGCAACCCCAAAGCCATACTTTTTAAAGATAGCTATTGCCGATTTACTGCGTAAAAATTCTACATATTGCCTAGATTTAGTGAGGGATTTACTCGACTTCAGAATGGCGATCGGATAGTTAATTGGCGAGTGCAATTTGTCATCAGCAATTGCCACGATCTGCACTTTGCTAGAATTTTTGGCATCGGTGATATACACAATTCCAGCATCGACATCACCCGTTTCTACGGTAGCTAATACCGACTTAACACTATTCCCCATGACAAATTTAGATTTTACTAACTCCAAAATACCTAAATTCTGGAAAACTTCAGTTGCATATTGTCCGGCTGGCACCGTGCGCGGTTCACCAATCGCGATCCGCTTAATTGCCGGATCGGTGAGCTGTCGCCAGTCAGTCAGAGACACCAGAGATTGTTTCGGTGCGATCAATACTAATTGATTTGTTAATAAAGTGCTGGGAGTTCCCGCTGCTAATAATCCTTGTTGCACTAAAGCAGACATTTGTTGTGCTGCTGCGGCAATAAAGACATCGACAGGTGCGCCTTGTTGAATCTGTTGGGCTAAGACACCAGAGGCGGCAAAGTTATAGTTAATCGTTTGGTTGAGGTGGGCTTGGTATATTGGTGTTATCGATTGCAGAGCTGGCTGAAGGCTGGCGGCGGCGGCGACTAAAATTGGCGATGCTGGGGTACTCGCAGTTTGCCCGAACTGCTGCTGGTAACGATCGAAGCTGAAGCGTGTCAATGATAGTAGTACGATCGTCACCAAGCTCAAGAGTCCAACTCGCCAGAAATTCACACGCATATCCAGGGGTATTTTTAGCAACTCTTCAATTGTGACTAGCGATCGAGATCTTAATTTTCCGCTCTACTTATGGTAGTTAGCTTTCTATGCTAGCACTCACCAGTTGCAGATCTTCTACTCGATCGATCTGCGGTTGATAGATAGCTAGATCGAACCAGAATGTAGTGCCTACGCCAACTTCACTGGCAATATGAACTTGACTGTGATGTTTCTCGATGATATTTTGAACGATCGATAGTCCCAATCCTGTACCTTCGAGGGTGTGGACGCGGTTTTCTACCCGGAAGAAGCGATCGAAAATAGCGCGGCGATCTTCAGGATCGATCCCAATGCCAGTATCGATGATTTCTACTCTGACGACACTAGCCGTAATCTCTTCACCCACTTCAGCGGTCGAGGTGACTTGATGAGCACGGATAGTGACCTTTCCATTCGCTTTGGTGAATTTGAGGGCATTACCGACCAGATTTGCCAGTACCTGGAGGATCAAATCGTAGTTACCCAAGACTGATGGGAGATCGCGATCGATATCTTGACAGAGTTCGATCCCTTTATCTCTGGCGTTGAGCTGATAGGTACGCAGGGTTTGTTCGATCGATCGATCTAGTTCGACCGCATCGAAGACATAGGTGTGGGAAGATTCTAATTTGGATAGATCCAAAACATCGTTTACCAATCGCGTCAACCGATCTGTTTCGCGATTAGCAGTATCGAGAAATTCACTGCGCTCTTCTTTGGTTAGCTCATCGCCATATTCATGTAGTGTTTCGATAAAAGATTTGATATTGAATAATGGCGTTCTAAGTTCGTGCGAGACATTACTAATAAATTGACTTTTAGCTTCATTTAATTCGACTTCACGAGTGATATCTTGAACGGTCATGGCGATCGCCCGGACATTTTCTTTGACTGGATCGAGGACATTAGTAATCAGAATTCTGACCGTCCGCTGTGCCGGATGGTTGAGGGTGATCCGAAACTCTTCACCGTCGAGTTTGCCCGCTGCTACCTGATACAGCGGACGGGTGAGTTCGGCAGATACACTCGCAGGTAAAACGTGTAAGACATTGGCACCATCCAGATCGAGATGATCCCAGCCAAAAAAGCGGCGCGCATTGGGATTTACTAATACGATCTGAAGATTATTATCGATCAGGACGGCACCATCGGCGATCGTCGTCACCAGAGTTTCCAATTTAGCTTTTTCGGCAGTCAGTTCATCAATATTCTGTTCTTCAAATATCTCCAGCTTTTCCGCCATTTCATTAAAACTACCGATTAATTCTCCCAACTCGCCACCGAGGGGTAAATCGATCCGTTGCTTGAAGTTGCCAGCCGCAATATTCTTGACCCCTGAGAGTAATTCTTTAATCGGTTTGGTGATTTGAAGTGCATTAAATACCGCACCTAAGATGACCATTACCCAAATCGAGACAAATACCGCGATCGTCACATCTCTAGTCAACCCAGTGGACGCAACTAAGGTAGGATTGGGATTGATTCCGATTGCTAACGTACCGATAAATTTACCTTCATGCTCGATCGGTACAAAGACATCTGTGACAATTCCTTCTGGTGTCTGATGTTGACGGACTAAGGGCAGATCTCGACCATTACTTTCTGGGATGTGAATCCGCCGCTCGATCATCAGCGAATTTTGGACTTCTGATTCTGAAAAGGGAATCCCCAACCGAATATTTCCCACGTCATCCGCATAGAGGATATACCGCAGGCTCGATGTACTATGATAAAACCGATTGGAAAACCGAGCGACGGCAGTCAGATCGTCTTCCGCCAATTGGGGCGCAATATTAGCCGCCAACAGCAATCCCAAATCTCGCCCAAAGCGCGTATCATTGATGCGGGCATCTGCTTGAATAGTATTGACCGACCAAAAGGTTAACCCACTGACAATCAACGACACCACCAATGTGGCTGCTCCCATCAGTTTAGTCTGGAGTGTGAACTCCATCCACCAATGGCGAATGATGTCGCGCAATTTGTCGAACATGGCTAGCATGAATGGGATAGGGGATAGTAAATAAAGTATTAATTAGCATGGTTGGATGGTTACAGTAATCCAAATCTATACTCATACACGCACAGATATGAAGCTGTATTCATTCTCACTATAACAGCGATCGCTCTGATGACTCGCAGATTGGGCGCGATCTCGATCCTCACCGCCACCTCAACAGCAGCATTTGCGCTTATTATGCCCGAAAATAACCTTGAATTATTCCGCCCTCAAGAAATCGTCTACATCCCAGCCGCTGAATTTCGGTTATTCGCCGAAGTCATCCAAACGATTCCAACTCGAAATCGCTGTTGGGTCAAACCGTTAGCCATAGTGCATTATAGCGATTTTAAATTTCAATTACTGCATGACTGCCAAGACTGCGCTCAACTAATTTTGCCACTCTACCTATTTCACGCGGCGATGGATCTAGAGGCGATCCCAGTGATGATGGAGCTATTTCAACTAGAAAAGATCGCCGATCGATCTCTCAATACTACCTCGCTCAGTCGTCAAGCATTACATCAGTTTATTGCCAACCTGGCGAGCGATAAAACAGTTGACAGCTTGCCCTGAAGCTCTGTGGTAGCGTAGCGTCTGTCTTGTCTTGACGCGCACATCACGGAGGTTTCCTCCAGATCGAGCCAGACAAGACAAGACAGGGCAAAGCCCAAGAACGCACTTTTCGCTGTCTGCTTGGTGCAACGCACGCTGAGGAGACCTCAGCGCGATTGCATCCGCAACTGTCAACTGAATGCTAAACTAACGCCTGACATAACTGTCTAAAATCATCACCACGATGCTCGAAACTAGTATATTGGTCGAAGCTGGCACAAGCCGGAGATAATAAGACCACTTTGGCTTGATGCTGGGTAGCTAATGTACTCGATCGAGTCACCGCATTAGCCATTGTTTCGACGATTTCAAAGCTAGTATATCCGACCGATCGCAATCGATCGGCAAATTGAGTGCCAGCATTACCAATTAATAATACTGCGGCTGCTTTTTGGTTAATAGTAGCCAACCAAGCTAGATCGTCACCTTCTTTGGCTTCACCACCAGCAATCAGAATTACCGGTGCTTTTACTGCCGTCAATCCGACATCAGCGGCATCATAATTAGTCGCTTTACTATCATTAATATAGTCCACTCCTTTATAGGTGCAAACGTATTCTAAGCGATGGGCAACACCCGGAAAAGTTGTGACAGCAGATGCAATCGCCTCATTTTCAATTCCGGCTAGTTTAGCAATACCCACAGCCATTAAGAGGTTTTGGAGATTGTGATCTCCAGGCATTTTGAGCGAGTCGGCGGGCAGTACTCTCTCGTCTCGAAACATTACCCAATTGTCTTCGATCCAAATTCCCGATTCGGGATTACCCCGGAGCTGCTGCTTCCCGCTGACGCTCGTCCAAGTAGCCTCGTGCCAATCAGATTTACCAAGATCGGACAAATATCGATCGTCACCATTCAAAATTTGATGGTGAGAATTATGGAGTAATTTAGCCTTGATCGCGGCGTAATTATCAACAGTTTTGTGACGTGCCAAATGATCGGGCGTTAGCGTCGTCCAGACCCCAATTTGCGGTTTGAGTGTAAAAGTAGACTCGATTTGATAGCTACTAATTTCGGCAATAATCCAAGCTGGTTTAGTTTCAAGCAATGCCAATTCACACGCAGCAAACCCGATATTACCACACCCGATCGTCGCCAATCCAGCGGCTTTGAAAATCGCATCGGTCAGAGCAGTAGTCGTAGTCTTGCCATTAGTTCCCGTAATCGCGACCCAGGGAATATCCTGAAGATATCGCCATGCTAATTCCATTTCACCGATCGTATCTATGCCCATTGCCCTCGCTTTGACTAAGGGGGCAATATCCCACGGTACACCAGGACTGACAACAAGGAGATCTTCGGTGGTCGGTGTGAATTTGTCGCCAAGTTTGACGTTAATTCCCAGTCTTACTAATTCTTGTTGCTGAGTTTCCATCTGAAAATTATGATTACTATCACTGATGGTGACCAGATAACCATGTTTGATTAAAAGCTTTGCAGCGGCGATACCCGATCGACCCAATCCGATTATAGTAGCTTTTTTCATATATATTTTTTAACCGCTGAGGTGAGGAGAGAAAAGTCAGATCTTAAATGAATTTCCTCCGTCATATTTTACTCGATTGTGAGGATATAGATTGAGATAAAGTTATTAAATTTTAGGTGAATCTTAGCACCTATTTGAGACCTTCATAGGCGATCGGGTAAAATTGATAAAAATCATTTAAGGCAGGCAGTTCATTTAGTTGACAGTTGACAGTTGACGGCACACTAAGCATTGAGCGGCATTGCTGAATTCAGGGATGGTTTTCTATCTGTGCAACATCCAAATTTATCTAACTCCCATCTCCCAACTCCCAACTCCCATCTCCCAACTCCCCTCTCCCATTTCCCAACTCCCCTCTCCTGACGGGTGAAATTGTCATGCCAAATTGGTACCTCATCTGCGTTTATGAGCCGCCAGACCCCGGTTTTTGACCAAATTTCACAGAAATAATACCTAAAATCATGAAAATCAACATAAATTAAAGCTTTCAGCGATCCAGATTAGGCTCCTAGACATTAGAATAATGCAGTGGAAATAATATTGCATGAGAGTTTCAGCAACTTAATAGCCAACTGAACGAGCACAAATTGCGCGTACAGGATAAACTATGAAGTTTTTGGCACACATGTAACAGATTGAAGCTAAGATTGGGTATTGGCGCGTTAACCCGCTCCCAAACCATTTCGGAGCTGCAAATCTCATTTTTTACCACTGATTTGGATGGCACCAACTCTAACCAGGATGCTGTGCCAGCCCATCATTAAACCTCAATAATGGAGATCTACACATGAATAAAGGTGAATTAGTCGATCGCGTAGCGGAAACCGCTAGTGTGACCAAAAAGCAAGCTGATACAGTTTTGTCAGCAGCATTGGAAGCAATTATGGAAGCTGTATCGAAAGGGGACAAAGTTACTCTGGTCGGATTCGGTTCCTTTGAGCCTAGAAATCGCCAAAAACGTGAAGGTCGTAACCCCAGAACTGGCGAGAAAATGGAAATTCCCGCAACTAAGGTACCCGCATTCTCCGCTGGTAAATTATTCAAAGACAAAGTTTCTGCTGACGACTAGATTGATTTAGCTGAATTCACATTCAAATAATATTCCTTGAATCGACCACAACATGGGGGGAACCCAAGCTGGGCAGCTACAGTGGCGGGCTGTCCCCCCTCTCTGATTTTAGACTTTTCTGCGAGTATCAGTCCGCTCGGCCCTCCGCCGACGGCTCTCGCAGCCATCAAGCTGCACATCGATGCTCTCACTAGTTATCCCAATCCCAATTATCCCGAACTTTGTCAGGCGATCGCGACTCATCACCAGATCGATCCGGATTGGGTACTTCCAGGCAATGGAGCCGCTGAATTATTAACTTGGGCAGGTTGGGAGTTTTCCAAGCTCAATACCACGCTGCTGCCCACCCCAGCCTTCGGTGACTACTGGCGATCGCTCCAAACTTTCGGCACCCGGATCATCGATCGATCGATGATAATGGCTGATGGTGAGATTGGCGATCTAGATTTTGCATTGCGTCACCTCCCGACCGAGATTCCACATTCGATCGGACTAATTATTAATAACCCCCACAATCCCACTGGGCAAATTTGGTCGCAGGAGACGATCCGATCCTATTTGTCAGCATTTGACCTGGTGGTCATCGATGAGTCCTTCATGGACTTCCTCGCCCCCTCAGCACAACAAAGTTTAATTTCCGACATTGCCCAATATCCGAACCTAGTCATCTTGCGATCGCTGACCAAATTTTATAGTTTGCCAGGATTGCGACTGGGCTACTGTATTGCCCATCCCGATCGATTAAAGCTCTGGCAAAGTTGGCGCGATCCTTGGCCGGTAAATACACTCGCCGCCGCCGCTGCGATCGCGGTATTGCCAGATACCGAGTTTCAACAGCGGACTTGGGATTGGCTGAGTGAGGCTCGATCGCAGCTATTTGAAGGATTGCTCCAGATTCCAGGTTTACACCCCTATCCTGGAGCAGCAAACTTTATCCTCGTCAAATCCGATCGATCTGCAACAGCAATCCAAACTCAACTGCTGCAACAACACCAAATCTTAATTCGCGACTGTATCAGTTTCCCCGAACTTGGCGATCGCTTTTTCCGCGTAGCAGTACGCACGATCGCCCAAAACGATCGACTAATTGCCGCCTTAAGATCGGTCTAATCTTTGCCCTCGCGCCTAAATTGGGCGCGAGGGCAAAAATATCAAAATTGTAAATAGTGCATCAATTGACCGATCGATTCGCCAGATAATGACAAGCGTTGCTGCAAATTAACTAGATCTGTAAACTTACCATCCCGTTCGCGGTGAGCGACAATTTCAGTTGCCAAGGCTAGGGAGATCTGGGGAATCTGAGTTAGTTCGGCGACTGTTGCTCGGTCGATCTGGACAGATGGGAGTGCCGACTCCCGATCGTAGTACTGAAAACTGAGGACTGGAGCCAACCATTGCAGCTTAGAGCTGGGAATATTGAGAGCAGCGGCTAGATCGGAAATCGAATAAAAAGCTACTCCCGCCTGACTCAAAGCCACTAATTGACGCGCCTGATGGATCGAAATCCCTGGTAACCGCAGCCAATCATCGACAGTGGCTTGATTGACATCGATTTGCACGCCCAAATCGGCAGCTACAGCAATATCAAATGCCGATTTGAACCGATAGTAAGGATCTTCTTTGATTCGCGATCGCAAAGACATTTTAAATAACAACTGAACGGTTTGAGCAGGATCGTGAGTCATAAATAGCAACCTTTATTTAATCGATCTGAAATTAATTCACACCACGTAATTTGCGCGTATTTTCAACTAAACTTAGTGCAAATTGGTCGAGACGTTTTGAGAGTTTTTCATCTGATATTTTGCCTTCAGGAGTAAAAGCTTGCCACGCTTGACCAATTGCCACCTGTTCGGGAATAGACCAGGCATGAACCCACCGCAGAATCACTCGCAAATCATTGAGGGTATTACTATTCACCTGTCCACCCAAGATACTCATAAAGCCGGTAACTTTACCAGAAAGTTGGTCGAAACTCATCAAATCCAAGGTGTTTTTGAGTACACCGCTAATGCTTCCGTGATACTCTGGCGAGGCTAAGATTAGCCCATCAGCTTGACTAACCGCATCTCGCAGCCGTTGGACATCTGGATAATCGGGGTATTCAGTACCACCATCACAAAATGGCAATTGCATCTGTCTCAAATCCAAAACTTCTACTTCTGCACCGAGATCTGCTACCTTTTGAGCGGCAACATTTACAGCCATTTGACTATAAGAGTCTGGTCTTAAGCTACCTGCAATTCCAACAATTTTTACCATGATTAATTTGTATGTTTAGATATTTTGAATGAGGATGCTGGCTCTTACATGAATTATTTGAAGTGTATCTATTAGGAGATCGATGTAGTTGTTTGTCAAATAAATTCTGTCTGAAATCTATCTGGTGGGCATTACCCACCCTACTGGCTGGTTAATTATCAATTATCAATTATCAATTAAACCCGATCGAGCCATTGTCGCCGTTTTTGCTCGAACTCATATTCTGAGATTAAGCCATCTGCACGGAGTTTGTCCAATTCGCGGATCGATTCCGAGACAGTCGCCACCGGATGGATCAGTAGTGGGGATGCCAAGATGTTTGGCGCGATCGAATTCATATTGCCCTGAAACTGAGTATTATCTTGAGTAAGATACCAGACAGCTTCGATCGCCGAGGCGATGTGCGGAATCGGTGTCCAGGACAATAATAGATAGACTAGCCCCCAACCGGGTTGTCCGAGATAAAATTTGTGAAATCCAGCCACGGGGATCGCGGTGCTAGCAAACGCCAAAACGATTGCTAGTTGGCGATTTTTGGGTGTAGTGCTATCGAACATCAACCGCTCCTCTAATACGGGAAACCGCAATTTTCAGTAGGTCGGGACTGACTTAAGATGTAAGGTAAGAGCATCGATCGTCATGTCCTCGCTCTCAATTTTAAACTTTATTACCATAATTATCTGTCATGGGATTTTTTGATTCTGATATCATCCAACAAGAAGCGAAACAGTTGTTTGAAGATTATCAACATCTGACACAGCTAGGCAGTAAATATGGTAAATTCGACCGCGATGGTAAGATTGCGTTCATCGATCGGATGGAAACTTTGCTCGATCGCTACCGGGTCTTTATGAAGCGATTTGAACTATCTGATGATTTCATGGCAAAAATGACCGTCGAGCAGATGAACACCCAAATGAGTCAATTTGGGATGACTCCGATGCAAATGTTCGAGCAAATGAATCAAACACTCGATCGGATGAAGCAAGAAATCGAGAAGTAGAGCGGGTTTTAGTTATCGCCATCGTCGCTGTCACTAAAACCTCAAACCTAAAGCCCGATTAACTTCCCGGACGTTTAAACTTAGCTGGAGACGCAAAAGCTTCGACAGGTTCATTTTTAAGGGCTTCTCGCATGAAGCTTTGCCAAATCGGTGCAGCATAAGCACCACCCGTTACACCTTTACCCAAGGGCTTAAAGTCATCCTTCCCAATCCATACAGAGGCGGCTAGCTGAGGCACGTAGCCCACAAACCAGACATCGCGTTCTGAAGAGGTGGTTCCGGTTTTACCGGCGGCTGGACGACCGATTGCGGCTGCTTTACCAGTACCACTACTGACTACTGATTGGAGGGTACTATTGATTTGAGCTGTAGCCCAAGAATCGAGTACTAAAGTGGGCTGTGGGGTATTATCTAATAAAATATTGCCATCGCTATCGGTGACGCGGAGGATTGTCGTAGTTTCGGATTGCCAGCCGTTGCTAGCAAAGGTAGCAAAGGCTCCCGCCATTTCGACTGGAGTCACCCCAGCCGCACCCAATGGTAATGATATAACAGGTTCGATCGGACTTTTGATGCCCAAGGTGCGACAAGTTTGGATGACTTTATCCAGTCCGACTTCTCTCCCCAGCTTGACTGCGGGGATGTTGGTTGAATTCATCAAGGCAGTGCGAATACTCATCGCTCCTGAATAGCCGCCACCATAATTACGAGGGGAATAATAGCCGCTCCCATCGCGATAGCGGACGGGGCTGTCTTGCACGGTGGATTCCGGTGAGAACTTACCAGTCGCGAAGGCGGTGTAATAGACAAACGGTTTAAAAGATGAACCCGGTTGTCGATTGGCGTACATGGCGCGATTGAAACTACTTTTTTTGTAGTCTACCCCACCGACCATCGCTTTGATAAAGTGTGTGCGGGGATCGATCGCCACGAGACTGATTTGATATTTACTACGTCCCAGGCGTTCGTAGGCATTCTGGACGACTTTTTCGGCAGCAAGTTGGAAGTTGTAATCGATCGTGGTTTGAATCCGCATTCCACCTTTACGAACGGTGTCCCTCCCAAACCGTTGGTTGAGTTCTTCGATCGCTGCGTCGGTTACATAGGGTAATTTACTACTCTGCCAGGTCTTGATCTTACCAAGCTTGATTTTGTATTCTTTAGCTTTTTTTCCTTCAGCAGGGGTAATCCAATCGAGATCTACCATTCGGCTCAAGACTTGCTCTTGACGTTGTTTAGCAATTTTGAAGTTATTAAAGGGACTGTATTTTTCGGGTGCAGCGATGGCACCAGCCATCATCGCGCCTTCAGCTAAATTGAGATCGGAGGCATGTTTATTAAAATAACTTTGGGCGGCGGTTTCGACTCCATAGTTATTATGTCCCCAATACACCTGGTTCAGGTACATTTCAAGGATTTCGTCTTTGCGGAAAATTTGTTCGAGTCGGATCGAGAGGACTGCTTCGGCTAATTTTCGACTAAATTGCCGCTTTCGAGATAAAAATAAGTTTTTGATCAACTGCATCGTGATCGTCGAACCACCTTCACTCACGCTACCCTTTTTAAAGTTAGCACTCAGAGCGCGTCCCACCCCAGCGAGGTTGACCCCTTGATGATAATAGAACCTGTCGTCTTCGATCGCCAGGAGCGCGCGTTTGAGATTTGGCGAAATCCGACTTAGCGGGACGACTTCGCGATTGGCTTCGTCATGGAGACTGGCGAGTTGCACGCCTTTGACATCATAGATATAAGTCGTCTCCGTCGGCGCATAACTGCGTAAGACGCGGACATCGGGTAAGTTGCGGAAGCTAATTGCTAGCCCCACCAATCCACCAGCGACGATCGAGCTAGCTAGCATGGTGACACCTAAAATAGTACCACCCGCAATTTGACCGACTCCACCGACGAATCCCCGCTGTTCGGGGTTGTGTTCCAGGGGTTCGGGTTGCTGTTTGGGGTTCTTGTTGTTTAAGGCTCTAGAAGACACGAGGATCTTTCTCTCTCAACGTAGGGACAATCAAGGCAAAGCGGACGGTGGGGAGCTACGGATACCGATCGCGATTGTAGCCGATCGGGTGTCGATGTAGGTGGATTGGTAGCCTCACATCTTGCATCAAAACACAGTTACTAGTGTTTTAGGGGATAGGGGATAGGGGATAGGGGATAGGGGATAGTTTTAGTGTGATTGAGTAAGTTTCGAGGCTATTTTCATCAGTTGTTGTGTACTGGTGCAAGATGTGAGTAGCTGCAACTACGAATGAGGATCTAAAAATAGCTCAGTTTGTGTAACAACTATACTAGACTTAATTGGCGACTGCTTCGACTCGTTGGTGTAGCCGCGTTCGCAGCAGGTAATCGATTTTCATTTTTAGATATGAGCGTGAATGTATCCGTGCCAGCATCAGATCGGTTTGATTGGTTGTTTCGGGGTGTCACCGAGATTTTTCCCCATCAACCCCATTCTACCGATCCGGCGGAAAATATCGCCCACCGACTGGCTCTGACAGATCGACCCTTACGAGTCAAACTCGGGATCGATCCGACTGGTGCAGATATCCATCTAGGTCATAGTATTCCCCTGCGGAAGCTCAGATCTTTCCAAGATGCCGGACATACGGCTGTATTAATTATTGGCGACTTTACCGCCCGGATTGGCGATCCGACTGGTAAGTCGGAAGTCCGCAAACAATTAACGCCTGAAGAAGTTACTAATAATGCCCAAGCATATCTCGATCGGGTGCGCCCGATCCTCGATTTTGAGACTCCCGGACGCTTGGAAGTCCGCTACAACTCAGAATGGCTGTCTAAATTGGCACTAGGTGAGACGCTCGAACTCCTGTCCACGATGACTGTTGGGCAAATGCTCGCCAAAGAAGGTTTTGCTACACGGTACACCCAGGAGAACCCGATTTTCTTGCATGAATTTCTCTACCCCCTGATGCAGGGTTATGATTCTGTTGCCGTCAAAGCCGATGTCGAACTCGGCGGTACCGATCAAAAGTTTAATCTAGCTGTCGGGCGCGATCTCCAGCGTCATTTCGGACACCAGCCCCAATTTGGCTTACTGATGCCAATTTTGTTGGGTACCGATGGCGTTCAAAAAATGTCTAAATCCCTCAATAATTATGTGGGTCTGGGGGAAGATGCGCTAAGTATGTACTCTAAGCTAGAGAAAACGCCCGACAGCAGCATCAAAGATTATTTTACGCTCTTGACTGACTTACCACTCGACGGACTCCCAGACGACCCCAGAGCCGCCCAGAAACTCCTCGCCCTCGAAGTAGTCACTCAATACCACGGACCGGCTCAAGCAACTCAAGCTCAAGCCGACGCGATCGCCCTGATTACCAAATCGGGTCAACATGCCGGTGGCGACAGTATCCCCGAATTTTCACTAGCGGCGGTGCCTTTTCCGGCTAGGGTATTCCAACTCCTGTCGGCTAGCGGCTTGTGTTCTGGGAGTAACGATGCTAAACGTCAAATTCAAGGCGGTGCCGTCAAATTAGACGGACAACCAATTACCGATATCGAAGTCACCTATCCCGATCCATCATCATTGGTGGGTAAAGTGCTGCAAGTTGGCAAAAAGCGGTTTAAAAAGCTAGTTGATTAGCATTTATTCACAGATTGCATCAAAACAGGGGGTAGTAAGTAACTGGACGAAATCAATTACACATTTAAAGAATGGGTGGAAATTGTTGTATTCCCCTCCTACCCTCTACCTTCTACCCTCTACCCTCTGTCTTAACTAGGAAATTTATTTTGTCCAACTACTTATGTCTAGTTCTTACCGAACATTCTTGAATCGAGCTTTAAGTCTTTTTCTCAAATCCAGTTGTCCACTATGCGATCGGGCGGCAACAGCAATTTTTTGTAAGTATTGTCAGCGTCAAATTCAAGAGTGCCAATTAGCTAATCCAGCCCAATATTGGCAAGGAGATTTGCCCCTATTTGCCTGGGGAAAATACGAAGGTGTAATTAAGAGATCGATCGGTAAATTAAAATACGACGGTTACCAATCGATCGGTGACCTATATGGTAAATGGTTGGGTGAAAGTTGGCAAATATCTTTACCACTGCATAAAGTAACTAAATTAATTGCAATCCCCATTCCACTCCATCCTGAAAAACTTGCCAGTAGGGGCTTCAATCAGGCAGAATCGATCGCGCGAAGTTTTTGTCAAGTTACAGGTGCTAAATTAGATCTGAGTCTCCAGCGGACTCGATCGACTGTCGCTCAATTTGGACTGTCCAAAGTAGCACGTCAAGAAAATGTTGCCGGTGCATTTTCACTTGTCCATTCATCCCTAAAACCTGGTGACTCAGTATTATTGATCGATGATATCTACACTACCGGATCGACCGTGCGAGCGGCGGCATCAGCATTGAGATCGATCGAAGTGGATGTATGTGGTGTTGCTGTCATCGCCACTGGACGCGATCGCTAATGGATCGCCAAACAGTTATTAAGATCGATATGGCTCTCCAGCTATTTTGGGGGAAATAGTCACCATCAGTACGGGAGCCTAAGTTTAAGTCCCTAACATTTGTAACTGGTACAAGCTAGCATACAAACCACTTTGGGTGAGTAATTCCTCATGAGTACCGGATTCAATTAAGCTACCTTGTTTGAGTACAAAAATTCGATCGACATTCCGAATTGTGGATAGGCGGTGGGCGATAATAATTGCCGTCCGATCGATAATTAGCCGATCCAAAGCATCTTGAATTAAGACTTCTGTTCCCACATCTAAACTCGCTGTTGCTTCATCCAAAACTAGAATTCGGGGATTGCGAATTACCGATCGCGCAAAGGCGATTAGTTGTTTTTGACCCGCCGATAAATTAGCCCCACGTTCTCGCAATTGGGTATCATAACCTTGGGGTAGCTGGGTAATAAACCTGTCGATATTCGTTGATTTGGCTGCATGAATAATTTCCGCTTCGGTGTAACTTTCGCCTAAAGTGATATTCTCCCGCACGTTACCAGCAAATATAAATCCATCTTGCAAAATCACGCCCAAATAGCGACGGAGTTCGGCTTGAGGAATCTTTTTGATATCTACCCCATCCACCAAGATTCGCCCCTTTGTTGGCTCATATAGACGGCAAAGCAAGCGGATAATCGAGCTTTTTCCTGCTCCAGTCGGACCGACTAGGGCAATCTTTTCACCCGGTTTGATGGTGAAGTCCAAATCGCGGATTACATAGTCATCATCTTTGTAGGCAAACCAGACATGCTCGAACTGAATTTCACCTTGAGCGGCACTATCGATGTGGGTGAGATGGAGACTTTGAGCATCATCGATATCTTTAATTTCGATCCGCTCGTTGAGGATATCATTGATTCGTTCGACCGATGTAAATCCCGATTGAATTGCCGTGAATTTTTCTGCAAATTGTCGCAAGGGTTCAAACAATCTTTGGGCATACAAAATAAATGCCGATAATGTTCCAACATCTAGAGTTTTATCTAGTACCATCAAGCCACCTAACCACAGGACTGTGGCGATCGCGACTAATGAAATCCACTCTAGAGTAGCTGAAACTGCCGAGTCATGAAAGTTAGTTTTATCGATCTCATTGATATAGCGATCGCGCACTACCCGAAATAGCTCGGCGTTATATTTTTCGCGCCGAAATAGTTGGACGACATTAATCCCAACGACATTTTCTTGAACCATTGAGTTGAGTTGCGACAACTCTTCACGACCGCGATAATTGGCTTTGCGATATTCTTGTTGAAAATAGATCACTAAGGCGGCGACTGGAATCAAAATGATTAATAACACCAGGGCAATTTGCCACTGAAGCATAATCATAAAATAAAGCATCACGAAGATTGAAAGCAGATCGCCAATAATCCCGATCGCGCCACTAGTGAAGACATCACTCAAAGCTTCAACATCGCTGGTCAAGCGCGTAATCAGCTTCCCCACTGGCGTGCGATCGAAAAATCGTACCGCCAAAGATGTGACCCGATCGAACAAGTCATTGCGAATGTCTGCGGTGATTTGCTGACCGATCCGTTGGGATGTGTAACCTTGAATTGCGGTCAACACTAGTCTAATTACAACCGTCACCATCAGTAGCAAAGTTAGCGCATTTAATCCATCTAACATGGACAAACCACTGACAAAATCCCAGGTTGTTTCATTCCTAATTTTTGAGATTGCCTGACCAACAATCAACGGTTGTACTGCATTAGAAATTGCTAACGGGATCAACAACCCAAAAGATAAGAAAAATAACTTACCACTGCGACGAGCATAGGGTAACAATCGCAATAATAATCGCCAGTCATTATCGGGAAGTACTGGCGATTTGAGCTTTTGCCCGCGAGATTTTGTAGCGTTAGTCATTGATGGAATAAATAGTTGTACCCGCTGAGTATAAATAGAAGAATGATGCGATCGAGATCGGTTCGATCGCCATGTCTGAAGGCATTTATGCTAATGTTCATTACCGCAGCCACGATCCTCGCTCGTGCAACGTACCGTAGGTAATCGCGCTTAATTGCGTGCAATAGTTCTAGGATAACAGGTTTGACTGAGTGAGGTTTTCATCGCCGCCAGCTCCTGACTACAAATTAGCCCCACCAATCCTGGCGATTGGTGGGGCTAATTTAGGGCTGTACGCAGCCAGCAATTAGTTAGCAATGGCTAAAACCATTTTTCAGCTACGGCTTCTGCTTTGGTGTTGGTATTCCGGGAGGGAGTCGATCGATCGAATGTCATGTGTACCGAACGTTGTTGTTCGCCATCTTTAGCGACAGCAACGATCGGATAATCGATATTGCCATCTTGGAAGGACATCTGGAACCGGAAGGTACCGTCAGGATTGAGCTTAATTTGTCGTCCACCGATCGAAACTACCGCATCGGGTTCGGTAGCACCGTAGACGATCAGTTCGGCATCAGCAATCAACCAAAATTGACGCTGGCGTTCGCCGATCTCCATGCCGATCCCTGACATGCCGACACCGGACATATTCACGCCGGAAGCTGTCGGGAGTGCCCACATGCCAGCTCCAGATGGGAAGACAAAGGAACTAAGCGACTCTAGGGGTGATTGTTGCATCGAACCATAAAGCGAACCAGAGATCCGTAATGATTCGACAGCATCGGTCATACCAAAGATCCGCTCGTAAATCGCGCTTTGTTCGGTACCACTAATACCAGCCGCACCAGTCGCACTACTCACACCATCTTCAGATCCTTGAATGGTGGGCGGTACTAACTCGACAAAGGTTTGACCAACTAGTTCTTCTTCCCACGGTACGGTGATGAAGATATCTTCGATCCAGTCAGAGGGGTAAACGGGCGGAATACCTACCGATGCCGATCTTGCCAGCACCAACCATCTCCCATCGCCACAACGATAGCCGATATCGATCGTGTAATATCGATCGCTCACCGGGATGGGGAGATACCATTCACGCGCCATCTCATCGATCGGGTATTCTTGGATACTGTGAGGGCTTTGATCCTCTAAGTTGATGTCGGTGACATCATAAATCCGCAATGCCAATTGTTGTCCGCCGTGGTAGCGTAGTTCATTTTTGTGCTCGATGGGGATGTCCCAGTAAGCATAAGCCCACTGTGGATCGCGAGGTAATAACACAATCCGGCTATCGCCATAACCGCTGGGTAAATCCCCCAATCCTTCATCGACTGCTACTAGTGCCGCAGCAGTAAGATCGACATCGACTCCGAGTTCAAATTTGCCTGCTTCCACTTCTAATTGTGCCTCCAGTGTTGTAGATGGAACCTGAGTAGACTGACTACTCTGAATTTTCTGAATTTCTTCTAGGAGTTGGGATTTCCGCATCCTGCTGTATCGAGACACTCCACAAACACTCGCCACGCGGCGGAGTTGTCTGAGTGTCATTTCTTCTAATGCATTGTCTGTCGTCACGATCCGACCTCCGAATAATGTGAAGATAGTAAACTCATGGAATTTAGATCTACACTTGTTATCACTTAGTAAAGTTGCTATTGTCAGCCAGTCAATTACTGGACTGACGATCTTGAAGCTGTTTATTAAATTTCTAGAGTCTGCGGAGTCGATGGTATCACTCGATCGCAGGTGACTAAATTGCGCTTTTTAAAAGTACATCTGTTAACTGGATTTACTAACTTCCGAACTGGTTATTGTTGGTTGGTAGTTATTAACAATTGATGTTTCTAGGTACTATTTAACAAAACTTTGCCCTGGTTCGTCAAGGGGGGATCGCTGTTAATTTCTGGGGTTTAACGAGTTTACGTCATTTGGGCTGTAGTGATTGTCAAGAAACCATGACAATTACTAATGCTTCGATCTAGTGAGATCGGTTGTTGTCATAGCGAAGCGGCAAATGATATGTATCAGTGGGTTGTGATTTCACTTGGGAAGTTGTGTTAGTAGGCGAAGCGGCAAATGATATATACTAATTGGCTGCGATTCTCCTAGCGGAGGCAGAACCCGGATCTGGGGGTACCGACCCCCAGCCCCCCCGTTGAGGAGCGATTTGCGCTCGTCGGGTTCCCCGACGGTTTAGCAAATCAAGACAGCGGAACGCCGCTCCTCAAACTCCTCTGCGTAAGGTTCGACTTGTGAGTTGCGGAGTGCGGCATTCGCTCCATTCTGGACTTTAGTTGGAAGTTGCTAGGTAAGAATTACTCCTGGTTATAGCTTGTACTAATTTTGTCGATCGTACTGAACGCAACCGATCGTTACAATCAATCTATCCGCACTGTGCCTACGACAGGCTGTCGCCAACGGCTATCGCTCAGTACAAGCTATCTACTATCCACTATTCCCTATTCCCTATTCCCTATTCCCTATCCACATCTCTAGATATTTAGTAACTGGCGCAAGATGGCTGGGACGGGAATTAGGGTGAGGATTAAGATAGTTAAGATGCCGACACCGAGGGCATCACGCCAGTGATTGAGGTCGGAGACATCATTGAGGGCGGGTTCGTCGATGGCGGGAATGAGGGAAACAAAGATCGCCAAAAAGAGCAGATCGGTATTGCCAAATTCCGAAGATCTAAACCGAATTACGCCGAGGATGAAAAGGATTAGTTTGCTCAGTTGTGAGACGATCGCACTGGGCTTTTGACCGAACATGCCGTGGACGATGTAACCGCCATCAAGTCGGCGGAGGGGCATCAATTTGACGGTAATGACTAGGAAACTAATATAAGAAGCGATCGCAACTACATTCAAATCGATCGCTCGATCGACTGTAAATCTACTGCCCAATGCCAATTTACTCAATAATGTCAGGAGGATCGAAAAGCGCGGATCGAAGGCGTGAAAGCTCACCAAGCTGGACTTGAGATCGAGGGGTACCGTTTGTGATTGGCTCAATCCCCACAGTAACAGTGGGATGGCGATCGCCAGTCCGAAGATCGAAGCTCCAAACCCCAGATCGAACACTGCTTTACGGTTAGGAACGGGCGATCGCATTTGAACCAGACAGCCATAAGTACCCGGCCAAAATGGGAGCGGAATAAAGTAAGGTGGATTGGTCTCGATCTGATAAAATCGTGCCACCAGATAGCGTCCAAAATCATGCAGTCCCAGGATCGAAATCATACTCAAGGAGTATGGTAATCCGGCGTGGAGAATCTCCCCAATGTCGCCTTGTGGCAACTGCGCTAATGCTGCACCAAAGTAGGTCGTCGGGATGAGTGTTACTAGCAATAGACCGATCGCGAGTGCTTCATCCAACCACCGCCGCGATCCGGTAATTAGAGTTGGCTGGGGACGCGGTACGAGGGCAAAAAAGGGTTTCCCTGTCGATAAACTATATTGAAATAAAATAAAGAATCGATCGCCGAATAATTCTTCGACATTGTGCTTGAGCGTCGCATAAGCGGTATCTGGATCGGTTCGCAATTTACCACGACACAACACGGCTTGCGGACGATATTCAATTTTTTCCAGAAAGAACACGTTCCAAGCAAAACAGGTCTTGAGGATTGCCTCTTCATGGGCTTCGATCGGGCGGGGGATAGTTGGTTCCGGTTCAGGGGATATTACGGCTGATGCTACTACCGATGGCGATAACACTGGTAGATCGTTCGCCGGGATTGCGGAATCGACTGGCGCAATTCTCGGCTCGAACGGTCGCGGTGTCGATCGTCGCCAGTCTAGCAATCGCCAATATAAAAACCAGCACATCGAGCAACCGGCAATTAAGACGGGCAATGGTGGAACTTGTTTACTCCAAGTCACTGTCGCCCCAGTCAACAAGGGCGGAATCATCAAGATCGCCCACAAGATCCAGATCGGCACTACAGTCAACTGACTGACAGTTCGATCCAGAATAATATATGTCAACACGCCCGCTAAGATTAAGATGAAGATTAAAGACAACCACATGAATAAAATTTCTAATTAATCGATCGAACCTGAAACTAGTTGTTGCCATCGATTTGCTAGAAGCACTCGTCACTCAGGCTTCAACCACAGCAGTCCTAGCAATTGCTCACATTTAAACTCTTGTAGACCACGCGCTCTTATGTCGCCAGCCAACTTGTCACATTCACCACTGTCAATTAAAACCCCCGTCGCCAAACCGCCAACAGAGATTCTACCGGGGATCTTTGCTTTTCCCCCCAACCGCGATACCCTCGGTGGGACTGCTTATGCGATCGTCACTCCAAATGGCAATATCTTAGTTGATAGTCCCGCTTGGAATGATGTCAATCGTCAGTTTATTCGCGATCGCGGTGGCATCAGCCAGTTGGCAATTACCCATCGCGGTGGCATCGGTCAGACTCTCGCGATTACCGCTGAATTTGAATGTGAAGTCATCGTTCAAGAACAAGAAGCCTACTTACTCCCAGGACTAAAAGTTACTACTTTCCAGCACAAAATTAGTATTAACGATAGCATACATGCAATTTGGACTCCTGGACATTCGCCGGGATCTTTTTGTCTTTATGATGCTGGATCTGGTGGCGTACTATTTACTGGTCGGCATCTATTACCAGACCATTTGGGCGCGGCTGTGCCCCTGCGTACTTCTAAGACTTTCCATTGGCCCCGTCAACTTCGCAGTGTCGCCGCCATCTGGCAACAGTTTCCCGATCGACAACCACTCAAATATATCTGTCCGGGTGCGAATACTGGGTTGTTGCGCGGTCGGGGCACGATCGCCATCTCTTGAAATTTCCGATCGATTGCTGGCGATTACTTACTCTTCATTTTGGGGATGAATCCAATACCAGTTCCTAATTCTGCTAGAGTAAGTAAGATCTGGCGATTGCTAGATTTTTTACTTTTGATTTTAAGGAACTCGTTATGGACTTCGACTTTCGGCTTTTGATCGTTTTGGCACCTCTAGCTGCTGCTGCTGGTTGGGCTGTTTTTAATATTCTCCCAGCCGCACTCAGACAAATTAAAGAACTTTTGCGCGACAAAGGCTAGTAGCAAATCGCTACTACCATAGATGAGTAATTGAATGGTGCCATTAATGCCATCATTCTTACAGTATCCCAGCCTTCAGACGAATCTATATTGTTATCGATTCAGGCGATCGCGCACCAGATCCTAGCTGCTAAAAGCCTCTAACTGGTCGAGTCGGAGCCAAATATTCGGTGTTGGAACTTGCCCGAATTTAACTAGCGCGTAGTCACCTCGGAGATCTAACACCTCACCTTTGGTTTCAAATAAATATTTGGGAAATCTAGCATCACTAGCTTTAGCTTCGAGGCTATTTGCCAGCATACTTGCGATCGCGCGCACGGAATCTCCTTTTTTGACTGACATAATTTGGGGAATAGGGAATAGGGAATAGGGAAAGAGAAACTAGGCTCTATGGTGAATCTGCATGTAAACACCTAATACCTAGCATTAATTCTACATGTAAAAGCCGAATACCTACAGCCGAACATCTAAAGCCTAATCCCTATTCCCTATTCCCTATTCCCTAGTTTAGCGGCGGCGACTGCCGAAACCCGAACCAGAGCGACTGCGACCGCCACTACCAAAGCTGCGGCTCGAACCGCCAGCAGGGCGTTGATTGTAGCGAGAACGGTCGGACTGACGGAGGGTACTGCTACCAAATCCCGAACCAGTAGCACGATTGCGCTCGACCGATCGGTTGGTATTAGTATTGGTACGATTGAAATTGTTATTGTTATTCAATCTTCCAGTCGTTCGTAAGGTTGTCCGGTTGACGACTGCTGGTGGTTTACTGTTATAGCGAGTTTGATAACCTTGGACGGCTTGACCGTAGTTACTACCATAGCCACCATAGCCGCGTAATCCACCGGAGCTATAGACTGGGGGCACATAATACTGTGGTCGGAATAACATACTCCCGATCGCTTGTCCGGCGATCGAACCAGCTACAGAACCCGCAAACGGTGTCCAGAAACTAGATTCTTGCCTGACTACTACCGTCTCTTTTTGCCCGGTTTGAGGATTTGTCTGTGCCTGAGTCACATTATGGACATACTCAATTTTAAAATCTTCGGGCATGTGCAATGAAACTTGCCCATTTTCTGACTTGACATAAGTCTTTTCACTGGCTTTGACTTCTTCATCAGTTAGTCTTGCCATTTGCAGATTGGTGCTGCGGTACACAGGGGGCGTACCAGCGGGTGTGTTCAATAGCATCACGGTATATTCACCGTTGGCATCATTATAGGTAGCTTGCTGGACGGGATATTTACCTTCAGCGAGCGGTTTTTGATTGGTGTTGTTACTGACAGCCGGATTTTGGACGGAAGTAGTTTGCTGTCGATCTCGTCCCTGCGATGCCCGATCGTCAGAGCCACAGGCTACAGAAGTAACGGACAACGTTAAAGCCATAAAAATTATCACTAATCGACGGAACATATAGGCTGATCTCATGATTATTGTATTTTCTTATTTTAGCTAGTTCTCAGGTCGATCGACAATTGATAATTTCCGTAAAAAAGGGATGACATATTGACAACCCTTCTACTTATTTTAGAGCGATCCGATTCGATCGAACGAACACTAAAATACCTAGTTAACCGATCCATTTCGATCTGGGTAACCGCACTGTATCTATGGAAATATCCCACATCAACCACTAGCTATTAGTTATAAAGGAATTAATTCTGGGAAATTTTGGAGAACTTGGTCATCGGTAAGTTCATCACCAAATCGTGCTGGTGAAAAATGTATATAAATTGCGCGAAGGCGTTTTTGGTAGTGGAGGTTTATCAGCGATTTTAGAGCGATTCTGAGTGCAGACATATTTGATAAATCTGCTTCGATCGTGGGTTCTTCACCTTCTAATGCTACAGTCAGCATCAAAATTAAATTGGGGGTAGGCGGGAGAGTTAGTTGAGCATTAGGATTGCTATTTTCACCCATGTCGGGTTCGCTCAAATACCGTCCGGCTGAATCGGTGAATAATTCGTTGGCATAGTCGCCAGCACCACCTTCATCCCAGAATACATCACCTTCATTAGCTGCCGATCGCCAGTAGGTATCGTACTGCAACAGATTTTGACAGATTTCGACTAATCCCTCCCCGACGATAGTCAGATCGCCATCGGCTTCGATCGCTTGTCGGGCTGCTTGGTTTAAGATCCCGAGTAATGGGGATACTTCTTCACCAGCTAGATGAATAAAAATCCGGGATACGACAAACTGATTTTTGCCGGTAAGTTTATTAAATTGGTCGCGTAAACTCATAAGGGGTAGAGGGTAGAGGGTAGAGGGTAGAGGGTAGGGGGTAGATGGTAGATGGTAGATGGTAGATAGTAGACGTAGAGATCCATGAATAGTAGAGGGTAATTAAAGTACTTATTTTTTACCCATTACCCATTACCCATTACCCATTACCCATTACCCATCACCCATTACCCAAACATAAAGTCCATTTTAAAACACGATTCCAATTTCACTCAGCCTTGCGATCGATATTTAACCTTTGGGATCGATCTGAGGGCATAATGAGTAGGCACTGACATAGAGTTAGCCTCGTCATCATCAGTACTCGTCGATCGAGATCAAATAGCTATGGTTACACCGATCCGCGATCCACGCATCGCCGCAGTCATTTTCGACCTCGACGGGGTAATTACCAATACAGTTTACTTCCATTATCTTTCATGGCAGCGATTAGCTGATGAAGAGGGGATTCCATTCGATCGACAGATTCACGATCGCGGCATGTTAGGATTAAATCGCGAAGATGCCCTATGTTATTTGCTGGGCGATCGTCAGTTTAGCCCAAACCAACAGCAACTACTATTAACCCGTAAAAATAATTATTATCTAGAGTTAATCGATGAACTCAATCGCGAACATCTCCTCCCAGGAATTGAGAATCTATTAGGCGAATTGCACGCTACCAACATCAAGATTGCCCTGGGATCTTCGAGTAAAAATGCTGAATTAGTATTACAACGGCTGGGGATTAGGCATTTTTTTGACTTTATTGCTGATGGTCATAGCGTCCCCAATCTCAAACCTGCTCCCGATATCTTCCTATATGCCGCTGAGTCCGTGGGCATTGCACCCGACGTTTGTTTGGTAGTGGAGGACGCTCCCGCAGGCGTAGCGGCGGCTCTAGCTGCCAATATGTGGGTTTTAGGTGTTGGGCCTGCCGACCGCTTGGCACAAGCACATTTAGTATTACCAACATTAAATAATATTGGCTGGGCGGATCTGCTCGCAAAAGTCAGTTATTGTCGCTAAAAATTGAGTGAGTCCCAAGGCTAAATCGCTCGAATTTGAAATTAGTAGCTAGCTTCGAGCATCGATATAAGCTTGCAATCGTGGTGATAAATAGTGCTTTCGATCTGGATAAACGGGTAGCCTCGGCTGTAAGTCCCAGCCAGCATTGGCAAGTAGCGTACTCAATGCTCCTAAGTGTAAATGATGATAGTCAGGATTAACTTCATCCTTGGGTACGACCCCGCCCAAATCTCTCGCACCAGCAGCCAAACATGCTAGTAACAAATCCAAATTGGGAATTAGGTTTGGTGGAATTTGAATTGTAATATCTGGAGGTAATATCTGTTTGGCTAATTGAATTATCTTGGGTAATTTGGTAATATCAAAGCCCAATCCCGCTAGACTTTCTTGGCTACCAGGACTATATGGCTGGAGAATTACTTCTTGAATATGCCCCCATTGTCGGTGAATATCGGCGATCGCGTGCAAGCTTTTTGCCCAATCTAATTCAGATTCACCAATCCCCAATAATAATCCGGTTGTAAACGGAATCTTTAATTTACCAGCCCAGTTGAGTTGTTCGAGTCTAATTGCCGGTACTTTACTCGGCGCATGACGATGAACGCCTTGTAACAATTCTGGATCGAGAGCTTCTAACATTAAGCCCATTGAGACATTAACTTGGGCTAACTGCTCCATTTCTGGATAGCTCAGAGGGCCAGCGTTTGTATGTGGTAAAAATCCGAATTCGAGAGCTAAATTACACAGATCGTAAATGCGGTCGATCCAAGCTTTCCGACGGGAAGATCGGGGATGAACTTCACCGCTTAAAATTAATATTTCACAAATTTCTGTACCCTGGAGATCGGTAAGAATTTGGCTGGCTCGATCGAGTGTCATCCAGCTATCTCCTCCCGGATTTACCCGAAAATTGCAGTAACTACACCGATTGAAGCACTCATAAGTTGGGACGATCGTATATGCCGGACTATAGGTAATTTGCATTTCTGTAATTTTGACTACATCCTAACGAACTAACCTATTGAGGTCGTAATTTAGCTAATCCCTAAAGTCTAAAGTCTAAAACCTCAATTCTAACTTAAAGACTTAGATGGCGCATTATAACGAACACGATTGTATTCCTCGACTAGTCTACTTTCTGCCACAGCTTTCTGTTCTTGGACTAAAAGATTGCCAAATTCAAACAGTCGCGCAAGGGTAAAATATGGTTTTGGAAAAGTTGGCTTAATTCCACTAGCTGGATTGACGACTTCCATCGCGACTCTTTCCAAACCTACTTGCCCGATAAATTCTCTAATTTGCTCGTCATAAATACGCGATCGCATTGCTGCAAAAAAGTCAACTGCTTGCTCTGGGAATCGATCGACTAAACTGATGATTTCCCGTCCAGAAATATTATCCGGTGCAAAGATACCGCTAACAATCCCAATTTTATCCTCGCGAGTGGGTACCCAATAAAATTTTTCCATCCGGCCATCTCGAACTAGTGGTGCATACAAAGTTGATAGATCGTTGCCAGTTAAAATAATTGGAATCCGAGGTAAAGGAGTCGAATCATAACTACCCGGTAACTGCACATTGGTCGGGTTGTCCGCAATATTCATCAGCGTGGCATTAACCAATTGCGTATTCACCGTATACTGGGTGCCTTGGTCGAATCTACCCGCACCAGCATCGATATCATTAATTACCAATACCGCCATTCTCCCGCGCACCTTGATGATTTCCGCAGCCTCCCGATACCGCAGCCGAATCAATCGCGCCGAATCACCCGCATCGGGACTTTCCAACTCCCCCGCCGAAATGTGGATTGCCTGTACCTTCATTCGATCGAATACCAATTCGCACTGAAAAGTTTTCCCCTCGCCTTTACGCCCGTGTACGCCCAAAATCAGCGGCACTTTTACCCCTGGTAGATCGAGATAATTTTTGGTGATGTGGACGGCTAATTTGTCGAGAAAAGCCGGAGCGATGTAGTAATCCATGAGGTAGGGGATAGGGGATAGGGGATAGGAGGTAGGAGGTAGGAGGTAGGGAAGATTGGATCGTGGTTCGTTATTAGAGTTTAACGCGCAGTGCGCGTCAGGAAGCCTCCAAAATTGGATCGTCGAGCTTTGAATAACCCCTATCCTATTCCCTATCCCCTATCCCCTATTCCCTATCCCCTATCGAAAAAAGATCGCCGTTTCCTGGTATTGTAAATGTGAGAAAGTTTTGAGTTAAAAAAATAAGCAGCATGGGGACGACTTACCAACGGGTATTGCTCAAGTTGAGTGGGGAAGCCCTAATGGGCGATCTTGGTTATGGCATCGATCCGACAATCGTCCAAGCTATCGCCCAAGAAGTAGCCGAAGTCGTCGCCAGTGGTGTCCAAGTTGCCATCGTCGTTGGGGGTGGCAATATTTTTCGGGGAGTTAAAGCTTCAGCCAAAGGAATGGATCGAGCTACGGCTGACTATGTGGGGATGATTGCCACGGTCATGAATGCCATTACCCTCCAAGATGCGCTAGAACAAAAAGGAGTACCTACCAGGGTACAAACCGCTATTGCCATGCAGGAAGTTGCCGAACCATATATCCGTCGCCGTGCCATCCGCCACCTGGAGAAGGGTCGGGTAGTGATTTTTGGGGCAGGTTCTGGTAATCCGTTTTTTACCACCGATACCGCTGCTGCCCTCCGAGCAGCCGAGATCGATGCTAATGTGATCTTTAAGGCTACCAAAGTTGATGGTGTTTATGATGCCGATCCGCAGCTCAATCCTGACGCGAAACGGTTTCAAAGTCTCACCTTCAGTCACGTCCTCAATCAAGACTTGCGGGTGATGGATAGTACGGCAATTGCCATGTGTCGGGAGAATAATATTCCCATCATCGTGTTCAATTTATTTGAACGGGGCAATATTCAGCGGGTGGTAGCGGGTGAAACAATTGGTACATTTGTAGGAGGTTCTTGTGAAATTTGCTGATGTCGAAGGTCATATGCAAAAGGCGGTGGAGTCGGTTAGCCGCTCGTTTAATACGATTCGGACTGGACGTGCGAGTACGAGCTTGCTCGATCGAGTGACGATCGATTATTATGGTACGCCAACACCCTTAAAATCGTTGGCAAATATCGGAACACCCGATTCGACAACGATTACGATCCAACCATTCGATCGCAGTAGTATGAGTACGATCGAAAAAGCGATTTCGCTCTCTGATATTGGCTTGACTCCCAATAACGATGGTTCGACAATTCGCCTAAACATACCGCCCTTGACTGGGGAACGTCGCAAGGAATTTGTTAAGCAAGCGGGTAAGTACGCCGAAGAAGGCAAAATTTCCGTGCGAAACATCCGGCGCGATGCGATCGATTTTGTCAAAAAACAAGAGAAAGCTAGCGAAATATCTGAAGATGAATCCAAGGATCTCCAAGATAAGATTCAAAAGCTAACCGATAAGTATGGAGCTAAAGTCGAGCAGGTATTAGCTGAAAAAGAAAAAGATATCATGACAGTCTAGGTCTGTTATATCTTAACTTCTTTCATTAAGTAGGGTGGGCAATGCCCACCATTTATATGTCCGCTTACACTAATCTTTCTCGACCATTTACTATTCTAAACTAACTGCCCGTCACTAAAAATTACTAAAATAAACTACTTGCTTATGAAAATAAAAGTAATTGAAAACTTTGATGGCAGTTTTACCCTCAATCCGCAAGTACAAGCAACTTTATTTAGCTTACTAACTGGTGAAAAATTTATTCAACAAGTCGCAGAACAGGCTAGTTGTCAATACGTCATTTTCACCGAAATATTATTCCAACCAGTTCCTTATAGTCTCGGCACACCCAAAGGAATGCCAGCGGAGATCGAACAGTACTATCAATCGCCCGAGCATTTAATCATTAATGTTCCACCTAATTTTATGTTTGCTGCCAAGATTTTTCAACCGAGTCGGCTCTGTGCGATTTATCAGAAGATGAGCGATTAGGCTAGAGATATTTAGGATTTAGACAAGCTAAATCGATCGCAACTGTCTTGAAAAGGTGCTCTACTTGCGGCTCACCTTTGGTTATTTTCCCCGTCAAAAAAGGTGAGACAGCGACCCAAATCACGCGGAGGTTCCCTCCGCATGTGTTTGGGTCAAGACAAGACAGGGGAAACCCCTGTTCCCGCACTTTTCGCTGTCAACTGTCAACTGTTTAAAAGTTATGTCACCTATTACCGATCTTCCAAGTTTAGATAGCTTGGAATTTTTACCTTATGTAAATGATGTCGGAGAATTACCCGGAACTCTCCAAAATCAAATTGGTATTTATGCGATCTTCAATCGATCTCAAAAGTTGCAATTTGTGGGCTACTCACGAGATATTTACTTAAGTCTCAAACAGCATTTAGTCAGACAACCCGAACAATGTTATTGGGTAAAAGCAACCACGATCGATCGACCAAATCGGACATTTCTCGAAAGTGTTCAATCTAGTTGGATTGCTGAAAATGGGAGTATCCCAATTGGCAATGGTGCGGCAAACTCTCAGTGGTTAGACCCGATCTCTACCCATCATGCCATGACAGCAGCCGAAAGTGATAGCTTTGCCGATTTGGATGGTGTCGCTCAGATTAAGCTGCTCAAGCAAGTCGCCAGACGCGTCGAGGAGACAATTTTAGCTCAACTTCAACAGCGTGGCGTTCAAACCGAAATTCGCTTCAATCCCAAGCTCAAAGAGCAAGGCTTACTAGATCTCAAATAATCTCGGCGGTGCTGGATTCAGGGATGAAAATTTAGCTCTCCCGCCTATATGGTTTAGATGTTCGACAGATTAGTAGCCGAAGATTAATAATATTCACACTTTTGCTACGCATCTGTATAAGCTGTCAACTGTCAACTGTCAACTGTCAACTGTTTAACTCTCCCGTGATTGTGGTAAAAACGGATTAGTCCTACCACCAGCTAGGCGTTTGAGACGGATGGTTTGTAAAAACCAGCAGACGAGCGCACTTGGTACCGATAATAACAACCATAGTGGTGATAATAACAACGCGAGCACGATCCCACCAATGGCAGTCATCACACCCAAAAGTTGTAATAAAATAATTCGGGGTCGTCTGTGAACTGCACCAAGTTTGATGCTACCGCCTTGTAGCCACCAATAACTTGATTGTAAACTGCCATCGAGCCAGTGATAAAGCGGGTGCCGAATTGTTTGGGTACTAGCAGATATTCTAAATAATTTAACTAGTAATGTTCGTAGAAATAAAATAATTTTAGTACAGAGACTAATCAATGTAACTAACGGCATATTTTCCCAGAGTTTATCAACGCCAATGCGATACTGACGGCGGAAGAAATATTGCTGCTGGGTAGTTAAATTGGTGAGAGATTGATGAATTATCCGCACGATGGTGTTGGGATTAGATGTTGGTAAAGATGAGTTGGCGGCATCGATCTCGATTTTATTTAAGATCCAATTTTCATTGATAGATCTGCCGTCTCCTGGTAATCGCCACCAGCCCGGTTGTTCGTCCATTCCCTCAATTGCTAAGTGGACATCACTAGTTAAAATATCGTGCTGTCCAGCTAAAACTAGATCTGCTAAAATCTTCTGAAGCTCGATCCGATCGATCTGCAATCCAGGCTGTGCTAGAGTTTCTAGATGTCTACCGATCTGTTGACGCTCGGTACCAGATAAGTGTGGGAGTGACTCAGTAATTAACCAGTCTAAATATTGAGCCTGGGTACAATTTGTTCTCGTCGATTCTCTCTGGACGAAATTAGCAAATGCTGTCACCGATTTTGGGGTAATAATTCCTTCTAAAACCCGATTGAGTCCATCAAGACGACCCCAAAGTAGATCGTTCGATCTCCAAGATTTTTTAAAGAAGCCACCGATGTTATACAGCTTATCACTACCGAGTTTATCTTGGGTATTTTTACCATTACCAATCCCTAATTGAGCACTATCTGGACTGATACAAATTGGATTAATTATTGATTTTTCATGCAAGTTTGTCAGATATTCAAATGGGTATAATTCTCGATCGATAAATTCAAATGTATGCCATTGTTTGAGTAATTGAGCACTATAGCGATCTCCAAATTTCTCAATTTGGATCTCAGCAGCTAGCGATAGCTGTCTTAAGACGCTTGGGAAGCTTTGATTGCGATCGTTATCATACTCTAGTTCCCGATCTGCCCAAATTAAGGGATGAAGATTCGTGCTTTGTCCGAGTTCGGCAATCCGCTGTTTTAATTGAGCAAAGATACTAGAAATTTGGGTCTGTGATAACCACCGAGCATGTCCACTTTTTGCAGCCAATTCTGGTAAGTCCAGCCAGAAATAAACTGTAATTGTTTCTAAATTTAAGCCGGATACATCATCAGGGATAAATGTCTGAAATTTAGTCCCATTGAGCAAAAATCTATGTAGTCGAAAAATTAGCTCGTATACCAGCGCGCGCAACCGTCGATCGTTACCCTCTTGATTGATTAGATAATAAAAGTAATTACTCACAGAGCGATCGCTTAATAATAGTTCGATACTCGCCCTAATTACTTCCAATAGTTTAATATTACAGCTCAATTGCCCAGATAAACATTGCAATTGTTTGCGAGTCATATCTGGCAGATCGATTTCCAGTAAATCACCAATCTGCTCGATTAAATAAAAGTGTTGGCGCAGATTATATTCGACATCCAAATCGACAATTTGAGACTCGAACCGTTCGAGCAATTTATAATGATGATGGCGATCTTGATGGTTGGTAAATTTACTTATTAAAATTCGATCGATCTTGTCGAGTACGACTGAATATTGGGTATTTTGTGACCCCTGTTCTGCATGGAGTAATAACGGTAAGTTTCGATCGCGAAAATCAAATAATCTACCCCGTAAATAAATCTGGGACTGAGTGCGATCGCCACTTTCTAAAAGTTGCTGAGAATCAACATCTAGTTCAGCTCGATCGATCGATGTTTGATAGCGACGAACTTTATGATTGTGTTCGTGAAGTGTCCGTAAGTCGTTGGTAATACTTTGGTGAATGGGAATTGACAAGGCTGCGGCTTGAAGAATTTTCCCTGTTCGTGATTGTTGCTTTTTACCTAATTGTAATCGCTCATTTAGATGAGCGGGATTGGGATCGACATAAAATAGTTTTCGTTGACCTAAACGACTGGGTAAACGATAATATGCCTCTTTCATCAGGCAGGTTAAGGGCGTATTATCGAGCAATCCACCATCGAGAAAATATAATTTATCCCCACGATCTAGCGGCAGATCGGGTGAATAGTACTTCGATAGTTTGCCCCAGGTTACTAATTGCCGATCGACTAAATTGCGTCGATCCTGGATGTCCACCTCTACTAATGGAAAAATAATCGGCATTCCTGCCGTAATATGACACAATTTTACTAGAGCTTGAAATGTATCACGCGGCGATCGCGGTAGCTCTGGATCGTTATAGTAAGGATTGAATGGTTCCTTCCGACCTTGACGATGCTTTAATTTAAACATCGTGCGATGATTTTTGGCTTTGAGATTGAGCACGTTTTCATCGAGGGTCCGATCGATCTTACCCAGATAATCAGTACCCGCGATCGCTAGATCCAATTCTTTAGTACTCGAAAACCATTCTTGGGGCGAACGCGGTAATTTATGTTCGATCCCTTTGACTAAGGTTGCGAGTAAGCCCCGCTGATAAAAACTTTCACCATTGACACCCACGCCCCCGGCTGGGGATTTGAACAGATTGGGCTTTTGGAGTAACTTCAACAGATCGCCACTGTTACGCCAGATCTTGGCAAACGCATTAAAGTCTACCACCTCGCGATCGTTACTGTTGGCGATCGCATAGCCGAGTAAGATTCCATTGATCCCACCTGCCGAACTGCCAGAGATCGTATCGACCACCAGATCGGCATCTGTCAACGCTTTGACTAATTTATAAATGCCGCGACCGCGCACCGCATGATAAAACTCCTGGCAAACACCATGAGTATAAATCGCTAAGGATACGCCGCCATAGACTACCAAACCCAATTGTATTTCATGTAAAAATTTGGGTCGATAATAGCTACGCTGATTAGACATGATTGCAGGTTACAAGCAATAACTGGGCACGAAGTTTGGAGTCGAGAGTGTGGTGTGGTTGAGCCAATCTTACAGGTTCTAATCTCAAATCGCCCTGCAGCGACCTAACGGACTCTTAGGGCGATTGCCTCTCATTTTAACAGGCTCGGTCGCGATCTGTAGTAGATCGTGCTAGTCTTCATCCCGATCGAGTCGAGAATCGATCTGTTACTCAATAGACTACACTACATCAATGACAAAGATCGAGCTACTCACATTTTGGATCGAGACATAGTGGATCGTGGATAGTGGATCGCGAAAAGGTGCTGAGGGTATATTTTCAGGCGATTTTTGTCAGTTGTTGTGTACGGTCTTGTCTCACTGTCTTATTTTGTCTCGCTACCATGATTGTCGTCTCAGGTTACCCCGATCGCCCACACTAAATGCTCATATTGTGGCAAGCTGAAGGGTAGACAATCACAGCCACATCTCAACCATTGTTTGTATATGCAGACCCTGCCAGCATCCACTCAGTCCGCTTATAGTAATTTAGGTACAGACACCACCATTCATCGCCGCAAGACCCGTTCTGTAGCCGTTGGCAGCATCAATGTTGGCAGCGACCATCCCGTCGCCGTCCAGTCGATGATCAATGAAGATACCCTCGATATCGATGGTGCCGTTGCTGGTATTCGCCGGTTGCACGAAATCGGCTGTGAAATCGTCCGCGTCACTGTCCCCAGCATGGCACACGCTAGGGCAGTGGCTCAAATCAAACAACAACTAATCGAGACATATCAAATCGTTCCCATAGTTGCCGATGTCCACCACAACGGGATGAAAATCGCCCTAGAGGTCGCCAAACACGTCGATAAAGTGCGAATCAATCCCGGATTATATGTATTTGAAAAAGCCAAACCCGATCGGACCGAATATACGCCTGCGGAATTTGCGGAAATCGGCGACCACATTCGCGACATGCTCGAACCGCTGGTCATCTCGCTTAGAGACCAAAACAAAGCGATGCGAATCGGTGTCAATCACGGCTCTCTCGCCGAACGGATGCTATTTACCTACGGCGATACTCCCGAAGGGATGGTCGAGTCGGCTCTAGAATGTATCCGTATTTGTCAATCTTTTGATTTTCATAATCTGGTGGTCTCGATGAAAGCTTCCCGCGTCCCAGTGATGCTAGCTGCCTATCGACTACTCGCACAACGGATGGACGCAGCCGGGATGGATTACCCGATTCATTTGGGAGTCACCGAGGCTGGTGATGGTGAGTACGGACGGATCAAGTCCACCGCTGGGATTGGGACACTCCTAGCTGAAGGGATCGGCGACACGATCCGAGTCTCCCTCACAGAAGCCCCAGAGAAGGAAATTCCCGTTTGCTATAGCATTCTCCAAGCATTGGGATTCCGCAAGACGATGGTCGAGTACGTCGCTTGCCCCTCCTGCGGTCGGACACTATTCAATCTCGAAGAAGTCCTCCACCAAGTCCGCGCAGCCACCAGTCACCTGACGGGTTTAGATATTGCGGTCATGGGTTGCATCGTCAATGGTCCCGGTGAGATGGCGGATGCTGACTATGGTTACGTCGGCAAAACACCTGGCTATATCTCCCTCTATCGCGGTCGCGATGAGATCGAGCGAGTACCCGAAGCCGAAGGAGTAGCCAAATTAATTGCCCTGATTAAGGCTGACGGTCGTTGGGTAGAGCCAGAATAGTTGAATTTGATGGGTTTGGGTTGGCTAGACTTCGTTTTCGATGAGCTTACCCCCAACCCTCCTCGATTGGCTGGGGTGGGGTAAAGATCTCCGCAGCAGCGACCTGAATAGACTCGTCGGTAAGCGGTTGACGAAGGCTGGGAATCAAGAACAATACCGCAATGTCAATGTCAGAGGTACCGATCGGCTCCAGATTCTGAATATGCTAAGATTTAATCAATGTGAACCGAGTCACCACACCTGCCCCGTCTAACAATTATGCTAAATTAAGCAGAACCTCATCACATCAATTTTTCCTTTCTTGCTAATTCCAGACGTAAATCATGAAGATCGAAAAACACGGGTTGGTTATTGGTGCTACCGCATTGGTGCTCACAGCAGTAGCAGTTACTGGTGCGGGGCTGCATATCCCTAAAGGTGTTGCCTTTTTCAAGAATAGTCCGAAGGAATTAATCGATGAAGTGTGGCAGGTCATCGATAAACAGTATGTTGATGCTACCTTCAATCAAAAAGACTGGCGGGCGATTCGCAAGCAGTACCTCAATAAAAATTATAAGAATAAGGAAGAGGTTTACAAGTCCATCCGAGCAATGCTCAAGAACCTCAACGATCCTTACACCCGCTTCATGGACCCCAAAGAATTTCGGAATCTTCAGGTCGAAACTTCCGGTCAATTGATTGGGGTCGGGATTCAACTAAGTCAAAATGAAAAAACCAAGAAACTTGAAGTAATTGCCCCGATCGAAGATACTTCAGCGTCCAAAGCCGGGATTCTCTCTAAAGATATTATCACCAAAATCGACGGTAAGAGTACCGCCGGAATGGATGTCAATCAAGCCGTGCAACTAATTCGCGGGAAAGCAGGCACCACGGTCAAACTCACCATTCAACGCGACAATCGTCAAGTTCTCGAATTCAATTTGCTCCGCCAACAAATCGAAATTCACCCCGTCGAAGCCAAGTATCGCCCCAAAGAACTAGGTGGGATTGGCTATATTCGCCTCAAACAGTTTAGTGCTAATGCCGCCTCCGAGATGGCCACAGCGGTTCAAAAACTTGAAAGCCAAGGTGCAACAGGCTATGTCCTCGACTTGCGATCGAATCCTGGGGGCTTGCTCTACGGTGCGATCGATATCGCGCGGATGTGGCTCGATGATGGCAAAATTGTCTCGACAGTCAACCGTCAAGGTACTGGTGATGTAAGTTCCGCCAATGGCACGGCGATTAGCAAAAAACCCCTAGTCATCCTCGTCGATGGTGGCTCCGCTAGCGCGAGCGAAATTCTGGCTGGTGCCCTCCAAGACAACAAACGCGCTCAACTAATTGGCGCGAAAACGTTTGGGAAAGGTCTGGTACAATCAGTCCGCCCCCTCTCAGGAGGCGCGGGGATGGCTGTGACGATCGCTAAATACTTTACCCCCAGCGGTAAGGATATCAACCACGCTGGCATCAAACCAGATGTGGAAGTTAAGTTATCCAAGACTCAAATCCAAGCCTTGGTAAAAGATCGGACTAAAGTGGCAACTTCCGCCGATCCGCAGTACGCCAAAGCAATTCAAATGCTACAAGTCGCGATCGCTCAGAGCGGCGGTTCTGCCCAAAAAAAGTAACTGACGGTTTACCGATGGAGATCGCTGATGCCTCGTGTAAGCCAGCCACTAATCCCAATTGTGGTTTAGAAAAGTCAGCCACCCAACTTACCAATCGTTATTTGTCCAAAGCACTGTATTATCTTTGGTTTACGAATAAGACTGATTAACTCAAACATCTCCAGTCGCTAAAAGCTGGGGATGTTTCGTTTGTTAGTAACAGGTGATAAACTCCCGCAATACATATCCCATAATTTTGTATTTACCCTGATTCTTAATTGCCACTAACGCCCACGGTTTGCCCTCATCATCGGTAGAGATTGACTGGGCATATACAGTCCGACCGTTTTTGAGCCGATTCACAACTTTGCCATTAGGCTGCAATCTCGCGTTGAGTGGCGTACCGGTAGGATCGGTGACACGACAAGTTTTGCCAGAGTTACCGCCTTGAGCGTGTGCGGGTAAACTGGCAGGATAGATACTGACAAACAGAGCTAAGATCGTTACACAGGATAGCTTTGGCATAGTTACTCCAGATTTTTCCGCTGTTATAGCTAATTGCTGCTAATAATAGATACAACAATGTTAGTGGAGTTAATTCCGCATTCAAGATCGAACCTCAGTAGTCGCTGCTAATTTTTGACCGAGTTTTGGTTCTGTGCCAGCAATAATCCGGTGAATATTGGCACTATGTCGCCAGATGACATAGACACCACCCACGATCGCAAATACAACTGAAGGTAAGGGTCGGTTGAATAGTAACATCCACAGCGTCACCGAAATTGCCCCAGCGATCGAACTAATCGAGACAATCCGACTAATCGCGATCGAAATCCCAAATACCACCATCGTCGCTAAACCGACTTGCCACGACATTGCCAGTAATACGCCGACACCGGTTGCCACAGATTTACCACCACCAAAATTTAACCAGATCGATTTACTATGTCCTAAAATCGCTCCAGTTGCGGCTAATGGCACTAAATAAGCTTGCCACTCGATCGGTAGTGTTGGCAACAGATTAAATCCAAAGATCGTATTGACAATTGCGACAGCCAATGCACCTTTAACGGCATCAATGAGCAACACGATCGATCCAGGCACTTTGCCCAATGTTCGCAACACATTCGTCGCACCTGTCGAACCCGAACCATGTTCGCGAATATCGATACCTTTTAACAATTTTCCAGCTAAATATCCCGTCGGCAATGAACCCAAAACATAGGCAATGATAAAAATCCCGATCGCGACAATAATATTATTTAGCATTCAGATCTAAACTGAGGTTGGAGAAGAGAAACATAGGGTAATTGGCTAGATGCAAATATTTGTTAGATAGAAATTGCCCAAATTAGATTTGGTCGGCACTGTCCACCCTCAAAGATATTTTATATTTAATTACTGGAAAAGTTATTCTTTTGTCATTATCCACTGTCTTGAAAAGGTGCTCTACTTGGGGAGACCCCAAGACCGCACTTTTCGCTACCCATTACCCATTACCCATTACCCATTACCCATTACCGATACTCCCGATCATCTAGCTGTTGATTCGGATCGGGCGCAAACGCCAGCCAGAGTGGGTACTGGAGAATCGAAAGACTAATTTGACCTTCGGAATTATCGATGATAATCAGGGGCATTTCTTTATTGGCGACGATCCGATCGACTTTTTGGATTAGAGCTTCGGGATCTTCAAACAAAATAATCCCCCCATTGCTACCAAAATCGGTCTTGGAGAGTCCCAAACAGTCCTGAAACCCCCGTCTCCAATCGCCCAGGCGTTCGGGGAGGTTGGCAAGGACGAGGGTGCGGAGATAGTCACCGTATAGCTCTCTCAGGACAGATACCGCCGCTGCCGCAACGAGGATATTTTGCAAGCGGCTCCCCATCGTGCGGACGGCACCCCGTCCATCTTTGCTCAAAAACCAGTCGGACACCTTATCCGCATGAACGGCCTCCAAGGTACGGCGCAGTTGCCAAGTAGGTGCATAATAATCTGGGGCATTGCGATAACGATCGATCGATGCCCGGACTTTATTGGCGGTCGTTTTGAAAGCTGGCTCGGCAAATTGGGGGGTTTGGTTGCGGGATTCTCGACTGGGTGGGGATTGAGTCGGTGTTCGATCTCTGGGGGTATTACTGCTGCTTGCCGTGCGCTCTAGCGGTGCCTGAAGGCGGATTTGAGCGGGGGGTGGTTGGGGAAATTCGATTTCTTCAGCAATGACGACGAGATCTTGGAGACTACCGACGAGGTAGTCTTTAAATCCTTGGAGGCGGATGGCGACATCTTGAGAGCCACCAGCAAAACTTTTGGCGATCTCTTTTTCGATGCGATCTCGTCGGCGTTCGAGTTGTTCGACAGAGATTTGCAGTTTTTGACGACGTTGTTCCAGCTCGGAAATCGAAGTTTGGATAACTTGTCCAAAACTTGCCTGAGTCTCGACGATTTGCTGTTGGAGAGTGGCTTGAGTAGCTTGCAGTTTGGCGATTTCTGCTTTGATTTGGGCTTCGGCGCGGATGAGTGGTACGGCACTATTCTCGACTGGCTCAGTTGGAATTGTGGTTGCCAAACTCGGTGATGCGGCAACGACTGGCTCTGCTGATGCCACTGGCTTGAGGCTGGGTGCTGGTTCTAAATCTCGATCGATTTCATCGAGCAGCAAATGCCAATTATCTTCCGCTTCAGGGATCTCGGTGGTAGCTCCCGTTGGTTGCGGTAGATCTACTGGCGGCTCGACTGGAATGGTAATCGGTGGCTGCGGTTGGGCAGATGGTGATGATGTGGTGCGATCGTCGGGGACTTCGCCACTAGCCCAAATGTCCCCGAGTGGCTCCGGTACTGACGAGATCTCTTCTACCACTCGGACATCGATAATTTCTGGTTGTAGGGGAGATTGGAGATCGAGTCTTTGCTTGGCAGTTCCGTCGGAATTCATAGATTTTGGCGTGGCGAGCACAGAGATAGATTTGGCTATGATATCGGCGGTGTAGACTTCAAATCGAAAACTACAAGTCGATCGCTCACCACCCATTATATCCTACGCCAACGCCCTGCCAGCAATTGCGATCGGAATTAATAACTATGAATTATTAATTAATTTAACTCGCTTGTAATTTAATTAGGGTCTTAGTTCCTGCCGCATCGCTAATTGATAATGCCAGCATTTCCCCACTTTCACTCTGTCCAGTTAAAACTTCCTGGGGAGAATCTATAGTATGAGCGTAAGTTACCTCGTCACGCCCGATTTCAATTACTAAATCATCGCCTTTATTGGGTCGGTCATACACAATTGCCATTAAGGGCGCATCTTTAATTAATTCTTCATCCCCGACTTCTGCACTGATGATTTCAATCGAGATGTGTCTACCACGATTACCATCTGAAAACTGGTCAAAAAATTCGCCCCAGCGTTGGCGAAGCCTCTCCCCCGGAGAATCGCTCGGTACCGATTTATTAATTTCAATTTTATTATTCATTATGACTCCTGGTGAGATATTTATGATGTTTTACTAAACACTTTAACTTCGGTGGCTATCAGCAGTAGCAACGCGATCGCCGCTACGATCCCAGTTACCGCAATCGACGGCGTACCGATCTGCCGAATGGTAATTCCGAGCAACGCCCACACGATCGTTAGTGTGTAAGCTGCATCGTGGCGTTTGATGTATATATAAGATGCGATCGCCGCACTCACAATCATCATCAGTACCGTCCAAACTGTCGCCGGAATTCCCCACCCATTCCACTCGCCAACATAGAGCGTGCTGGCAACATTTACCACCGTGGCGACAGTAATCCAGCCCAAGTAAATACTGATGGGGACATGCAAAAACCATCGCTCTTGTTTGGAGACGTTCTGGATACCGATGCCGAGACATTGATACAATGCAATCAGCGGCAACAAAATTCCCAGCATCGCCACGATCGACAATGGAAACAGTCGTGCTAGAAACAGATAAATCCAGGCGCATTGAGCGATACACGCGATCGTCAGCAGATATCCACCCCGCACCAAGCGTGGATTATGACGCTCGGTAGCTTGAAACTGATACAGCCCAAATGCCAATAGTCCCAAGTACACTACCCCCCAAATCGCAAACGCATAATTAGCTGGTGTAACCTGCACGGGTGCAAGCAATGTATTTGATAGTTCGCCAACGTTGGTACCATTGGGTGGGAAAATATTGGAAATTGTATTGACAACGATGCTGGCAATAATCGCAACCACAGTTACTAATTGTCGGGTTAGTTCTGGGTCGGAATTTTTATTAGATAGTTTCATGGGATACTTATGACAAGATCGCTCGATCTGGTGATTTAATCTAGATGGCTACCACTTAATCTGCACATTTTCATCGATAAAGTCACTTATTCTCAATTTACTCGATTAGTTCTGACAACGGCTTTGATTTTTAAACATTTCCAGCTCAAAGTTAATAACTAATTTTGCAAATCACTATGATATTAATTAATAATTAGATATAACCCTAACATCTAGACTGACACAAATATTGTCATTTCCAAATCAATCGATCGGTAGATCTTTAGCTCCCATTCCATGATGATGTAATCGTTTATCACGATAAATCCGACGGCTCGATCCAGCTTTTTGGTCGAGATTTGGGTGATTTTTCGGAGATCTCTGCCTTTTGATAGAGGTCAAAAGTCAAAACTTATCTAAAACTAAGTAGGACACCTGCTGGCAAATTGCACAGACTATAGGTCGTCAGGTAAGTTATGGCGATCGAGTTTGAACATTAGATTGCAACTTGTACTACCGATCGATATCTACTCTAGAACCAAAGATGTCGATCGGGATCGAGATCTTACCCAACATCTAACTAACCTGTCGATCGACAGCTAAAATATGACATGGTTAAATCATCATCTAACCGATCGAGTGCTAACTTCTCGAAAGATACTTTGGATACGTACTATTAAGATAAGTACATTTATTCTTGACAAATAGATGGCTTTAGTTTTTCAAGTTTCAATCAAGACTTTGGGAATTTAAAGATTGTCAAATTGACTTGACAAATATTCTGTTCGATCGAGCCGTTCCAGTCTGGCTCAAACCTCACAAAATTAAA
>JBBRVB010000002.1:0-43523 GCA_038247275.1 Chroococcales cyanobacterium
CCTGGAAAGACAGCAATGAACCTTTATCATCTGCCGATTTCTTAATCGTAACTAATAACCGAGTCTATTGCACTGTCGATCATCAACAGCCTCAACTATCCCTATTCTAACCATGCAGCACTTCTACAGCGGCTGGCATCAAATTAATAGCGGGGAAAGTGGTACCAAGCACTTTCCCCGCTGTTTAGTTTCTGCCTCTAGATTGCAATCGCGCCGCAGTTTATTTCCAATCCAAAACTGGATCTTAGACTGTGGTACATATTCAAGGTTCCATTCACATGGTCAACATTTACCGTTCGCGAAGCGTCCGCCATGCGGAATCGATATCTATGTCGCCCTTGTCAAAACTTGGCAACATCACGGCTGTTTGGATGCTTGGGTGAGCCAAGATTGGTTGTGCCACCGCGCCATCCTTAAAATCACAAACATGTCAATCTATCAACATCACCAGTTGACGATCGATCGTTACGATCGACTTCTCGATCGCAACCTGTCAGCTTACTTGATGCCAGTTCTACAAGGCGATCGACCGAGCGACTATGTTTGCCATCTCGAAGATTACGGCAAGCGTCTGGCTCTGGGTCAATGGGTAGGAGTGGGTAGCATCGCCCACCTGCCGCCAAAGCAAATCGCCCAAATCCTCCTGCAAATTAAGTCGGAACGTCCCGATTTGCGGTTGCACGGCTTCGGTGTTAAACTCCGTGCCTTGGCACAGCCGTTGATTTGGGACTTGTTATACTCTGCCGATAGTTCCGCTGCGGGATTGTATCTTGGCAACGGACAAATTAAATACCGCGATAGCAATAATCCGCTAACTGCTATTGCCTATGCTGCTAATTTACAAGAGCCAAATCCAACAATTTTTCGACAAATAATTATTAGTAAATAAAACAACTATGTCAATATACGACAATACTTACAAATATAGAATTCCAGGTCATAGCTTCGACTCTCAATGTCGGCTCTTAATACCATCACTGGATTCTACTCCAGCTATTTCGGAAGCGATCGGCTATGGGATTAAAGTAATCGTTTCCGAGCTGCCAGACAATCCAGGCATGAGTATTTGCAATGCTTTTGAGGTACTAGCGCACAAAATCTGCCTGGAGTTTGAGATCGCTCCTCGCAGATTAATCTATATAGAACATTGGGACAAATGGACGGCAGCAGAAGGAGGTTACGATCGCGAGAAAGAATAATACTCTCTGATTAAATTTGAAATTATCGATAACCGCCCTCGTTATCCTGGCTGGAGATATCTAGAAGAAATCGAAGTATATCTCATCAAACAATTCCTAACCTTTTACCCATGACTGCCAACAAATCATCGGGATATGGTTAGATCGCGACCTCAATGTGCGAAGCTTGCGCGCCGTCTTCGGCGGTCGAAGCAAAGCTTTAACTAAACGATGTTTAGTGGTGAAAATACCATGTGCTTACCTGCTTTTGACGAAACCTTTACATCTATCCCTACAGATGTAGAAGAAATAATCGCACTTCAAGAACGTATCGACGATTTGGAATGGGAACGAGCGTGTGAATTCATACACGAAGAAGCTATGAAATGGCTTGACGAGCATGGCTTTTAGTTAAATGAGTGAGTAACCAATTGGTTACTCACTCATTTTTTTTGCACCAATCGATTTCAATACTCACTTTTTCTAACACTCATACTTATTGACGTTAGCACAGTCGTCTCATATCATTGAGGTATAATAAAACTTGCTGTAATATTCAGTATGCCAAGAAAAAAACAGAGATCGCCACAGAGAATCGAACTCGAACGTAGGATAGAAGCATTCCTGTACTGGAGTGTCTGTATCACGCTTCTGGTGGCAGGGCTAATGCTCAGTGTCGTGTATTTTAATAAATCCATCACACACCACGATTTTATCTTTGCAGTCCGCCTCCAAACCATCTTATTCGCTACAGCTTTTTTCTGTTGCCCATTAACGCCGATACCGTCCTGGTTTCCATTAAAAATTTGGTACCGCTTCCTAGTCTTTGCAACTGGGCTTGTCGCTATAGAGATAGTATCTGCGCTATAATCTTCAGGCGAAGTTTAACGTATTAAATATTAGATGCTCTACTTTCGATCTCCCACATATTATCTCGCCAGTCTTTAAAATTAACGCGACGAATCTTACCATCTGAAGATTGACAAGAAAATGCTGCTTCTTGATGTTCTATTTCAGGGTGGAGTGCAACAACTTTTTGTGACTTATGACCGAGTTGGCATACGATATCACCTTCCTTAACTGAGTGAAATTCTCTCCATAACTTGAGTAGAATCAATTCTACGCGATCGAGTGGTTCTGGCTGCCAATATTCTTTGAGATCTGTTTTGATTTCGGCAAAAGTCCCCGCAAACCAAATATTGTAGCCATCGCCACTGAACTCCCAGTAATCCTCTTCGGGAGATTTCTTTAGAAATCCTGCTAATTCGCTATCGACGTATTCATGATTCTGTGAATCGTAATGAAAGACCCGATTATTGATGATAATATCATCAACACTGTAGTTGTTTTTTGGCTTGATGCTTGCTTTAATCTGGGTGGAAAACTCTTGAAAAAATATATGTGATTTCACAATTACCTCTACTTTTTTACATTATCCCAATAAGACTTAGCAACTGGTAAAATATCTTTTTCCCATAAGCACTGCACGTCTGCAAACCTAGCTTGTAAGTCTGTCGGAATTAGCGTATTATCTGGGTACTCTAATCCACCGTGCAAATAGATTGCCGGACAATTTTTATTTGGTAAATTGGGCAGCTTACCAGATAGATAGTCGAGCATTTCTGTTTTAAACAATTCTGCAACTCCTCCACCGAAAACGACCTGATCAAGTGGAAGCTGAATTGCCAACCACTGAATGAATGAATTCCAAAATTTGCCTTTAGATATATCGATCGCTTTGAGGAGGTTGTCTAGCTCCTGTTCCCGCGCGGTCGGGTTATTTCGCATCAGCATCTTCACTAAAGGGGTTTTATCCTTTCCGTTGCTGAGTAAGTACGTCGCGACCCCTGCGGTTATCGTTTTGTCTTTGTATGCAGATGTGGCTAGCTGAATATCGTTAACCACTGTTGCAAAGCCAAGATCGGTCGAACGCAACCTTCGATAAATACTATTCTGAACGACAAAGCAACTCGAATTTCTATGTCCCATCATAACTACCCCTAACTGGCGATCGGCTAAATCGCAATGCTCCTCGTAAAAAAGTGCCAGCCCACCACCTTCAGGATGGCAGTTAAAGTACTTGAGGTTGACTTGCAAGCTTCCCATTGGCGTATCGAAGTTTTTAAACGCCTCCCTGAGATTATCTTCTAGTAGATCTCGATCCACAAGCTCTCCAGCGGGAAGCAAACAGGAAAGGAAAAGTCTAAACTTCTTGCTGACGTTGATTTGAGCTAGTTGAGCTGCTACGGTAATGGCTGCTAAAGTACGCCCAATTGCATTGTTGGATTTTGGTTCGGTAAGATTCAAAGTGGAACGAAATACCTCTTGGGCTAATTCCCCAACCGCATAGAAACGATCGTTGGTTCCAACAAAGGCATGTCGAGCTGGATCTAAACTGAAGTTTTTACGATATCCCTTCACAGCATCCGCTGAAACCTCTATTATCTCTGGCTGCATCGTGAAGTATTTCGGTGTGTCGTTGAGTTCCCTACTATAAACAACCTTTAAAGCACTACTTCCGTAATCCACTACTGCATACAGATGTTCCATAATATCGATCTTCCTCACTCTTCTAATTTAGTGATTTTCTTGAGCGGGTTAATCGGCAATTCATCGTCAACTTCATCAACTTCGTCTTTTTCGAGCTGCTGACGACTTACCAAAGGAGAGCTTACGCTATCGAAGTTTACTTTTACTTGTGTGTTTGCATTCACATCTATGGACATTCCCGCGTCCAGTGCCATTATTCTTACTCTCGATTGTAAGGTGTCGATCGATTTTTGGTAAGCTTTCTGAACTTCTAGCGGTGACGCACCCATGTACTTCACTGCATAGGGTAAATAAAATGCTTCAACAGCTTGTATTATATCTGCCTTCATGTGCTTACAGCTTCTTAAATATTCAAAGAGAATCTTCTCTATTTCTTTTCCCTCGTTAACTATCCATTTCCAATACGACATCTTATTAGTTTAAGTTTACTACTTCTTTGCTGGGTCGATTGATGAGTCTATCAGTGGGTTTACTCATGGGTCTATTAATGGGTCATTAATTATGTGTAGTCTGCTCACTATATCATTCTGAGCCTAAAATACCCAGTTTTGCATGGGTCAATTAATGGGTTATTAAATGGGCTATTGAGTGGCTCTGATTTCTAAGTAGCCTCGATTTAATTTTTACGCACAGTACGCATTTTTTGAAAACTGGTATAATTAGCTGTCTGATAGCGATTGACACTCAAAACAAGAAAAATAAATAATACAATTAGCTTCAAAAAGAATTATGATCTGACTTAAATAGCGTCAAAAAATGAAGTTAATGCAGAGCATGTAATCTTAAAATCAAGTTATAAAAATACAAATTAACTGACGGACACTACAATTTAGTAAATGCTGACAGCCAAAAATTGTACTGGTAGCGGAGCGGTAAAGTACTTTACCGAATATTACGAGCGAGGGCAGACTCGCTGGTATGGGAAGGGCGCGTCGGCACTTGGCTTAGAAGGGGAAATCGAGCGAGAATCATTTGAAAATGTCTGTTATGGTAAATCGCCAGATGGCTCTGAATATCTCGGTACCAAAGGCGACCCCGAAAAACGTCGGGCGGGAACGGATTTTACTTTCTCCGCCCCGAAATCTGTGAGCCTAACTGCATTAGTCGGTGGCGATACCCGCTTGGAGAATGCCCATCGGCTTGCCGTCGAGAAAACACTCAAGCTGATTGAAGAGAGATACGCTCAAACCCGTATTACTAAAAATAAGAAAGTAACGGAAGTCAAAACTGGAAACCTCGTTGTCGCCCAATTCGACCATATTGAGAGCCGCGAACTCGATCCGCACCTGCATACCCACGCCCTGGTGATGAACCTAACTCAAGCAGAGAATGGCAAATGGTATGCCAACGACAACGATCTAATTTTTCAGAACAAGAAACACTTAGGGACGATCTACCAATCTTACCTAGCAGCCGAAGTAGAACGACTGGGTTATGAAATCGAACATCGCCCCCACGGACAATTTGAAATTAAAGGATACGATCGACAATCGTTGGTCGATTTTAGCAAACGCCGGATGCAGATCCTCTCTGAGTGCCCAGGACACAGTACTTGGCAGACCCGCGAGGATACTTGGCACCGCACCCGTAAAGATAAAGAAAGTATCCCCTCGACAGAGCTAAAAGTAAAATGGCAACAGGAAGCAGCAGATTTAGGCATCGAGATCGTGCGATCGGGATTAGCCAAAGATGTAGAACCTACCACCGCAGCCACAAAGGATCGCTACATTGAAGATGCCATCGCGCATTGTTCTGAGCGTAGTGTCGATTTTAGAGTTGAAGCGATCGAGAAATTCGCGATCGCTCAAAGATTACCGATCGATATTGCCGAGATTAAGCCACTTTGCGACAATCGCGCAGATTTGATCGGACTCGACGGTAGTTACACTACTTTCAAAGCACTGTGTCGAGAAGAAAAGACAATCTCATTGATGCGCCAGGGGCAAGAGGATGTCGTCCCCATCGCTGCAACCGAGCATGTAACCGATTATTTCCGAGATACGACCCTCAACACCGGACAACGACAAGCGGTCAGGCTAGCCGCCACCACAACAGATCGAGCGATCGCGTGGCAGGGTGTCGCTGGCGCGGGGAAAACTTATGCCCTTGCCGAACTCAAGCAAATCGCCGATCTGTATGGGGTCGAAGTGAAAGGATTCGCCCCCAGTGCTGAAGCCGCCAAAGTGTTAGGTGATGAGTTAGCGATCGAAGCTCAGACAGTAGCGAGAAAACTCTGTAGTCGTGAGGAAATGCCCAGTAAAGATGAATTGTGGATTGTGGATGAAGCGGGTTTGTTGAGTGCCGATGATGCCCTGGAACTATTATCTAGAGCTGTGATAGAGAATGCGCGGGTATTGCTGGTTGGAGATACCCGCCAGCTATCATCAGTGGCGGCGGGAAATCCCTTTAAATCATTGCAAGCGGCGGGAATGGCAACCGCCCGACTCACTGTATCGCTACGTCAAAAAGACCCAAATCTCAAAGCTGCCGTAGATGCTCTTGCCGATGGCGCAATCGATCGTGGGTTCGAGCTATTAGAGCAAAATAATAGTATCGTCACGATCGCTAAAGATGATATCGCCAGTAAAATTGCGGCTGAGTATCTAGATCTCAACACAGCACAGCGAGCTAAAACATTAATCGTATCGGGAACCAACAACACCCGACGGGAGATTACAGCAGCCATTCGTGAGGGTTTGAGAGCCAGCGGTACGATCGGACCGGATCTTCCGGCTCGACAGTTGGTAGATTATAAATTTACTAAAATTGAAAACCGCTACGCTCATAACTACAATGTTGGCGATATCGTCGTGCCGATTCGCAACTACAAGCAGCTAGAGAAAGGGAAAAGTTATGTAGTTGCTGGTAAAGAAGCCGACAACCTTGTCTTGAGATCGTCAGATGGCGAACGACTCATCACTGACCTAGATTTTGACAAAGCCCACTATCACGAGCAAGCGATTGGCGTAGCAGTCGGAGATCGTCTGCGCTGGAGCAAAAACGATAGCAGCTTAGAGCGGCGTAACGGACAAGAATTTACAATCGAATCCACAGTCGAGCATCTAGCAAACATTAAGTACCGCGACGGTCGGCAAGAAGCTATAGATTTGCGCCAAGCACATCATTTCAATTTAGCAATTGCTACAACTATCTATAGCAGTCAAGGGAAAACTAGCGATCGGGTGTTCGTCGCGGCTGATGGGATGCAGAGTTCGGAAAGTGTTTATGTTGCAGCTAGTCGCGCCAGGAGCGAACTTAAAATCTTTACTGATTCACCAGATAATTTGCGATCGATGGCAATGGAATCGATGAGTAATAGCAATCCTCGCCAATTGCTCTCAGACTTACACAAGCGACAGGCAATATTGAAAGTAGAGAAACAACGTGGAGTTAACGATAACAACGTTACTCATGAAGTCGATTTACAAGTTGAGATTTCTCAGCCATCGGATCTCATAAAAGAACGCGAAGATGTTTCGGTTGAAGCAGTTGTGACACTACCTACTCATGGTGGGAGGGTGACACTTCCCACTCATGGTGGAGGTGTGATACTCCCTGCTCATGGTGAAAATTTAGAACTAGAGCTGGAGATCGATAATTTACCTACAAGATAGTCGTTGCGATTGTAACCAATCGAATCATTATTTACTTTAGTTAGATTTTAAGATTTTGCTCTGCATTGTAAACTTGTCTCTAGCAAGTCGGTAAACCAAAAATAATCCTCGATCCATAGAGAGTATGAGCAAAGACAGGCATCTAACAATTAACAATCAAAGCAAAACAATTAAGTTCACACTCGATAAAGATCTGCACATACTCGGACGCGATCGAGCGGGGGTGGATCTACTAGTTCCTAGCTCGTGGAATTGTATCTCTCCACTACAAGCTATTCTATCCAAAAGCGGTAATGATTACTATATTTTTAATGGTGATGACAATGATGCCAGCAGTAACCGATTTTACCTAAATCGCTCGATAATTCCAGCCACAGGACAACTGCTTGTTAATGGGACAACTTTACACATCGGTTTAAATCCCAAAACACTCGTTCGACTTACATATTATGATTCTGAATCTCAATCATCGGTTAATAGCAATTGCGAATCTATTTCGTTAAATCAAGTAGTTACGATCGGGCGAGATCCCACCTGCACTCTTCTACTAGATTCGCCAACAGTCGCTCTTTTTCATGCTCGAATTAAGCCCGACAGGAATTGCTATTACCTAGAAAGCCTCATCGACGATGGTATGTATCGAGGCAATCAGTGGATCGAAAAAATTGTGACGATCGAACCTGGAGACGTTGTGACCGTTGGCTGTTTCACACTCCGATTAAGTGACACCGAACTTGAAATTATCGATCGTGGCAATAGCATCAGATTAGATGTTCGCGAGCTAGTTCTTGAAACTAGAGGTAAACGTCGCCTCGATAACTTGTCCTTTGCGATCGAACCTGGAGAGTTTGTGGCGATTGTCGGCGGTAGCGGAGCGGGGAAATCTACACTGATGCAAGCTCTTTTAGGAATTGAAACTCCTAATAGCGGGGGAGTATATATTAATGGCGCAAATCTTCGCCAAAACTACGATTTATATCGCTCGCGCATCGGTTATGTTCCGCAAGATGATATCATCCACACTAACTTAACTGTAGAAGCAGTTTTAAGTTATGCAGCTCGCTTACGACTGCCGACGGACACTAACATTAAATGGGCGGTCGATCGAACCCTAGCACAGATCGATATGACCCATCGACGCAAGGCAACAGTTGCCAACCTCAGCGGTGGGCAGCGCAAGCGAGTCAGTATTGGTGTCGAGTTAATCGCCGATCCTAAGTTATTTTTCCTCGACGAACCTACTTCGGGGCTAGACCCTGGATTAGATCGTCAAATGATGCAGCTTTTACGATCTCTAGCTCACAAAGATCGCCGCACGATTGTCTTAGTAACTCATGCAGTTTTAAATATCGAATTATGCGATCGCATTATATTTTTAGGTCGCGACGGTAAACTATGTTATTTCGGCTCTCCCAATGAGATTTTAGCTCATTTTGAAGTTGAAAACTTTTCTGATATCTACGTCAAACTTGAGGATGTAGATTGGATAGATAGCTATGCTATTGATTACAAGTATTCTGATTATTGTAAAGACTATATGGCTCAGAATATAGACATTACTGACAATATCAATAGGGAAAGTACTTCCAAAGTTAAAATCAATGTACTAAAGCAATGCTTCTTGTTAAGTCAGCGACAACTCGATATTATTTGTCGCGATTGCCCTAATTTACTTATATCTCTGTTAACTGCACCAATCGGCATCGGATTACTCAAAGTTGCACTACAAGATATTCAGCCGTTTAGTAGAACGGGTGCAAATGCTGGTTTAGCCATTCAAGTATTGCTGATATTTAGTTGTGCTTGCTTATGGGTCGGACTATTCACTTCAGTACAAGAAATAGTTAAAGAGAGTGCCATTTATATCCGCGAACGTTTGATAAACCTTCAAATCTCCGCTTACATAGGATCTAAGCTACTAATTTTGGCTGGATTGGCAGTAGTCCAAACTTCAGCTATTACTCAGGCAGTATCGCTCGCCTTCAAGCCACCAACTATGACTTTGATGTTATGGCAATTGGGAATCTCAATCAATATATTTCTGACAATTACAGCTAGTTGTTGCCTGGGTTTATTAGTATCTGCTGCTGCCGCTAATAGTTCTCAAGCGAATAGTACTTTACCACTTATATTGTTACCACAAATTATCTTCTCAGGAGTACTATTTAAGCTCAAAGGTATCGGTGTAATTGTTTCTTATTTTACGATAACCCGATGGTCGCTCGGAGCTTTTGGGACGATTGCTAATGTCAATAACTTGTTACCAAGTACATTCAAAAATACTTCTCTGAAAAATTTACCGTTTCCTACTGGAACTGCTTACGAGCCAACTTGGAATAATTTGATGATATGTTTCGTTGCTTTAATAATACACGCAGGTGTTTATCTTGCTGTGGCAGCTTATATACAGAAAAAGAAAGATATTTTATGACGTACTTTTTTAAAGTGACATACCGAGATCGTCATCTTGCAATCGTTCCACTAATATCTGATTTAAAGTTAATCGATCGCCAAAACTGCTGGACATTGTAACAATTTGTGATAAAATAGTACTAAAGTATTGAGTAATTTAATTGGCTATAAAATTCATGCTTTACTCGCTCGAAATGCAAGACTACAAATCGCTTTCTCAGGGTCTTGAAATTACTGCTTTATTCTTAGGTTGGCAAGATTACCAGAGCGATTTGTGGTTGCCTGTGGCCAATATGACGTGGAAGGATGATTTCAGTCAATATTGCTTTAGATATACAAAGGGGATGGCACGAGCGATCGAAGTTAGCCCGATCCAGAAATCCTCATTTATTACGCACCCAGACCGACTGTATCGAAGCCAAATCACCCAGAACGAAAGCCTCAAGTTTAAATCAAGAATGCCATTGTCGAGAACCCGATATGTGTCTAAGCAGCAACAATGGCTAGGTTTGCCCGAAGACCCTATCGATCCGATTGCTTATGTATCTCGCAGCGGTGGCCGCAGGTATCAAGACAGTTATGATGTCTTTCCTGAAATTAAACCAGATAGTCAAGGTAACTATCATTTTCACTTCCTACCGCTGGATGTGAGTAAGCTCGAACCCGATTGCTATGAGTATTTACTGCAATTAGCACCAGGCGATCGACTAGAAATTACCGACAATCGATTGAACGATGGACGATTCCAGCTCGGTAGACTTCCAGGCTATTTACAGGACAAGGCTCGTAATTGCCCCGCAGCCATCCAAATTGAAGTAGCCAGGGTTAATCCCAAAGCACCACAATTTCATAGCCTCCTGTGTCATGCAACTGTCAATGGAGCATTGTTAACTCCATTCGCTGCTCCTGAATACCAAACTTACTTGGAAATTTGATGATGGCACTCAAAAAATTTCCAATTTACGAAGCGGGAAAAATTGAATTTTTAGAACAAAGTGGCGTTCAAGACAAGGCTTGGCTCGAACATCCCGAACTTGGAGATGTGCTGTTCAAAGCCTCCTCAATCGAAGAAGCTCCAGAAATTCAAACGGACTGGACGGAGAAAGTTGCTTACGAGCTGGCGAAACTACTCGACTTACCCGCTACTCGTTATGAGTTAGCTCAAGCGACTGTCGATGAGGACTACGACCCCATTAGAGGATCGTTTTCAATTAGCTTCAAACTGGAAAATAGCGAACCTAGAAGTGGCGAAGAATTCTTAGGTGATTTCTACGCTGATTATGCTGACAGATATCCTAGTACCTATGCCGTCAATCGCGTACTTAATGCTTTAGAACAAAAAAGAGTTACAGTTCCTAGTGGATTCAACTTACCAACAGACATTGATAACGGTGCCAAAGTTTTTGTCGGCTATATAATGCTCGACAATCTCATCGGAAATTGCGATCGCCACGACCAAAACTTCGAGATTCAGGTTTTGCCCAATGGCACACAAGAACTTGCCCCGACGTTCGACCAGGGACAAGCAATGGGGGCAACTATAAGCGACAAGCAGCGTCAGACATTTACCACTCAAGACTATCATGAGTATTTAGAAGGCAGCTTCTATGAAGGTAATGACAACATTCTTACCCCTCGTGCATTTGAAATTGCGGCTAATCTCTATCCCGAAGCTGCTAGAGTGTGGCAAAACCGCCTCGCCAGGATCGATCCATTGCAAATTAACGAAATATTCGATCGACTGCCACCCGATCGTATCAGTCCAACAGCGATGAAATTTGCCAAGCAGATAATTGAGGATGGACGAGAACAAATTCTCGGACTCGACCTAGAGCCAGTTCCCACAGGTATTCTCTATCGTCCATCCTTTAACGAATTCTCGCGCGCGATTTACGACCTTGCGACAATTCCAAATCCAACTGCCGCCGATCGAATCGCCCTCGCTCAAGCTACTGTCAAAGCTGAAACTCTCCGTCAACTTAACGGTAACGATCCGAATACGCTGGGAAGCTTTCGCCACGAATCGGTCGCTATTGCTCCAGGACGATTTTCCATAACTCCACCAACAGTAACGATCGAACCCAGCAATCGCCAGCAGATAGTTCAGGATATATCGATCGATGTCGATGATGATAGAAGCTTGTAAGTACTACTATTATTAAGTATGCAGCCCTATCGGATTTAGCGACAGATTTTAGAGTGACATATCAACCTCTTCATCTCGTGCTCTATCGATCGATATTTGACTTGTGGTTTTGTTAGTAGGTAAAATCACAGTTACTCCCTCAGATAACGAATCAGCTACTTTTCCCTCATTAGTTAACTGAGGTGATTTAAGTGGTGATGAGTCGATCTCCAATGCTTGCTTCTCGCTCATACTTATTGCCACTTTTAGACTCGTAAAGTCATCTGGTGCGCGATTGTCATCGGGATAAGCTTGATTGAGGGCGTTTCCTAGCTCTTTGATTCTGTCTAGATCTTTCGTTTCTCCCGCTCTGAATTTAGTTGCGTAAGCGGTTCGCAACTCTTTGGCATTGGGATGATAGAGATCGTCAGATACCGGAATTTCTACAACCCAATGAGAAAAATCATCTGGTGCGCGATCGCTATCTGGGTAGGCATCATTAAGCAGCGTTCCCCAGCTCTTAATTTCTGCCATCTTTGCAATGTCTCCAGCTAGCTCCGAGCCACTATAAAGCTGCCGCAGCTCTCCAGCAGTCGGAAAGTAGCGTCGATTCTCGTTCCGATCGTCTGAGCCAACGGATCGGGCGGCTGGATTGGCACTATCTTGTGAAATAGATGGCTGCGGCAATGGCACCAGCTCGTTGCGGTCGATTGTAGCGACAGGCTGATGGTCGATGAGGGATTGGACTCGAATTTCTAAGATTTTCTCATTCAAACCGCGCGATAGAGTACCTTTAAGTAAATTGCTCCCGCTCTGAAGATTTGCTATAGACTCTTTATTAATTAATTCTCGCCCCAGTAGGCCAATCGGAATGCGCCGCCCTCCAGAACCAAGATAATTGACTGCAATTTCTTTGCCCCGACGGTCGAATGCGAACTTACCTGCAAAGCCCTCGATCTGTGCCTTGCCGACTGTAGGGGCAGGATTGATGACAAATTCTCCTAGATCTGTCTGTATCCGCAGTTTGGGATCTGGCGGTCGCCCGATTGTCGCCATTACCACAGTGCCAGGGCTGAGTAGTGGTGAGTCGCCATAAGTAGTCAAACCTAAATCTTGAGTACTACCATCTGGGGCAATCGCACTGATATGTAAGTCCCGCTCGAATCTAATTGTCAGATCCGCTCCATTTCGTAACTCTAGCGCGGCTGCTGTAGGGCGATTGAGAGCGATCGGTGGCACTCTATCTAGGTGCTGGCTGATTTCATCGACAAAGACCTTAGTAGCCATGCCCATACCCACGCTCGAATGCCATGCAGCAGAGGCATACTGCATTCGCTTATCGTTGGGAATAGAGCTTTCTAGTTCGCTTAATACTTTATCTGCACTAGCAAATACCGCATCTACATCGTTTTCGAGGACGAAAGGTGGATGAAACTCGATCGTTGAATTTGATACGGATAGACACTTCTTGCCATCAATTCCGCCAATGTTGAATTGATTTAGATTGTTAGCTGTTGCGGACTCTGGCGAAACGTAACCGATCGAGATTTTATCTGCGGCTGCATCTACTAAATAGACAGCATAATTTTCTTTGCCATTACCTTCTAGGTTGCGATAAATATCGAATTTAGTATCACTTCTGGCTTCACTTAAATTCCAAACTGGTGAATCTCCCTCTACATCCGCATCGCACAAACGCTGAACTACAAGACTTTTACCGCTACTGGAGACGATCGTCAGCGTCGGCTGCTGGTCTTCCGACAATTCCCGATTCAATCGGTTTTCAACCTGTCCGATCGCTTTAGTACAATTACTATATCTTCGAGCGAACTCGTCTACGACTCTTTTTTGAGCGTCGTTATGGGTAATCGGGATCGACGATCGAAAATGCTTATTCAAATCCTCTGATTCGATCTCCTGTAATTGTGACTGCTGTTGCCCACTATTGTAAAATCGGTTCGCTGTTTCCACCGCCCACCCAATCGGTTCTTGGGTATTGGTGGGGAGGTCGCGGGTGAGATAGATATCGGGCTTTTTGACATTCTGGCGGAGCTGGTGCTGTTTGTACTGAATGCGTTCGCCAAAGGCGTGTATTGTTTCGTCGATGCCGATGCTACTTTTAGCCGTATCGACGGCAGTTTGCAGATTTTTTGCCATCCCACTATCACAACAGTTTTTGAGAAGCTGATTGACAGTAATTAAATTCACTTGGGCAAATGCCACTCGCTCTGCTGCTGGTAATTTATCGATCTGTTTACTCGCCTGGACGATCTTCTCGATCTTGTCTGCTAACTGCATTGGTGGCAGACCGTGTTCTACTAAATACTCATCGCTAGGAACCTCTTCTGGAGAAATTTCACTGAAAGCTACCCCTATTTGCTTGAGTAATGCAGGTTTGCGCTTCGGCTCGATGTAGACTGTCTCAGAGGCTAGAGATTGCAGGATTATGGATTGATTGGCAACTTTTCCAGTTGGGTTATTGGCGGTAATATCCCAAGCTCGCCAAATAGCTTGAGTTAGCGGCTCACCTTCATGCCAAGGATGGTCGGCTTTTTTGGCTTTGGCGATCGGTAATGGCTTGCGGTCGGGGGCGTTGGCTTCAATAAATTCTTTGACTGCCAGTGGAAATTTACCGCGTTCTAAATCTGGCTCAAGAATTATTTGGGCGAGAACTTCTCTACCTGCTTCATACCGCTCGCCACCTGTAAGCGATAAATGGCTGAGTCGTTCGCGGAGTTGACGTGGAAGATTGTCATTTGCTAGATAACCAACGAAAAACCCATTGCGATCGCTATCGAAGTCGGTAATGGCGACGTGCTTTGCCGTCCAGGGATTCATGTAGACCACGCCGCGTTTAGCGAACGCTTCGGAGTCGCGGTCGCGGAGGATTTCTAAGTTATTAATCGCAATTGCCGCTGCCCCGACATTGGGGAACGGAGATCGATAGTAAGCGACGATCGCGCCGTGGGGGAGGTCGCGATTACAGACCTCCCAAGGTTCTAGCTTACTATGATGTTGAGCCATTGCAGCAGGGACGACGATCCCGCTAGTGGCAACATTTAATCTGTCGCGGCGGAGCGATTTGTTGAGCTGGCGGCTGATGTTGGGGAGTTGGTTGAGCTGCCCGTACTTATCGGCTTTGAGCAGCGTGGCAAGTGTCGCTCGATTGTTGCGCGGTTCATCCTCCACCCCATCGATCCCTTCGGGCGTATCGATAATTAACTCGCGCTCGCGCCTTGCTTCCTCTTTAGCAACGAACCGAGCTGCTACTTGCCAGTTATCGATCGCCACATCAGCAAGTTCGGCGGCTTTATCCGCCATCATCGGATTGAGTTCGTTGAGAGTTGCACGAGGAATCGTGCCCTTGACTTGGGCACCCACGGATTGATTAGAGTATTCAGCTTTAATCTTCCGATTGACCCACAAGAAACTCTCTAGTTCGATGATTCCTGGTTCTCTAAGTTTGCCGTCGTCGCCTTTGATGTTGTTAGTCGAGACAATTGCCTCTACACCCAAGCGTTCGCACCAGGAGCTAGTAGCGACCGTCCCTTTGGCAATTCCAGGTAGATCCGGCGTGGCGGCGCGAAACTGTAAGACTGCGCTGTGAGCGATCCTGTCGATCTTTTTCTCGATCGTTTGGGCAGTTTGTAAATCTACAAAATAATTAGTGATTCTGCCCGTATATTTAAATTCTTCCAGCAGCTTTCCAGCTAAGTCTGGATCGTAACTATCGCCAAATGCTGTATCGATCCACTCGCCCAAGTCACCCAATTCATCATCGACAACATCTTCACTTTGTTGCAAGCCGCGATCTATAGCAAGTAGCACCTCTTTGTCCAACAACAGTCCACGCAAAAGATTGGTGGATGCCAACATCGTGCCGTCACCCATCTTGTCGTAGAGATGGGCTAATTCTTTGACTGGTATTTTCCGCCCCTGACGATCTTTGAGTGGATCTGCACCACTCGACCTTTGCTCGTCATCGATAATTAAGATTCGAGAGTTGCCCGATTTAGTTTGTGCAGCAGACTTACCATCGCTGACGACGAGAGATCCATAGGCAACTGCATTGTGGGCACTGCGCTTACCGTCTGCGTAAATCGGTCGAATGCCACGGCTGCTGTCTCCTTTAGCAATTAACTCGGCAGTCAGCCGATCTGTGAAATATCCAGACTTACCGCTAGTGCAGATTAGGTACTTACCTTTAGGTTCCAGTCGCAGCCGATCTGAATCATTAACCCCATCATAGAAATTCGCAATATGCAAACTTTGAGGCTCGATCCGATGAGTCTGAAGCCACTTTTCTAAATAACAATTCTCAACTTGTTTCACTCTAGGCGTTCGATCGCCGTCTGGGTTAAAATCAGTGAGATCTTTACCAGTTTTTAAGTCAAACTCTTGAAACTGGAGCATGAGATTCGGTTCGTACTAAAAGGGAATTTTTTCTATGCTATCGGGGTCGGTCTGTGTGAGTCTATAAGGTAATTTAGATACGGTCTTCTGTTTGTTTCCCTTCGTATAGTAAGACTCAGGAATATCGTCGATATCGATGCCATCAGCGAGCATATCCCCTAAATCGTCGTAATCTTCATAGCGATAAGATCGCTCGTATGCCAAACCCTCCATGTCAACTCTAGCCATAAGTTTCTCATCTTCTCTATCTTGTGCTGCTTCTTCTTCCGTGTAAGTGCGCTCTGGTGGCGGAATAATATCGCCATCTTTATAGAAAATATCTTCGATGGAGTCGATCTTTACCATACTTTACTACCAATCCTGAATTAATCCTCCTATCTTAGCATCACTGCCAGCTCGTCCATTTTTGGATATTTTCAAATACGATTTACATGGTTTGGTAAACCTAGAGCAGCTTTAACCCTCCATAAAATCTACTCTAAAAGGAAAGTTTCTTCACACCGTTGACATACATAGGTATCGTTCCATTCTTTCAAAGCATCGCGATAAGTTGTAGTAGCATATATTCGACAGATAATGATACTTATAATACCCAAGACAAGAGCAAGGATAAATATGGGCGCAGAGTGTCCCATGTGACCGATAAATAACAAAGGAACTACAACAAAACAGCAGATTCTCAAAAATCGGTCGGGACTAAAAGGAGGAGCGGCAATTTGGCTGCTAGCTGTTTGCTGACTGCTACGAAAGCCTCTAACTTCTATATCAGAAATTCCGTCGCGATAAATTAAAGATAGCTTGCGGATATTTTCAGAACCACAATGGGGGCAATTAAAATCAAAGACTTTTTTCATTATAGTTTGTTGTAATTATGTATATATCGCTACAAATTACTCTACAGCAGATTTTTGGTTATTTGTTAGTTAATGTCAATTTAACAGGATCTACTTAATTGTCGTATTTTAACTTTTTTAGCAATTTTTGGTTTAGTTCTATCTCCTGCTGGATACTAGCTCTGCCGCTCTGCAAAGAGGCTAACTCTTTTTCGATTTCTACGCGTTGTTCTTCAGTTGAAAGATTGTGATCGTATAGGAGCGGTGGAGTACCCAATCTTACGGCACGTAAGTAAATTAATTCTTCTTCAATTGCCAAACGCTCGGCTGATATTACGCGATCTGGGCGTTGAGGTTGAGATAAAAGCATCCAGCTATAAATACCAACAGCCGCAAATCCACTAAATAAGACAACAACAAAACTTTTCAACGTATTACTCGATCTTTGTCGCTGAATACGTTTGCAATTCCTGAATTTTAGTGACATATCGATTTTTTTGACTATCTGATGTTTGCCCAAATAGTTGTCGATGGTAATGTAGTAAATATCCCAGCAATATGACTTTTGCGAACAGTAGGAGCCATCTTCGGTCAGACAAGCATTTAAACAAAATTCTGGTGGGCTGTTGGCTCTTTGATAATCCGATCCTGCTACCTGACGAAAACCTGGATACTCGACCGCTAATCGTTCTTCAACATATCTCTGTGTCGAATCATAGCGGTCGATATAAGATCTCTGGAGTAAATCAGAACCATAACTAAAAATCCAGTCTCTTTTCTCGGATTCATAGTTGTCGAGTTCACCATGCCAATCTTCAAAGTACAAACTAAATTCATTCTCGGCAGTTTCAATAGGAGCGATAATTTCCTTGACGATCGTGTGTTTTCCTAGATAATTATCGATAGTCAAATAATATTCTTCTCCTCCGTAACAACGATGCGAACAATAAGAATCAGCTACTTCGTTACAGGCTTGCAAACAGTAAGCTGGAGGACTATCTGTTTTAGCAATCGATAGATCGGTTGGCATAAAAAAGCCTGGGTAGTCGAGCTGTACCCTTTCTTTTGCATACCGAAGATCGACACTATAGCCAGCCACTAATGATGCCTTGAGCAAATCTGAGCCGTGCAGTAAGATCCAGTCTTTTTTAATTTGCTCTATGTCTCGATTGTTCATAAATACATTAATGTTGAGAAATTTAGCTGAAGGTGTGAAAAGCACCCCTTAAACTCTAACAAAATAGTGATTGTAGACATTAAGATTATCGGTATGGAAATCAATTTTGTAACGATTGAGGCGAATATAGCGTGAAATCAAGCCAGAAATAAAATGCAAATCCAAGTGAGAAAACAAAGCTTGTCCCTGTCCTAGCAGTATCTATACTAAAATACTCGGATTGAGTTGTAAGATCGTAATAATTACTTAATAGCTATTCTATTTTTCACTCAAAATGCTAATGTCGATCGCTTTCAATAGTTTCGCTCTGGCTTCCGACTCCACCAGAACAAAGTAATACAATTGATAGTGTGTAAGCGTACCAGATATAAATGAGTGCTGCCATAATCATCTTCAGATTAAATAAGTAAGTAGTCTAAAACATCTTTCATCAACAGTCGATTCTCCAAAGGAGAGGCTTTTGCTAAGGCAAACGCTTCGCGAACGCCAACGATAGCAGATAGGTTTTCTTCTTCAACGCTCGCTTGAAGATCCGGTTGGCACCATTCACAGATAATTTTGGTCTGTGAATTATACCTGAAGGGGTGCTTGTCAACCATTCAGTAAATTTAGTTGAATTAGGGATTTAGAGCTGTGGATTATTTCGAGATGGTAGAGAGAATAAATCTCGATCGACCGTACTAATTAAGTAAAAATCTAGTCCGCGCTCGATCGTATTGGGATCGATTACTTTTAACTGCATGAGGTTGGAAACTACCTCACCAAGTAATCGATGTCTGCGATCTCGATCTATCCGCTCGTTCTTTAATCCCTCAGCTTGCAGCTCGATAATAATTCTGTTGGCAAGATCGCTCTTGCGTACCTCTTTAATCATTTTCTTTGAATGTCTAGCAATCATAGAATCTAAAAATTAATAATAAAAATAAGGATGAATTTGGCTGACTGTTAACAATAAGTCAGAAACCTTAGCATTTGTATAGCGATCGGAACGGGGGTAGACTAAGCAACTACGAATCTGTCGATTGTAATATGTGTAATTGAGTTTATGAAGATTGACATCGGCTAGTCTAAATAGGATATCTTTTCGATCGATTGCCTTCAATACATGCGGATCGACTCTAGTAAAAATAGTCTTCCAAACAGATGCTTCATAAGCTTGACTCAAGAAAAAGCTGTATTTCAAGTATTTATATTTACCGTTAAATCCTACTACTAAGGAGACGATTTTTTGAATCTGTTTGTGACATGGTGGTAGAACCTGCCACCAGTGAGCGCGAGTATCGATTTTAATCGGGAGACGATCGAGATAGAGATGAAATTTGAGAGGATCGCACTCAGACATCAGAGCGTGAACTAGACGATCGCACAACAGCTCGTCTAGTTGCCAATCTGGGAGCGCGGGAAAGATGTGCCGTTGATATGAAGCTCCATAGCACGTTAGCAAAGTTTGCAAAGCGCGATCGACTAGTTCTCCCCCTGACGATACATAATTAATCAAAGCAAATGCCCCGTATTTATAAAAGATTGCCAGTTATTCTCCAACCATTTATCTATTTTCAGTTTCACGATTGGATTGAGTTGCTTCCCGTTATAGCCATTCTTCACAATTTCATGTAACGGAGTGCCGAGATCTACCGCTTCGAGAATTGCCGGATCTGCGAGCCAAGGCAGGATGTTAGCAATTTTAACTTTACCATCCTGTGAAAATTTGTCTAGCAGAGGTAACGGATCGAACCTATCCCAGTTAGGAACAGCACTAGTTATGCCTAAGTTAAATACGCAGACATGGTGCAGGTTGGGGTATTTAGTAACGAAATCGACGAACATTTGTTGCGATGTACCGCTACCAAAGCTGCACCACCAATTTACAACTCTAAACGGCGGTGACTCGCTTGCCATAAGTGCGTTAATATTATTACTTTCTAGCCAAAGATCGATTCCATCATTTGCTGGCAAAGATGAAATTATATCTTGCTTTAAACTGTATATTATATCGAACAGTCGATCCCCTAAATAGCTGAATTTAGTATCTTTAGAGAAGATAATTTGTTCGCTAAGTATCTTTGAACTTACTGGCGACTTTTTAGCATCATCTTTATCTGCTAACGATCGACCGAAGCGACTGCCGATCGTCGAGCTAACTGAAGACTTTATATCCTTTTGCTGCCAAAGGGACACGGTTTCTTTGTCATAAGCTCGCGCTACATTATAATTAGGATCGGCATCAATTAAGGTAAACGCGCGACCGAGCTTAATAAATCTTTCACAAAATAGACGAGCGAGAGTAGACTTTCCAGCTCCTCCTAAAAACCCATTGGAAAGATGTAGTGTTGGGATATTTGAATCGTCTATCTTTGGTGGTTCTATTGTTTCTACTTGCTCCACAGGCTCATCTTTTTTAGAATTGCTCATATCATTTAATCTCCAACATACAAACAGGTTTGCCAGTCTTTTTTATTCCTTTACGGATACAATCTTCTACAGATCGATTGCCAGATACAAACGCACGACGAAGGATTTTACCATCGGAAGTACTCAACCATTCCAGCATGGCACCATCCGAACCTCTGGCTAATCTTAATTGTTGAGGAAACATGGCAAAATATGCTAGCAATGATGCCGCTACTATGCCGATCGAGCATCCACCTAAACCCCAGCATAAACTGATAAGTTTAGTATTAATATTCCGACCGCTACGCTCGATTGCCTGTTTGGTTAGACTATGTAATTTATCGCGATCTTTAGCAAGTTTTTCAAATAGCTCACCTTGTTTGATATCGATAGCTGTAGCTTCCGTTTGACGCTGCTGCCGTTCTTCGTCTAGCAGCAGTCCAAGTGCTTGAGGTACGGCAGAAGTAACCACACTCAAATACTCACTAATCTTTTCAATTTGAGCGATCGTCCCAGTGATCTCATAAATCTCATCATCGGTAGATAGTTCCCGACGATTAACGAGCTTGTCGATATTATCCAGTGCTTGTTTTCGATCGATAGCGTCGATATGGGTGGTAAAAGGCGACTTGCCAGGATTGCCATCATTCTTGTTAGTAACTGTAACCATTTTATTATTAGAGCCTAGTTTGAACTTACTTTAGGAGGGCTGTAGGGATCGATATTTCGAGGTGCCAGAATACTTTGTTTTTTTGAATGAGAGGGCTTGGCTAACTCGCGGATTGAATTCCGCATTAACACGATTTGTTTGGAGTTACGGTTGAAGATGCAATTAAACTGCATTGCCTCTTCAAGTAAATCTCTTGCTGTCACTTCTGCATTAAGGTCGCACTCCTTAACTTTTGCAACTGTATCGACGACAATTTGCTCGATTTCGGCACCGACATACTCAATCGTTTCGTCGAGAATACCTTGCCATTCGTACTTATCAAAAACGATACTATCTTTGAATCTAGCATCGAATCGTTTGAGAAATAGTAAGAATAAATTTAAACGAGATTCGGCATCTGGAGAATCGACTTCCCAGACAGTATCGAATCTTCCAGCGCGTGTGGCTTCAACTGGTAAATCTTCAATTCTGTTGAGAGTGCCGATGACGAAAACGGGGAAAGTTTTATCTTGAAGCCAGGTTAGTAACAGCGAAAGTAGCGGTTTATCATCTCTGGTAAATAGTTTCTCGATCTCATCCATGTAAAAAATGCACGGAGCGCAGACGCGAGCGATATCCAAAACCCTTGCCATTGCAGTCAAACCGCCAACTTTGATTTTATCGATCTCTAGCGAGAGCATGGGGTAGCCCAGAGCAGAGGCAATAGACCTTGCCGAGTAAGTCTTCCCCGTCCCTGGTATGCCCACTAAGAGCCAACCTTTGGGGTAAGGTAGCCCGATGTCGATCGCTCGCTGGCTGAATCTAAATTTGAGCTTGTCGATGGCGGCGACAAGCTCATCTAAACCCGCAATTTCTTTAAAAACTGGTGGCGGGTCGTACTTAACGCCCATTAGAGATAAACGGGCGTTACGGTACGTTTCTAAGTATATTTCTGGCTCCGAACTCTCACTCGACTGCTGGAGCGCGAGCTTCAAATCTTGATAAGCTAGCCCTGATGCCAGCCGGAGATTGCGTTCGGTTGGCTCGAAGTGGTATTCGCCAAATAACTCAGTAATCTCCGTAATAGTGGGCAACTTCCAGGCGTACTCATAGATAAATCGCGCCAGTTCGAGCGGCAATACGCTATCGTCTGTTTGCAACAGCACGATCTGATATTGATGTTGGCATAGAGAGTAGAGATCGGCGAACTGTTCGTAGATTAATTGCCGCTCCCAGGGCACGAGCGTGGCAATGAATGTCAAGTAATTATCGAAGATGAAATTGCCGCCACTCATACTCACATTACGGATGGCATCGAGCAGCAGCGGAAACGGTGAAGAGAGAGAATCGTCGCCAATCGCCACATTCAATCGCCACCGTTGGCAATCTCTTAGATGAGTATTGACGATCCACTCACGATCGAGTGGGTTGCAGCGCACCAGGACAATCCGGTATCGGGTTATTAATTGGGTGAAATCTGGCTGGGACATCTTTTAGGTTAAGGTTGTGATTTTAAATCTTTTAGCAATAATTTATTGGTTTTTATCTCGCGATCTATATGACAATGACACTTTGCAATAGGTGAAAATTTTAGTTACCGTTCGACTTGTGAAAGATGTTCGACAGATGAAAGCTTCTCAGAGGTCGGCGAAGGATCGATTGAAGATTGAATTATTTGAGAGAGCAAAACAGATGATTTATCTAATATCGCCTGACGCGCTGGGGATGTTTTTCAAACGGTGAGTGTTGGGTTAAGGCGAAAAATAACGGGATACCACACACAGTGCCGAGAAGACTTCCAACTATTGCAATTGCAAAAAATCTTGATAATCGAGATTTCGTTTCTCGTCGATCGAGTAATTTAACTTCAGTGGTCTTTGCCAGCTCATCAATTTTTTTTACAATCTGATGTTTGCCCAAGAAATTATCGATAGTGATATAGTAATTATCAGAATAATATTTTGTTTGAGAAACATAAGACGTTGAATCTTCACGCAAACATGCCTCTAAGCAATATTCTGGCGGACTATCAGTTCTTTGATGCTGTGATTCTGATAAATAAAAGCCAGGGTGTTCGATTGTAGCTCGCTCTAGAACATATCTAATGTCTGATTCATAATTACTAACGATCGAAAGTTGCAACAAGTCGGAACCAAAATTAAATATCCAATCTCTTTTGTCTGATTCGTAGCCATCGCAGGCATCGTTACTTTCTCGAACTGCCAAACTAAGCTCAGAATCAACAGCTTTAATTGGTGCCACGATCTTCTTAACGATCTTGTGTTTTCCTAAGTAATTATCTATAGTTAAATAGTATTCTTTGTCTCGCCAGCAATCCTCAGAACAATAAGAACCGACTATTTCAATACATGCTTTTAGACAGTAAGCTGGCGGGCTATCTGTTTTTTTAATCGATATATCGGTAGGTAGTAGAAATCCTGGGAGTTCGAGCTTCAGCCTTTCTTCTACATATCGACAATCGGATGTGTAACCAGCGAGTAATGAGGCTTGAAGTAATTCAGAGCCGTAAGTTAAAATCCAATCTCTTTTTTCACAATCGTAATCTTGGAGGGTATCAGCAACATCTACGGCATCAGTTTTATCTAAATTATTCATTTCTTTAAGTGATTTTATAGCTTGGAATTATCGACTTTGAGATACTTCTGGTTCTGGACGAGATCTTTCAGAATTGCCGCCGCTAGTTGGCAGTGTTACGGTTCCTTTTTCTCCTTGGGTGGGCAGGGTAACTCCCTCGGTATTATCGGGCGAGGGATCTGCTCCAAGCGAATTTTGTTCGGTTTGTGGAGAATTATTGCTCTGATTGAAAATGGCGGTAGGTGCATTTCCGCCCTGAGTCGGAAGGGTAACTGTCTGAGTATTAGCAGGGCTGCTACTGACTCCAGGCGAACTTTGTCCGACTTGAGGGGAATTATTGTTGAGGTTAGGTGTAGGTTTAGGTGCGTTCTCCTTAGTGAGTGCAAGGTATTGGGGATCTTTCGACTGAGCTGCTACTTCGAGTTGCTGGCTTTCTTTGATTGGTTGAGGGTCGATTCCCCGCGCCACTAGTACTCGTTCCATTGCTTGGATGGCTTTTGGATCGCTAAGGTTAGGTTCGGGCTTAAATTTCCCGTCTTTGTTGACTTCGCCAATTTTGACAAAATCTGCATCTTTACTTGGCTTAACCGAAATCGATTTAGTCCCATCTTTTCGAGGGTTAAGTCTAAATTTCACGCCATCGATCGTTCGTTGGGCACGATTGCTAGGTTTGCCTTTGTCAAACTCCGACTTTAATACTCGATCGTAAGTAACACTGGCTGTCTGTTTAGGATCTACTTCTGTTGTTGGTTCGGCGCGATCGAGGGTTTTCCCGATTGCTGATTGGGGTTCTACTTTCTTAATTTCTTGAGGTGGATCTGGAATTACTACCTCATCAGTTCTAGTGACTTTAACCTGATTGTCAGGAGTAGCTGCCATCCGCTTGGCATAATTTTTGAGTTCTGTGAGTCCCTTTTCGTCTTTGAGTTTGACACTATTGAGTAATTCGGGGTCGCGATCGTAAGCACTGTAAGTCACTACGCCTTGAGCATCAGTCTCAAACAGCTTTTTACCATCATGCTCGATTAATAGATTTTCTCCTCCAGCAATGGTTGTACCCTCTTTGGCATCCATCAAATCGAGGACAGCTTGAGCATCTTTTTGAGATAATTTATCATCAATAAACTTATTGTTTGAATCGTATCCGTATAAAACTTCGATGCGATTGTTGACTTGCTTGGAATAATCTAAGTCAAACTCTCGATCGATCCGAGCGGCAATATCTGGCAAGTCTTTAATTAACTTTTCTTCATCACCAGTAAAGTTAAGCTTTCCCTGCTTGGCGAATAATTTAGCATCTTTAGACTCAATATTCAATCCCCCACCAGGATATTTATCAACAGTATATTTGGTTCCGTTTACCTCTAGATCGCGATTAAACTTTTTTTGATTTGCTAACGAGCTATTTAAGTGTTCGACTGATTTATTTGCTTGTTGTTCGAGGTGAATATCTGGATTTTGAGAATCTTTGCTTGTAATTTTAAATCCAGAATCCATAGCTATTTCGGGTGAATTGGTACGAGATACTTTAGTCGATTTTCTTAATTTTCTAACATTTAACTTAGATAATTCATTTACCGCTAGCAGTAAACTTTTTAATGCTGACGCTCCAGTCTGATTGAGCTGCTGAGATAATTTTTCCGATTGGTTATGAATTTCCTGCATCTATTTTTCTTCCTCTATACCCTTGCCCTGCGGGGCGGCTGGTTTTTGACTGTTGACGCGGACGAATGCCCTAGCTACGAATGAAATTGCTGGTGTCCGCCTCAATCAGTCACCGCTTCGCTAAAACCAGCTTGTCAAAAGGGAGCTTTCTCCCGACTTGACTCGTTATATGTAATCAATTCACTAACATCATCAGTTGTAAATGATTTTGCTCGTCCATTAACTATTAAATCTGCGGGTATGTAGTACTTTTTATTGTCCTCAATGCCAAAGTCAATACTGTAACCTGCTGCTTGAAAAGATTTATCTATGTCACTACCAATGACATAGATTCGATCTTTTTCGGTGAATACATTGCAAATATCCACAGGATGATTCCACTCAACAATACGATCTATCCCTAGCGGTGAGAGATCGAGTATTTCGTCTTTAACAAAGTGTGGTGGAATAAAATATAACTTCTCGCGATCGAATGGCATATATAGATTTTCTTCCAAAGCGCAAAGATAAATATCAAGATATCCAGCTCTTTCAATAATATCGACTATATGCTGTCCCTTGATGTATAAAGGTTGATCTACATATTGACCGTTATATATATCCATGTCTCCGGCAAGATCGTATAAATAAGCAACAAATACCTGACATCGTTTGTCAAACTCATTCTCCTCATTCATCCTCTTAATTTGTTCGATATGACTATTGTAAATAGCCATGCCGAACGGACACTCTACCAAAGTCCGTTTGGCAACCAGATCGTGAAAATAGATCAGTCGATCGTTTAAATGAATAGAGATATATGTTTCTGGTAAAAGGGGATCGCGATCGACATAAAAAATACTCCCACAATCTAATGCGAATAGGCATTGCTTGTCGTTTCTAACATAAATCCGATCGTAGGTGGATAGCGTAGTTATCATAAATCTAAGTTGAAAAGATAGATCGAATAGCCGTAAGCCTAATCCCCGCCAACACTTAAAGTTAGTATCTAAAAGTCTCAGCGGACAGCGGCGGGGATGGGCGGCGGCGGTTGCTCGTGCTGCGACTCATTGTATTCAAGCAATCTAGTCACATCTTGATAAGTTAACGGGGATCTAATATTGTCATTGACTTTTAAATCGGCAGGAACATAGTATTTCTCTTCAGATCCTATTTCGTACTTAGATAAGTCGAATCCGGCAGCTTGACATAGATTTAAAATATCGACTCCAACAACATGCAGAGGATCGGGAATTACTGTTGGGTTGCTTGCTGTCTCAGCTTCGGGGCTTAAAGGCAATAGTCTTTCTAAAATTCCTGTGTAACGATGCAGCTCTTGACTAAAATCAGTCTGTGGAGAATTGTTGTTGTGAGCATAAATAATTTCCCTAATAGCATTGTAATCCTCGATCGAACGTTCTTTGAAAGCTTTACTTTGCTTTGGATCGTAACTAAACTGATGGACGAAAGGAATGCTAACGTTATCTTTGTCCCCCGTTCCTGGAGACTGAATGATACATTTACCTTTCGGAAATTGACCGATAATATGGGCTTCAATTAATGGCTTTTTGTGTAACTGGTCATTCTCCGAACGGCTGTTGCCACTATTTTTACCAAAGTTATAAGACTTGGAATTTGATTTTAACTGGAGTTCTTCTTCTCCAAATGCTTTCGAGAGAGCTTGTTCGGTATCGGGATCGCCTGGGTTAAACCATGCTTTGGTATTACAGTTAGTTAGAAAGCCTTTAGCTCGATCTTTGCCATAGATGGCATCTAATTGACTAAGGTATTGCGTACCGATGATGATTGAAGATCCATTGTACCGATCGACAGCCAACCATTTTAGAACGATAGGTAAATTCAGTAAATGAAACTCGTCGAGACTGACTACCATTGGCTCTTGCCTTCCAGCTCTGAGGTTATAAGCAACGACTTGGTGAATTGCCATCGCAATCAATGGCACGGTGCTAGCTACGTTGTCGGGATCGAGCATGAAGACAACCATCTGCTTGCCATCAACCTTGAGCGGATCTTGAGGGTCGAAGCCTGGAAATGTGGTTTTACCGCAAAACGTCTGGAGATAATTCGGTATTACCAGCGGAGCCAGCATTTTAATCGCAGTTGCCAAAATACTACCTTCGGGACTATTTTGACTTGCTTTTTTGCTCGTTGCAGTAAGGATTCCAAATTCAGAGTATATCCAGGGATCGATGGTGTCGCGACAAGCTATCAATCGTTTGGATAAATCTGATAACTTGAGAATCTGGTTCACCATCAGAATATTAGCGAGCAACGGATCTCCTTCAACTTTGGCGACCCATTTAGCCAATAAGAAGGCACCAGATAGCACAGACGATCCCGCAGGATCGAAGAATGAGTCCTTCTTGGCATCCTTTTCGCTAGTATTGTCGATGAGAACCGCTACTCGCTCCCGCGCCCCAGCCACATCTCGCTCGTCTTTAATCGAATCAAAAGTATTGAAGGTGTTGGAAATTAGGTCGCCTGGAGCTAGTACCCTGACTTCGTAACCATGCCTGAGAGCGAGCGGAATTAACGTCTCCGCTTGACCGCCACGACCCTTGCCATCGAATAAAGCGATCGACATTCCTTGCGCGATCGCCGAATGTAGGCAAGGATTGATGATATTGTCAGTCTTGCCACAACCTGTCGCACCGCAAGTCAATATCCCGCGATTGATTTCTGGAAACATGATACTCGCGCCAGACTTTCGCCCCAAAACTCTGTCTGGGCGGCTTACAGGCGCACCGATCGGTTCGGTGATATAGTAGGCGGCATTATCGAATTTACGCCTGCGGATTGCGCTTTTAGCCAGCTTGCGGCACTTTTGAATCTCGCTTGGGGTTGCCCACCTTGCGGTAGCCGTTTTTCCTTGTTTCTTTTGTCTGCTCTGAATTATGCTGAGAATGATAAAAAGAACCCCTAGCCCCAGAATACTCGTCAGGGAAGGATCGAACTTCGCTACCTTTGGAAATTGAATGGGAATCTGGCTAACTTCGCTTGCATATTTCATAATTATCGATCGCGCTATCTACTAGTTGTCGGACGTTGAAGCAACCATCTTTTTTAATAGCTGCAAAAGGAAACGATTTATCGGGTAAATCGATTAACTGTAATGAATTGGCATATTTATCGCTCTCGTTCACAACTACGTGCAAACAACCCGCTTTCCCACAAGTTTGCGGGAAATTAAACCGATAAATCGTGAACGTGGTTCCGCCACTTTCGATCTGCGCTGCGAGAATCTTCTTAGCAACTTGTGAGGCAGCAAAATCTTTAGAAGTGTAAACGCTGCGCTCGACTATTCGTTCTACTTCTTGAGTTGAAGAAATATCTGTAGCAATCGAATATTTAGTGGGAGTATTAATTCTACTTCCAATCCAACTTGCTACTGTAATTGCTATGAAAACCCCACTTATTGCCAGTAAAGCTGCCAATGCAAATGTTGGGTTCAATCTTTTTAAAATTTTCATCGGATAAGTGGAGATACAGAGTACTTCGATCTATTTATAACGATCGAGTTTGGGAGATATGCTGACGATCGATTGCAATAAGTGTGGTGCCTACAGGTGATTTAGCTGACGATCCCCCGTCGGCATAAATATTTAAAGTCGGGCTGTACGAGTTCTTAGTAGCACTCCCAAATAATGCTACTTTGTCAATTCCAACAGCAGATGGAATGGTAGGAGTAGATAAAGTGTTTGGTGATGGTGAAACTGAAGCTATTGAAGGAGTCGAAGGGATTGATGGAGGCGTTGGCATCGTTGGCAATGGTAATAATTTATTGGCAACGGGCTTAACCTTCATTGGCAATAACAAGTTGGCTTGCTGTTCGTTTGCTGGCAGGGGCAGCGGCAACGGGAGAAAATAGGGAGTAGCTTGGAATCCAAGCAATGGCAGAGTGAAACAATAGCGAAAACTGAGTGTTTGTTGGATCGTCCCACCTTGGACATTGGGAGATCTGGCAGACCATTTCGAGCCACAGTTATCAAAACCGATGTATGGCACTTCAAACCCTGAATCCTCCCGAACCCCAGCAGCAGTAAACCAATCTCCAAGCAATCCATAACCACCTTTGAGTTTTAAGCCAATCGGCGAAATCGTGCCGTTGTAGGGGTTTAAATCGCTATTGGAGGCTACGGCACTGAGCAGTTCGACTGCATCGCAGTTTTTACAAGGGGCATTCGGCTCTTTATTACTTCCTGCGGCAACTTTATCGCCATTAGCAACGCTTAATTCTTTTTGTCCTGAGTGGAGCAGATCGAATTTCAGCAGCGTCAATCCTGGCGGGATGGCATCGATTTTTATAAAATTGTCCCAGGATAATTTAGAAACACCAGGCAAATCGGCAACATAAACCGTCTCACTTAAATTGTTGAGATCTAGCGGTGGTTTGCCGATACCAGGATAATCGCCGTACAGGGTGGTGGTAATGCCAGGAAGGTTTGATGTTAGGGTATCAGCCAGTACATCTATAGAAAGAGGGATTTTCCCTAATGGGCTATTGGCAATATCGGCGACCGATTTAGATGGATCGGCTGCACCCCAGCTCGGAAAAACATCTCCTACTTTTAAGTTTGCAAGCTGAGGATTTGCCGCAATGACAGAAGCAAAGGGCAACTTGCCAAGGAAAGGTAGGGCGGTTAGTTTAGTGTTGGCAAAAGCATTGGGATCTTCCCCCGAATCTGTAATTGCCGACTGGGGCGAGTACTTACTCGCCCCCATCATCGACACCATTGCCCCTGGAATCGCTTTAGGCAACGGCGTACCCACAGTGTATGAAAAGCTGGGGATTTGTGGTACGCGGGGATCGGCAACATAAGTCGCGGCTGTAGTCGTCTGCGGACTATTGGCAAATGTCGCCTGAGATAGTGCTTTTTTGACCGTAGCTAGTTGTTCGCTACTTAATTGAGTGTCTGTTGTCTGGGCGCGAACGGGAAGTGAGAAACCGCTTGCAACTAGAATAGCTAGAAAAAGATTGCGTAAATTCATACTACATTAACTCCTGAAAAATAGGAAATACAGACGCTTTTAAAAATATGTAAATACTCAAGCCACCTGTAAAAATGTTGTAAAAAGCCATTAAAATCATTGAGTAGATCGCCATTCTCATCGCAACCTTGAAAATCGTGAGCCGATTTTTATAAAACCATTGCCCGATAGATTCCGATCTGTAGTATTTAAAAGTATGACTTCTCATTTATTTAGTTGTTTGTTGATTATTGGGAGCAAAGTAACGTGTCATACCATACATTCCAGAGACAGCACTAATTAAAGCCCCTGTAAATAATAAAACTACAATCGCTCTGAGAGCGTAAAGTTGAAACAGTTGAGAATTTCGCTGATTCATATTTATTTTTTCGTCACTTTTTTAAGATAGAGTCGCGCCTCAGATCGTCTAATTTAATGTATATTTCAGAAAATATTCCTAGAGTAATCAAAAAGATAATTACTCCCTGAATATAAAAAGCTATCTGCTGTAAAATGTGCTGATTCATCTAATAAAATCTCTGAAAAACCCTTGCCTAGTGCTAATGCTCGATCGCGCAGAAGGACGATCTCTACCTAATTAGCGGCGAGTTGTTGAATTGTTTGTATAAAATGAATTTGACGTGGTTGCCTCTTTTCGAGTAGAAGTCGGATAAACAGGCCGATCGTTGTAAAATCCTGTAGATCGATAATTAGGTTGACTGAGAATCGCGACGGGTGAAAATGTCATCACGCTATCGTCAACCTGTTTGACCTTAACTACATTCACTTTCAAAACGCGCTTTCTACCCGCACGATCGTTGAGGATCACTTTGAGCGAACCATTAGGGTAACGACCGCCAGGACGGGCACTAATATTTAACAGTGAAGCATTGATACATTTATTATTAGTGCAACCATCTGTAGTAATTACAAATGAATCTCGGAAGCGTTCGGGATTGTCAAAAAATATCCTCTCGATCCGGCGATCGGTTGCCGACCAATCGAGTAATTGTCCTGTATTCTCGGATACATTTGCAATTACTAGATCTCTTTGTAATGACACCGTACCTCCTCTAGCAATAGCGGTAGAAAATAAAAGTGAAACTAATACCAAAGCTGGCATTTTACTTAATAACATAATTGCCTTGGGAAGTCTGTACTGTTATCGGTTGAGTTGGAGCAGACGGATAATTAGGATTGATAGTAGGCGGCTGAGGGGTAAATGACCGATCTGGGGTTCCTGGTGGCTGAGTAGGAACGGTTGTATAATCAGGATTCGCAGCTTGAGGCTGGATAGATGACTGAGTTGGAGTTCCTGGTGGTTGAGTGGGAACGTTTGTATAGTTGGGATCGATCGCTGGAGGTTGAGTAGGGGCAGTCGTGTAGTTAGAATCGATCGCTGGAGGCTGGATCGACGGCTGGGTTGGAGTTCCTATATACTGAGGCGATGCGGTCGGTTTTTGGAATGGAGAAACGTAGAAAGGATTGGGTGCAACAACATTCGATCCACCAGAATTAGTGACCGATTGAATTACTGCTGGATCTGTTGGTGTTTCTACAATTAATGAAGTAGCTGAGTTATCCAATCGAGCGACCTTTGGCACTGGAGTGGGTTGGTAATTTTGGGTCAAACTTAGCGTTTGAGAAGTATTACTGGTGTCGGTGGGGATTTGAAACGTTGCAGCTTGGGCGACATACACGCGCATGGGCGTACCAGGTAGTAAGTAGCCGACTTTACTCATCTTGTCCACTTTATTAGCAAGAGTGTTTGCACGGTTGACTTGAGATTGAGCGATCGGACTAAAGGCACCTTTAAATAAAGCACCTAGAATGTTGGGGCTGCCATTATTTTGCGTCGCGATCGTCGTACCGAGTCCTACGGTGACAGAACTGCTATTGCCACTATTAATTAAAACGTTACCGACTTCAGCAGCACCACCGAAGATTGCAGCACGAGTATCGGCTGCGGCAAGCTGAGAACCGTTAACTTCTTTTATTTGGGCGAACAGAGGTTGGTTGTCGTTACCAGTAATACTGAATGCTCCTGGCGGGATCGAAATTTCAGTATTGCCGTAAGTAACTTTTTTTGATACTGCCTGAATCATCCCGTTATCGGCAATCTGCAACTCAAATTCGATCGCGGTGCCGACGGGTAGATGCCAGCCAGAGCCGACCTCGATCGCTTTGTCAATCGTCACTGTTGCAGAAGCTTTTGCGTTTTGAGACATCCCTCCCCCATCAGAAATCAACGTGTAAAAAGGTGTGACCAGCTTTCCAGAGACTACTTGACCGACGGGTAAGCGGAGAATGGGCGACATGGCACTGCCTCCAGTAAGTGCGAACGAGCGATCTGTGGGCTTAGTGGTGGACTCAGCAATAGGAGTACCGCCATAATTAGCTAGGCTTGATGCTTGCTCCCAGTCGAGTCTGGGTTGTGGAGCAACTGTAGGTTGGATAATTTTGGGTGTTTGAGCTGTGGCGGCGATCTGATTTCTTTGAAAGACTCTTGCGGGTTGTGGCGTAAAAACCCTTGCTATATTTCCATTTCGCTGGCTTCGGAGTAAGGCTTGACTTTTTTCGTTAGCTGGCTGAGGGCGAGCTGCGATGGGCTGTGATGCCTCTCGTTGGCGAGATTGGCGCAGTGATGCTAACTGAGCTGCTTCCTGTTGTCTTTGCTGTTGCAAAGATGCTAACTGAGCTGTTTCCTGTTGTTTTTGCTGTTGCAAAGATGCCAGCATTGCCTTGTCGCTGTCTGAAGGCTGCATTTTCTCGACCGACTTGGTTGCCGTAGCAGTAGCAACTGGAGGAGTTGTCGATGCCGGAGAGCTGGGGGTTGGACTTGGCGATGAAGCCTTGGCTTGCTCTGCGGTGAGTCTTGCTGCTTCTGATTTTTGCTGCTCCATCACCAGCCTAGTTTTTAAGTCCGCAACTTCTTTTTGCTGTTCGGGAGTCGATTTAACAGCTTGTTCGCTCGATAGAGAATCCGGTTTTTTGGCAACTTGCGGATTTGTCGCGCTGCCTAAACCCCACAATAAGAGCATAGTTCCAATGCCTAGAGTACTAAACAGTGCCAATCCAATTAATAGGATCTGAAGCTTTGGATTTTTTTCTGGCGGCTGCGAGTCTTCTTGTAGATCTGCTGCACTGGCAGGTTTATTTTGCGATTCTGGTGATAGATCGCCAGGTTTTGGCAATTGTATTCCCATATTTTTAGACACTTCTTCGAGGGTTAACTTTTGCTGTGACATATAACTATTCTTTGATGTTGTAGGGTAAATAATTTACTTGATGTTTGTAATCGAAATAACTTCTAAGCCTTCGGCGCGAGCTAGTTGAGCGGCTTTAGCAATGCCGATATCTTCATATTTACGAGTAACCTCTGATAAAAGTGGTGGTACCACGGCTCTGACGATCATCTCGACGTTAATATTTAGTTTTCTCGGCTGCTCTTTGTTGTTGTTGACAATTAATTGAGTACCAGCAACTTTAATCTTCCATTTACCAGAGCCTAAAGATTCTGGCTCGCCAATTTGCTCGACGATGTATGCCGTCTGCACCCCACTATTGCCATTTCCTTGCACGATCGATTGCAGTTCGCTTAATTCTTTGCGATAACTGTTCGCAAATTCTGGCTCTAAGGCAAGAGTGTAGCGATATGCAGTAGTCGGAATTTTTCTGCCGCCCTCAACAGCAATACCAGGATCGGGAATATTGCCTTGTTCCGGTAAGGTATTTCGCCACGTATAAATACCGCTCATGGTTTTTTGAGCGAAGAATTTTATTAAAGTCGGCGAGCGATCGTTTCCCGTAAAAAATTCGAGTGTTTCTGTTTCACCATTACCACGAGTAATGAATGTCGGCATCGATCGCGAGATAGCGGCAAATAACATGCCGATAATCGTTATTCCAAAAAGAGCATTTAAAACGAGCAGCCCGAAGGTGGCAATCTTCCAGCCAGTAATGATATTTTTCGAGCTAATTGTTGCCGAACTATCTACAAGATATTCTTCCTGTCGTTCGCGTAGCGTCGCCTGTGGCGAATCGGCAATTTCCTTGTCAAGAACTATTGCTGACGACGGCTCATCGCTAGGAGGAATAAAATTTGAAATTTGTCTGACTTTCATCATGTTTAACAGTAAAGTGACAGTCTAATGGCAGATGCTATAATTTTTTATGAGTTACTTATTAGTTGCAGGTTTCATCAGTCCGGTTAACTCATTTGATACCTGAGCCATTAGTGCTAAAAGACCATCTCCGCCACCTTTGGCAATTATTCCAGCAATTATTGGTGCGCCGATGGCATAACTTAACTCCAAGCCAAAGACTGGTACGCTACCAACTAAGTTTGCGTTAATAAATGCAACGCAACCACTTAGAATCGTTAATGAAAACTTGAATATGCCCAATCCCCATAATGAAGCAAACCAAATCTCAAATGGCTTGGTATTTATAAATGAGAATGCAAGTGAAATCGGTAAAGCAAGAATGGATAAAATAAAACTTTCATCGACTGATTGATTGATGACATAAGACCAAGCATCTAGAATAGACCCGAAAAGATTATTGCGTATCCATTTTTCGGGATCGTTTACAAAAGTAACAAACTGATTCCAGGCACTATTGTAATCATAGGAATCAACGAGCGCATTTAGTTTAGCTTCGGTATTAGCTAATTCTGCGACAATTTCTGGGTTATTTATCGATAGTTTAGCCTCTACAACCATCCTCTTCACATCTTTACCACACTGGACGTATACTGGATTTGGAATTACATTTCCTGGTTTAGCGGGGTCGGGATCGGCGATTGTCTTCGGTATTTTGATACAAGTTTGGATTTGATTACTGATGTCCTTAATCTTTTTATTGTCAATTTTAAGATTTGCAAGATCGGCATTGACATCTCCAAGCAGTTTTAGGTTCGATGCTATCGTACTATCTATCCCTTTAATCATCGCATAATTACCGATAGCAAAAACGCGCGCTCCGTAAGCATGATTGGCGAATATAAATGATATAAACAGCAACATAAAAATCCTAAGCAGATGGTTTTTAATGTTATCTAAAGATAGATCTGGCAGAATCGGTATCAGCCAAAACAATACACCAATTCCAGCAAGAAATTTACAAGGATCTACGATTGCCTCCCAAAAAGTATCGGTCATCGATGCAGCATCCCCAGTGATGAACATTGCGATGATTTTATTCAAAGCTGCTTGATACTGATCGGCAATTACAGCAGGATCGGTTGCTGCTAAAAATGTAATGTGATGAAAATCGGTAAGCATAATAAATGTGGGTTCTATAATCAAAGCTTATTTATCTATTTAAGATATTTACATAGAGAAAATATCTTAAATAGATTTCGATCTTATTAAACACTACCGATTACAACCAACAGGTATTACTTCTGTGACACCAAGCCGCGCGAGCTTTTAACTTGCTAGCTTCTAGATATTTAGTTTGGAGATCGTCGAGATCTGCATCCACTCGTTTTTGCTCGTCCTCGGCGATACTCCGCTGTTGTACCAGAGCGTTTTGCTTGGCTTGGTTTTCTCCTTGAGATAAAAGACCAAGACCGATAGTATTTGCATTGGTACCCACGATCAGATTTTGGGAGAGCATATTATTCATCGCGCCCATGCGGTTAAAACTGCTTCCTGCCGTAGCACTGATGTTGGCTTGGGCGGCACCAGTCGCCAATGCGGAATTACTAGCATTGCCAGTCGCACTCATAATGGAGGAAACTGCTTTGTTGGTACTTTGGCGATTGGCTTCGGCAACACTAGATCCAGACTTAGCTTTAGCTAAATCCAATTGAGCGATGACAGCTTTGGTGTCGAAACCTTTGCCGTTAAGCATGTTAGAAGCCTGATAAGCAATCATTTTGCCTGTCGGGTCGTCGGTTTTGACACTGCCATCTGGATTCAATGCTTGGATTTGACCTCCTGAATCCAGTCCCCAGGCACCAAAGTTAATCCCAATTCCAGTACCACCATTCATCCCCCCTGCAACTTGTCCGATTTGTGCTAGGGTAGGTGCCTGTCCCGCTAGGACGCTTTGAGCGATCGGTGCATATTGCGATGCAGTTGTTAGAGCTGAAGCAATATTCGGATCTAGCCCTGGGAATGCAGCGAGAATGCCGCCAAAGACATTGGAAAGATTGCCAGGATTGGATAGGATCGACTGAATGCCTTGGGGGTTGAATGTTGGCGGTGGACTGGCAGGATCTACAATAATGTTGCCAGGAGCGATTCCCGTTTCGGGAGGCTGCGCCAACGACTCTGGAAGCACCATTTGTGGCTGTAACTGTGCAGCACTGGCTCCAGAAATCGCGGTACCAAGCAAGATGATATTCCCTGCGATCGTTAGTAATAATGAATGTTTCTTCAAAATCTTCCTCTTAATGGGTAAGGGTTAGTTGTTCGAGCCGACCGTTTTGCTCTGCCATGCGTGCTTTACGCTCCTGCTGCTCGTCGATATTATTGGCTGTCAGAGCCACCAACGAGGGCGGGAGGTATACTCGCGCGGGAGTAAACCGATCGTCTATTTTGAGCAACCACTGGCTAGAGCAAGTGGCTTTGTCTGGCTCAAAATCTTTTCTGGCATTATTTAATGCCAATGCTTCGGGGACTCCTAGCAATTCGGGATCGCAATATTCAGAGAGACTATCGCCAATTCTGCCGATGAGGTGGTATGAAAGTGCGTCCTTAATTTTCTTGCCACCCGCGCTATTAAACACGCTGCTCGGCTCTTGTGCAGCAATCATCAGGCGCATTCCCGCTTTGAGTCCGTTGGCTGCAACTCGACCGACACAGAGTGAGAGCGGAGCTAAATCGAAGGTAATCGAAGCTTCGTCGATAAATAGTAGAGAACCCTTCTTTTTTGCCGAACCGATGGCTCGCCGCATTGCCGCTGCGTACATGATGGTGCCAAATACCGCCGCGTCGTCATTATTGCTGACCCCACGCATCGCGATCGTCATCAGGGGACTGTCGAGTTTTACGGTACTGGGAGAATTTATAGTCTTACCGTAGGAGCCGTCGATCCACCGTTGGATCTGCTGCTGGATCGTGCTTAGAGTATCGAGATCGCTAGGAGTTGCATCTTTGAGATCGATTCGTTCGATCGTGCAAAACTTCTTAAAGTCAGACAGCACCGGATAATCTTGCCAAGCTCTAGAGCCAATGCCCCCGTTGATGGCGCGTTCGTAACGAATCAAAATCCGCTCGTCTTTGAAGAAGTTTTTGAGCGCGGTTGTCAGCATCGAAATTACTTTAGTGCTGCTCACTCCGGGAAGTTCGCCCTTCCAGCCCAACACCATTGAAGTCAGAATTTGGAGGATAAAATCTTCGTTCTGCCTTTTCATATCCTGACGAGTATCGGGGTCGATATCTTCAGCCAGGAGAGGAGTTTCAAAGAAGTTAAGGGAATCATTGAAAACATCGACGTAGGCCCCGTCCATGTGTTTGGTAAACGCTTCAAACGAACTCGCTTCTTTTGTCGGCGGCTGATCTAGAATCGTTACCGGAATTTCTTGACTTAGTGATTTGTGAATGTTGAACGCTGCAAACAAGGTTTTACCGGATCGAGTTTTACCCCAAATTGCAGTGTGTCCCATGTGTGTAAAGGGATCGAAATAAACGGGCGAACCCCCTTTGTTGGCAATAAATTCAATTCCAGATTTGTGAGCATTAACTGTCGTTACTAATGGAAAATAGGCAGCAACGATTTCAGGGCGTTCGCGATCGCGTCTGTCTCGGACATCCACTAACATCGATTTAGCATAAAATGGTAGCGACGATACCCACAGCGAATCAGAGGTATCTACTTCCAGTAGCAGGATTGCTGGCGATCGAAAATGCGAGCTAAAGTCACGAGCGGCAAAGTGCATTTGCTCTAAAGTTTCTCTATAAACAAACATACAGAGCGAAAATTCAACACTCGTATCGCCACTAATTAGCATCCTCTCTGTTTCGAGGGCTTCTTTCATTTCCTCGTCTGCCAAAACGTCAACAACTTTTCCTTTTTCCTCTATGTCTTTCTTGCGGTAATGATTCTGGCGGATGAGTTGCTGGTTATTGTAGCGAACGCCGAATTCTTCGGGACGCGATAGCTCTAGCACGATTCGATAATCGGAAGCCGAGCCGATTGCCATCAAATTCGATAGATAACGTAGTTGAACTTCTTGATACGACTCATTACCTGCTTCTTCAAAGACTTTGGGTTGAAGTTTTAGAAGCAGACTGCCGACATGCCGTCGATCGACTTTTACATGGTCGCGGTTAGAAGAGGGAACGGCAGAAGGATAGCGCATCATTACAGTAGTTGGATGCAGTCGCGTCCGCACGTTTTCGCCGACTGTCCCTTTTTGCAAATTGAATTCGATTAGTTGTGGTGCTGGCTCCGGTTCGAGTCCTTCTGCCCGATCGTTAAACCGATTTAGTTCCTTCCAGCAATGCTGCCAGACTTCTTCACCAGATAAAGGAGTGGCTTTGAGCTGAAGTTTATCTCTAAATAAATTCGACCACTCAAAAAAGCCCTGCTCGTAGGCATTTAGGAGAATCGCATCGATCGCCTGTTGGCGAACTTCTTCAATTGCCCCTGATAACCTGTGATACCAAAGACTGCCGAATTTGATAACTTTCTCGATGAGTTTTTGCTCTCGCGTTCCCAAATTAGGGGTAAAAGTGCCCATCAAGAATACTTTGTGAGGGCGACGTTGACCGCTAGTGTCGAGATTTTGCAAAATCACCATTTCCTCAGCGATTAACTGCTGAGATTGGGGCGAGGCAGTTTCAAATTGAGCGATTAATTCGTTGAGCCGATCGCGACGATCGCAGAATGATTGAAATTCAACGCGCAACTTCTCGCCGATCGGTAATTCGTGCCCTAAAGATGAAATTGAGTTAAGGATAGATGTAGCTGCTACTTCGCCAAAGTCGTCGTGAATGCCTGGGCATTCCCAAATAAATCGCAATTTATATTCTGGATAGTCTACTTTATCGCTGACGTTCATCAATAAAGCACCAACTTGAGTCCCATTTGGCAGAGTATAGTTGATGATACTTTGCAAATGTGTAGAGGTTTCCAGGAGGTAAAGCAGCTTCTTCTTTTTGTCCAAACCTTTGTGCTTGATTTTTCTAAGTTCTCGCTTTGGTTTTGGGGACTTGTTGCTTTTATTATTTTTCATAAACGATCCATAAATTAAAGGATTCAAACCAAGTAAATAACCTACGAGAACGGCTACAAACAATATGTCAGCTACTATTTCTTAATGCGGCGGGTTATAAACTGAGGAGTTGAATCTGGAAGTGGCGATCGATAGTCTAAACACCCTCTGGTGTAATTTTTGGGATCTCTGTTTCTAGCTAGTACGTCTGCCATTCCGTCTTTTAGGGAAAGTATGGCTGTGAAAAATAGAGTGACGAAAATAGCTGTAACGACATTACCTGGAACCTTCAAGTATCCTAGAAATAGACAGAAAACCACGATTAAAGCTAAAACGATCGCGACATCGCGAGGAATGCCCATCATCTTTGCCCTGCGTCTTAATGCTCTATTGACTTCGACTCTTGTTTTTCTTTCCATATAATCTGGCAAAAATCGTTACAAGTATTGAATATTAGTTCAAGAATTATGCACCTGTGAATATAAAGGTTACAATCCGATCTGTCGCGATGACAAGAATTACGATTACGATGATATTTAACATCGGTTTAACTACTCCAGAAAAGTTTTCTCGATCGTATTCCTGATATCCCAGATAAGCTTGCCAGATGACAATACCACCGACCATCAGCAGTACCGCCCAAGGGATCAGATTGACAATCGCAGTAAAAAGAAGTGTAAATATTGGGCCTGCAACTGGAAATCCAGCCATTATCGCTGTAATTTTGGTAATCGATACGGTTACGAAAGAATCATAGATTGGGGCGGCATCAGCTTTAGGGGCTAAGTTCCATCCCCAAGCGATCGAAGTGAAAAATGCAATTAAGACGTAGCGAATTTGTTTCCAAGAAGTCTTATTTCGAGATTTATTGAGTGAATTGATGTAGTTCATAATGACACACTTTGATTTTAAAAATATAAACTGTGACTCGAATGATTCAAGTAAATACCGCTCTAAATGAGCGAATAGCTTAGATTTACAAAATATCCAAGCACTAATTCTCTTTCAAACTTATGTCAACTCGATTTTGAGTTGACAGGTAATCGCTAACTGTTTAATGTAGGTAGTATTCGATCGAAATTTAGTGTTTGATGAATCGTACTTTACCTTTAAAAAATGGTGAAGTCAATTGTTGCCGAGCGCGTTGCACAACTTAAATTTTCAATTAACGAGGGACAAGAATATGCGATCTTTTTCTCCAGACTTAGTATCAAAAATTGTTAGTGCCTATAACGAGCCTGGAAGCACGATGCGCTCTGTGGCTAAAAGAATTGGAGTATCCAAGAATATCGTGCAAAAGTATGTCACGAAAGAGCGGGAAGGCTTGACGAACGCAACAGAGTCAAAGCAGTCAAGCAGAAGCATCTTAAAATCTCATACAGTACTGCTGCGAAAAATGTTTCAGGAACAGCCAAACGAAACTCTGGCGCGATACTGTGAGATTTTAAAAGAAAAAACTGGGCTGGAAGTAAGTATCCCTACGATGTGCAGAGCTGCAAGCGAGCTAAAGCCACGGAAAAGTAGATCTAAGAAATCGAAGCTTTAAGAAGCTGCTTAAAATTTGTCCCAAGGATAATGAAAAATATTCGATCCGGCAGGCATAATAAAATAAATAATTACGCCAAATGACGTAATTATTTATTAACTTTCTCTAGTTCCAAGTAATTACTTGGAACTAAAATAACGTTCTTAAATCTTATGGATTTGATGCTAAAAAAATATAGGTATCATAAATCTGGCTTTTAAATTAAGCAGAGGATATGTGGGCGACTGTTAAAGTCTAGTTAGTTGCAAGTAATTACTTGCAACTTTGTAAATAGCTCAAGATTGCCTCTAACTGAATATTATTTGCAATGAAATTTTGAATCGCTTCTACTTGTTTCGATCTGACGGAAACGGTAGAAGATTTAAAACTGCCATCTGTTTGTTTGAGCTTGAAACTTAAATGCCAGAACCAATGAATAATATTGTTTCGATCGCGCTCTCCTATAACTATTGGATATTCTTGAATCTTGCCATTTTTCAATTTCTTTTTCTTGGTGCGCTGGCAGAGAGTACCGCTACACCCAAGGATATGATTTGCTTGCAACTTCATCTACAATAGTCAGTGAAATATTTTAGATTTGGGTAGTAACTAACTTAGTTGCTACTCTTTTATTATATCAAAGCATAAGTACTTGCTGGTAACTTACTATACATTGTTAGTTTTTAAATACTGAAGACAATAGAAAAGTTCGCTAACGATTAAGTAATTTTTAAAACTGTCAAATTTTAAAATGTTTTAGTATAACTGCTAGTTTGAAGATGATACTTGTCTGTATCTTGGCGATCGGTTCTCGATCGAATGTAGAAAATTAACCGAACGATCGGATCTGTGCGATATTAAGCTCTGGGCGTGTCGATCGACTAATTCCAGATGGCAGTAGCAACAAAGCAGAATAATTCGGACTCGTTCGATTGGAAACTATGGAAGACCGCCAATAAGCTCCGCAAGAATATCGATGCGGCTGATTACAAGCACATCGTCTTGGGGGTGATTTTTCTCAAATACATCTCTGATGCCTTTGATATCCTGCACGACCCTCTGCGGTCGGGTGAGGGAGAATACGCCGGAGCCGACCCTGAAGATCGGATGGTATTGGCGAGGTGAAAAAGCTAGAAGTGAAACAGTAGATTCCTAGCTCTCGATTACTAATTCCTCTTCTTTCTTCGGTGGTAAGGATTCCATTTCATAAATCTTGACACCTGCCTCCATCAATTCCGCTTCTTGCTCATTTGTGCCAAATCTCCCAGAGATTACACCTACCCAGTGTTTAAATTCTTTGGCATCAGCTTCAGCTTTACGCCAAGTTTTTGCATTTAGAAAAGCTGAGAAGACTACCCCATCTTCTTCGCGGGTTAATTGAACCTTAACTTTTTTATCCGGCATTGGTTTGGCTTTAGGCAGTCCCGCAAATCTAATCTTGGTATCGACTTTTAATACTTTTGGTTCGATCGCATTCGGATCTGGTAACTCAACTGGCTCGATCTCTTCCTCTGGCTGTTTAACTTCCGTCTCCAGAATCTTGACACCCGCTTCTGAGAGTCTCCAACCATGCTCATTTTTGCTGAGATCTTCAGACGTGATGATTCCAGACCAGTTTACAAATTCTGCCGCACTAGCTTTAGCTCTGCGCCAGCTTCTCGTACTCATAATCACAGTGAAGATCGTGCCACCTGCTTGAGGTAACTGCACTTTAACCTTTTTGTTCGGGATTTCTCTAGCTGAGGGCAATCCCTCAAACCGGAGCGTGGTTTCAACTTTGATTACTTTTAATTTTTCCGCCATGCTTACATCCGCAACCCAACACAATTCCATATTAGATCGATTTTTGACCGCAAAAAAGACACCCATCGACATTCGGCGGGTTTTTTGGTGCTAGTTGGAAAAAATTTACCTCGATCGGTTTAATCGATAGCGAAGTGCTGCCTTAGCAGGTCGAATACCTGTGGATACTTACTCTCAACCATACTCATCGCAATTAGAGCAACTTCAGGATTAGTCATCGCTAAATACTCATTCAAACAACTTTCTAACTCCGGCATCTCCATCTGACCGATGTGCAAGAGCGTTTGTGCTACAGATCGGAGATTTTCTAAGCTAAATTCAGCCGATCCAGATCGACCTTCTGGCAAACTAATTATTTCAATACTGGCAAAATCATCAATGTGGATCGTCGGTGATAACTCTTCTGGAATTGGGATATGCAGGTTTTGCCAGTCCTGCACTCGTACCTGCCTGTCA
>JBBRVB010000003.1:0-42025 GCA_038247275.1 Chroococcales cyanobacterium
AACGAACCAAATGACTCCCAAAGAGAAATCAACCGCCGCTTTAGGGATTTGAGCTGGAGGGTAGAGCGGTTAGAGACAAGCCAGATGCCAGCTCGGAGCTTGAATGAATCCTTCGACAGGGTATATGACGAGATCGATGCACTCGAAGGTATTGTTAATCAAAGATTTGACAGGCTTGAGGGTGAAGTAAGTGCAATGAGATCGGAGTTAAGGGAGATCGGCAATAAGTTTGATATTGTCATGAACTATATCACTGGACAAAGCAACTCTTAGAGATCTTAGCGATATATTTTGGGAGGATCGCGAGCTTCCGATCTTAAAAAAAGAGCAAGGGCAATTCATTTCTTGATTTGCCCTTGCTCTCCTGTTCGCATGTAAATAATCGATTTATTTACTAATTATTCAGTTTTCATGTCGCGGAGACTACTGATATCGATTTCGATCGAAGGTCCCATCGTTGCCGAGACATACATACTGCGCCAGAAGCGTCCCTTAGCCCCAGAAGGACGGTTGCGATCGATACTCTCTTGGAATGCCTTGAGATTGGTGAGGAGGTCTTCAGGGGCAAATGCAGCCTTACCAAAGAGGATATGCACGATGCCGGATTTGTCGGCACGATACTCTAGTTTACCTGCTTTGAATTCCGCGATCGCGGCACCGAGATCGGTTGCTACTGTACCAGCTTTGGGCGAAGGCATCAAACCGCGTGGACCGAGAACTCGTCCTAGTCGGGCAATTTGCGGCATCATATCGGGAGTGGCAATCAATAGATCGAAGTCCATCATCCCGCCTTGAATTTCGGCGATTAGTTCTTCCGAACCAGCTAGATCTGCACCAGCAGCGGTCGCTTCAGCCACCTTTTCACCACGGGCGATGACGGCGACGCGGATGGTTTGTCCGGTACCTTTGGGTAAAGCTACCGTCGTCCGTAATTGTTGGTCGGTATACTTAGGATCGATACCCAGACGGACGTGAACTTCGGCAGATTCAGCAAATTTAGCAGTTGCTGTCTCATTCACCAACTTCATGGCTTCGAGGGGATCGTAAGCCCGAGTCTCGATCTTTTTAGCCAATTCTTGATAACGACGCGAATACTTTTTGGTCATGATTGCTCCTGGGGTAAATAGCGAGGCTCGACCTCTCCCCCAAATATGGTGGATAAAATACTAGTCAACGATTGCCACACCCATGTTGCGGGCGGTGCCAGCAACGATTTTCATGGCTGCGTCGATATCATTGGCATTGAGATCGGGCAATTTAGTTTGCGCGATTTCTTGTAATTGTGCTGTTGTAATTTGACCGACTTTTTTCTTATTAGGTTCGTTGGAACCAGTTTCGATTTTAGCGGCTTTTTTGATCAGTACCGAAGCAGGAGGTGTCTTGAGTACGAATGTAAAACTCCGATCTTCAAAGATCGAAATCTCAACTGGGATGACTGTACCAGTTTGCTCGGCGGTTTTGGCATTATATTCCTTACAGAATGCCATGATATTCACACCATGTTGACCCAATGCGGGGCCGACTGGAGGTGCGGGGTTAGCTTTACCAGCGTTGAGTGCTAACTTAACAATTGCGACTACTTTCTTTGCCATTAGATCTGTTTTATTAGCCCTGTCTTTGGACTTGGTTGAATTCGAGTTCTACGGGGGTGTCTCTACCGAAGATAGAGAGCAAGGCTTTCAGTTTACTCCGTTCGGGGCTTACTTCTACGACCTCACCTGCAAAGTCCTTAAAGGGACCAGACATCACCATTATTTTATCGCCTTCGGTCAGATCTGTCTTCACTACTGGCTCTTGTTCGAGAGCTTGTTTGAAAATCCGATCTGCTTCACCACGCGAAAGTGGTAGCGGTTTGACGTGTCCGCGTCCGCGTCCGTAGCCGCGTTTTTGCTCTGAGCCGACGAAGTTGATGACGTTGGGGGTGTTTTTGACTACCTGCCACGCATCATCATCCATCGACATGCTCACCAATACATAGCCAGGGAAAACTTTTTCCTCGGCGGGAGTCTTGGTACCATCTTTTTTGAGTCTGATGGTGGGAGTTTGGGGGATTTCGATTTGATAGATGCGTTCGCCCATGCCAAACGAGTGAATCCGCTGGGTCAAATCGATTTTGACACGGTTTTCACAACCAGAGGCGACTTGGACGGCGTACCAACGGGCTGGTTCTTGAGTTTTACTTTTAGAATCGGACTCTTGAAAGTCGTCATCGTCTAATTCATCTGTAGAAATCATACAAATACCTTGCCAGCAGCCCAACTAAACAAATTATTGACCAGATAAATCGTGGTCGCTGATAAAGTCACCATCGCGATGACCGCCAGAGATTCACTAATCAGTTGCTGACGGTTCGGCCAAATTACCTTGGTAAGTTCGGCTTTACTATCTTGGATCAGTTGCACCGGGTTAAAACCAGATTTTGGTTCGGCGACTACTGCTGACTCTGTTTTTGAGGCTTCAGTTTTTTTGACCATAGTTTCTGCCTCCTCTGAACGAGCGGAGGATATAAGGTTGACAGACTACTAGTTTACCTGAAATATTTACCTCTTGCTTGGGTAAATTATGTTCCTCGACGATGACTGATTGCTAAAAAAATTAGTTGGAGCGGTGTCGAGAATCACTGCTGTTTGGGCAAATTGAGATCTGTAGTGGCTAAAGTCGTGCGGCAGGCGATCGCACATTTTTGTTGATGTATCTACGCTGTAGTACCTAGCTGTACGTAAATCTACGCACTTAACCAAAAGACACTCCACAGTATTTCCGTGGATCGACGCTGTTGGGAATTGGGTGGTGTAGAGAACAATGTAGCAGTGGAGCAAACAAACCCACGGTATCCAGACCGCAGCTTGATTCTCTACCGATTCCGTTTCCAATGTCCGAACCTCCTGTTGTGATTATGCCCATTTCGATCGGATAGATCGCAAATAGCATCAATTACACAGCATCTATCTTTATCTAAGGTTGCTAACACGATGGCTACTCAGGTCTCTGCTCATTCTGAATCGATCTCTTTGTTGATGAACTACTATCAACAGCCCAGCGTCAAAGTTCGCAATCAATTAGTATTGTTGAATGCTGGTCTCGTCAGACAAATCGCCCACCGGATCGGTCGTCAATGTGCAGAACCCTATCAAGATTTGGAACAAATTGGTTATCTCGGCTTGATTCGCGCGATCGAACGCTTCAATCCTCACCAAGGCTGTGCATTTAGTTCTTTTGCCGTTCCCTACATTAGAGGCGAAGTCCTACACTTCCTCCGCGATAAGAGCAGTGTCCTGAAGATTCCCCGTCGTTGGCAAGAACTCCAAAAAGAAGGTGAAAAAGTCCGTCAGCAACTCACGGCTAAATTGGGTAGAAAGGTTCGGGATGAAGAAATCGCCGCAGTATTGAATGTATCGGTCAATGAATGGCGCGATACTCAAGCCGCCGAACACAATCGTCAAGCACTCAGTTTGGATGCAACAGTCGGACAAATGCTCGATTGTCCGGTGACTCTGGGCGACAGCTTACCAGATACTCGCGAACAACAACGTCAATATCTCGAAGAAGAACGCCAGCAATTGGAAGGGGCGATTGGCGAACTCGAATCGAAAACGAAGCAAGCGATCGAATTTGTCTATATCAAAGGATTACCGCGCAAAGAAGCAGCCAAAAGAATCGGTGTCAGCCCGATGACTGTAACCCGTCACCTCCAACGCGGTGTCAAACAATTATCCACGCTACTGCACCCAGAAGAGGCTGTGATGAGCTAGCTCCGCGCCCAGTTAGGAATTTACCTAACTGGGTCGATCGCCTCTGAACTCGGCTGATTTGAATCAGGAACTATAATTTGAAAGTGAGGAGCGATCCTCACTTTTTTTGGGCTGATTTTTAACCAAACGATTAGCTACCCCAACCATCATTTAGAGATCGTTACTCTTGGGCAAAATCCAGAATCGGTAGACTAAGTAGAGGATCGTGCCGAAAACAGAGAGGGTGATGAGAGACGAGATGAGTTGAAAAACGGTTTTGATCAGGGTCAAACTTAATAGTCCACCACCGGCGATCGCCAGTAGCTTACCACTAGATGGAATCCCATTAAACCAATTCATAAATTGTTGGTAGCCACGTTGGAGTGCATTCATCCCGAAACTGGAGGCATCAACGTCAATTTGTTTGAGGGGAGCGGAGCCAGATGTCGCACGTTCGATTTCGATCTTCAAATTTCGGACGCGGCTTTGCCAATCTTGGGGTTCTGGGGTAGTCATGCAGGTGGAGGTTTAAGGTTGGGGGGAAGCAGCAGGCGGGTGAAGTTTCGGGCTGATGCTTTTGTGGCTCAATTCTAAATCTAAATTATCAATGAGGGTCGATCGAGATTCAGCTAGCGACGCTACGAAAAGTGACTGACGATCGAGATAGACATGCCAAAATTAATTTCTAGTTCAAGACTCTATTCTGGACTGACTTCGACAGCAATAATATCAATCGTGTCTGGTGGGGTATCCCGCATCAATTGTCCCCGCTCGACTTTGAGTAGTTCACCACAGTTGTTACACTGAATTTCACTACCATTGATGCCTTGAAGCTGGTAATTGCAGACTGGGCATTGAGCCTGGACGATACTGCGGCGCAGCCACCAAAAGAAGCCCAAAAATCCGACAATGGGAGTAACGATCGTCAATGCCACTACAATCAGTGCTGATTTGACGATCCAGCCTAATCCTAGACTACCCAATAGCAGGCAGATCGCCACAATCGTCAGCCAGGATTGAAACCGAGGTAGATTGACTTGAAATAAGTTAGGACTATTATTGTTCACTCAAGGTAGCTCCATAGAACTGGAAGCTTCGTCTTTTTTCGATCGCTTTAGCAGTACTTGTGCAAGGTCGAAAAATTGTTCCAACTTTTATTTTACCCTGAATGCATTCGATCGGGAATGTCTATTGTCCATCTATGTTGCTACTCCAGGATCGGCAATCCACATCTTTAGGTTCTGCTGAGAGTGGGGATGCTGATAATCGTCATTTTGTGAGCGTGCCCTCAATTATCGATCGGTTGCTAAAATTTAGCAAAGCTAGTGTGTGGCAATCGATCTGACTCGAATCACTCAAAATATCTGGATCGACCTCTAGGTGAAATCGGTCGATCCAGCTACTCGTACTTAAAATATAGATAATTACGATCGATTATTCAGGCGTTTCTAGTCACTAAACCCCAGATGAAAATTGCTACCATCGATCCTAGTACTGCAAATAGTAATGACGGCAGTAAAGCGGCACCACTTATCGCACCTAGAGCAATCTTTCCGGTCGTTATTAGGGTATATAAACTACCACCAACAAATGCACCGATTAATCCCAATGCCATTGTGGCAAACAATCCACCACCTTGACTCCCAGGATAAATCATCTTGGCGATCGCGCCAGCTACTAATCCTAATACTGCCCAACCAATAATACCACCCATAGCCTTAATCCTCCATCTCTAAAGTTTAGCTTGATACTTCGATCTTACCGATTTTAATTAAATATTGGATGCACCTTGGAGATCGGTTTTCTCTATTTTAACCGATCGCTTAGTTACAGATTTAGCGTTTAAGTAATTCTTAACTTTTAGCTCCAAAGCCGCCTTTTTTAGGTACTGACTTGGACTTAGCTCGATCTTTGCTGACCTCTCGAACTGCGGCTTGGAACAGTTCGTGGAGGTGGATGGGAACGCTGGCAAGATCGGGGAGATCCGGCTGCAATGGTTTATTAAATTTAATTAAGATTGAATCTAAATCTGTTGACAACTTAAAATTTGGCAGCTCCAGAGCTTGACCGATCGCCGTTTGCAATTGATGGGGAAACTCTGCCGCTAGCCGCTGCCACACCCCTGTATTTAATAGCGGATCGGCTAGACATTTGCGAACAAAGTTCAGATCCGTAGGGAGATATTGCGGCTCTGCGGGGGTCAGGAGCGTCTTGAGACGTGGATAATCGACTAAAAACATTTGACCCCAGTAATGATGACTGAGGGCGGTAACGGCGGCAGCAGCTTTGAGTTGGGGTGGCAGTTCGACTGGGGGCGATACCATTTTCCCCGATGGGGTGGTTGGATCTGGGGAATTAGTCGCTGCTACTTCGAGGGAATTAGTGAGCGTTTGGACATCTTCGGCAGCTACCCCCGCCTCAATGGCTAGCTCAGAGAGCGATTTAGATTTATCGATGCCGGCAGCGTCTAGTTGCTTTTCCACCAACCAGGTTTGAAATTCACCGATCCGCGCTTGTAATTTGGCACCTGGGAGGGTAACTTCATCTGCACCAAAAAATTCCACAAACCTGTCGTGATAAACTGCCACTGACTCCCAAGCTGCGCCTAATTCGTCAGGGGCATCGCTGTAGAGATAATGTGGATAATTTTGTCTAAAAGCACCGACGGCAACGGCTAATTTTGGTCGCCCCAATCTTCCCAAAGTCACCCAGGGAGCTAAAATCGCCCAGTCAATACCTGCAATCTGACTTATCTGCGCGATGATAATTTCCCCGACTTTGAGTCGGCTCATTGCGGTTTGGGAGTCTAGATCGGTAAACTGAATGCGGTAATGCTTGGCAGTCAACCAATTCATGGCTTCTAAACCATTGGGAAATATTTGCACGATCGATAGTAGCCCGACAAAGCTCCGCCGCCAACCACCGATGAGTTGACGATCCCCAAGGCTTAAATCTGTCTGACTGGCAAGAAATAATTCTAAGGGTGTTTTGCCATCTACTTCGCCCTCGATCGCAAATCGATGAGTCAGCAGTTTTTGCTGTCCTGAATCGAGCTGTGGATGACGCAATAATTGCCTAGCAGTGTAGCTCTCCAGTCCGCTGGCAATACTCCCGCGATCGGTCTGAATGAACTCAATAATTAACGACCATAGTACACCCGCACGCGCAAACTGAGGATCGAACATAGGATTTGATGATAAAAAAAGGGGGATAACTCACTAATTTCTGCTATCCCCCTTTTGATAATATAGGTATATATTTCATTGACCCAACCGCCGATCGGCAGAGGAGTTATCAGTGACACCGATCACTCCTCACTTGGTTGCTTACTCTTCAGGAGTAGCCGGACGGATTTGCTCTAATTCATGGCATTCATCGGAAACCAGCGGCTCGGCATTTCCTCGATAGACAGAAGCTAGCTTCTGACTGATGGACGCAATACTTTCAAGTCTCACCATTTCTTCCCAAGCGGAGACTTCATCGTCTTCATCAGTTTCATAGCGGATGGTGACCAAATCGCCTTCGATGTCGGTAATGCGCGCACGTTCGATCCACCGTTGTTGATCTCTCAGGAAAATACATACTTCCCGACCTTCCTCGCACATTTGATAGATCTTGCGATGTAACATGTTTGAACTCTCCTAAACAAATAAATCTGGCAATGGCAGTGGAAATCTAGTTGTACTAATAGCTAGATTAGCTTTCCCAAAATTAACTAGATGCGATCGGGCGTAGCCCACGTTGCATACACGGTTTAGTTGAGGAACTTAGTGTGAGCATCTACCCAAGATTTGCGGATTGCATTTGTCGAGTTTTCAGTAGAGATGTGCCGCCAACGGCAATAGCTCTGGCTGAAGCGATAATTATCAGATCCAAAATTCAATGTCATTACTAATAATGAGATGTCGCCTGACTACAGGGGCTTTGAATTACTCGATCGATATTTTGCGAACGTCGATCGTGTAGCCTATATAACTATAATACCCGTTTGCTCGTCGGTTTGCTGAACAAATCGAGCGCAATCGACCAGCATAGCGCAATCAGCAGCTCCAGCCGACGCTCCACCACAACCAAGTCCTAAATTACCTCCTAAAAAATACAGATGTTTACTGTCACCAAACAGCAGCAAATCGAGCCAGTTTATGTCTTGAATGATACACAGAGTCAGAGTTCTCTCACTATTTTTCCCGATCGCGGCGGGATTGCAACTAGTTGGCGGGTGGGCGATCGCGAGTTACTATATCTGGATGCCGATCGGTTTACCGATCCGAAACTGAGTGTCCGTGGGGGGATACCCATTCTATTTCCGATTTGCGGCAATCTGCCAGACAATCATTACACGCTCTTGGGCACGCAGTACGCGCTCAAGCAACATGGCTTCGCCCGTGAGTTACCTTGGCAAGTCGCCAGCCAATCCACTGATGCTGATGCCAGCCTCACAATAGTGCTAGACAGCAATGATGAGACTCGCCAAGTTTATCCCTTTGACTTTAGTGTCAGCTTTACTTATCGCCTTGCTGGTGGCGATCTAATTATCGACCAAACTTATACCAACAAGTCGGCGACACCAATGCCGTTTAGTACTGGGTTACACCCTTACTTTGCCGCCGCCGCCAAAGACAGCCTAAGATTTGAGATTCCCGCCGACAGTTACCAAGAAAAGCAAACCGGCGAGATTCATCCCTTTGCTGGGAAGTTTGGTTTTAGCCAAGCAGAAATCGATGCCGCCTTCACTAATGTCAAAGCAAATGTCGCGAAGGTCAATGATGCCAGCCAACAGCTTACCCTGACGATGACATCGAGTACCAATTATCGGACAGTGGTATTTTGGACGGTGGCGGGTAAAGACTTTTATTGCCTAGAACCGTGGACGGCTCCCCGCAACAGTTTGAATACTGGTGTCGATCTGTTGCATCTAGCTCCAGGTGAGACTTTGAACTGCAAAATTACTTTTAGTGCCAAATTTAACTAAAATAAAACTTGCCTAAATTTAAACGTCCATGTTATCTTAGTAAAGGTCTGATTTAAATCAGACCAAACGGGACGCTAGCTCAGTGGTAGAGCATTCGGCTTTTAACCGATTGGCCCCGAGTTCGACCCTCGGGCGTCCCATATCCAAAACTAAAGCGATCGAGCCAGCAATTTTACGACGGCTCGATCGCTTTTTAGCTTCGATCGGGCATTAATTCCAGCATCCCTACTAATTTTATTGACAAGGGAGTATCAACACTCACAGATCTTTGGTAAAGTATCCTTAGTTAAAAGAAGAATCATTAAATTGCCGACCTTCCTCCAGCACGGTAGTGCCAACGGAGATCGATCGAATATTCAAGATTTAAATTATAGGAGGAATTTCTAATGGCACTCGTCCCATTGCGGCTTTTGCTGGATCACGCTGCTGAAAATAGCTACGGTATCCCCGCATACAACGTCAATAACATGGAGCAGATCCAAGCAATCATGCAGGCTGCTCAAGAAACCGATAGCCCCGTGATCTTACAAGCATCTCGTGGCGCGAGAAACTATGCTGGTGAAGCATTCCTGCGTCACCTCGTACTAGCAGCAGTGGAAACATATCCAAATATTCCCATTGCCATGCACCAAGATCATGGTAACAGCGCGGCAACATGCTACTCAGCCATGAAACAAGGCTTTACCAGCGTCATGATGGACGGCTCACTCGAAGCCGATGCCAAGACTCCTGCAAGCTTTGAGTATAACGTCGATGTTACCCGCAAAGTCGTCGAAGTCGCTCACGCGATCGGTGTAAGTGTTGAAGGCGAACTCGGTTGTCTCGGTTCACTCGAAACCGGTATGGGCGAAGCTGAAGACGGACACGGTTTTGAAGGTGCTTTGTCTCACGACCAACTGCTCACCGATCCCGATGAAGCAGTCCAATTCGTCGAAGCTACTGGTGTAGATGCCTTAGCCGTCGCCATCGGTACCAGCCACGGTGCATACAAATTTACTCGCAAACCTACTGGTGAAATCCTCGCCATCAGCCGGATTGAAGAAATTCACAACCGTCTCCCCAATACTCACCTCGTCATGCACGGTTCATCTTCGGTACCCGAAGATTTACTCGCACTGATTAACAAGTACGGTGGTAAAATTCCCGAAACTTACGGTGTACCTCTAGAAGAAATTCAAAAAGGAATCAAATGTGGTGTACGGAAAGTCAACATCGATACCGATAACCGTCTGGCTATCACCGCCGCCGTCCGCGAAGCTCTCTTCAGCAAGCCTGAAGAATTCGATCCTCGCCACTTCATGAAGCCTTCAATTAAGTACATGCAAAAAGTATGTGCGGAACGTTACACTGCGTTCTGGTGTGCTGGTAATGGTAGCAAAATCAAAACGGCAACCCTCGAAGAGTTTGCAGCTAAGTATGCTAAAGGTGTATATCCATCACCTAAAGTTACTGTCAGCGTTTAATTTTAATTAAATTAGTTTAGCAACACAAACCCGACTTCTACACAGAAGTCGGGTTTATTGCACTTAATGTGTATCTCACTAACCTAACTTACTGGTGTATTGGTAGTAAGTCGATCTAGTTTGTCTAAATAATCTCAAACCTTCTTTAGCATCTCCTCTAGCTGCTATGATTTTGAATCTGCTGTAGTTGTCAAATTCAGTCACAGCAATGGTTGAGAGTTTTTCGATCTGTTTATTAAAACTGATACTACTGATATCTCTAGCTTCTGCAAGTTGCTTCAGTCGCAGATGTTTATCATCTGGAATCCAAATGATTAAAGTTGCCATCTTTGTTAAGTCCTAATAATTTTTGCTGGCTTGGCAATTAATATTTCGGGAAAAATCGATTCAGCTCTCTGAAAATCTTTGATATTATTGGTAGCAATTATTTTGGCGTTTCCCGATCTAGCTAATTCAATTACGTGGTTGTCACCTTCATCTTTTAAATTAGGTCGCCAAGAGTAGTAAATATTAATCTACTCATACTATAGCCTCCGATCTGGAGATTCGATCGAAAGGACGATCGCCCATCGAGAAAACTGGGTAAATCATGGCATTCATCCCGATAAGTTTGCCCTCCACACTTGAATTAGGCTGTGATTTTAAAATTTAACATCGAGATTAAGATTATTTGTCTTGTCGATCGGCTGTAGCTCGATCTGGGATAATAGTAAGTGGTGGGATCGATCGGGTTGGCTCTAAATCGGGCTGACTATTTAGCCGATCGTGCTAGATCTAAACGATCGAGTAGGTTCGGCACGATCGCCGATTATCGCAACTAGATCGCCTTGTATCGCTCGCAGAGAGAGACTTCTGGGGCGAAGCAATTGACTCAGCCCCTTAAATCCAAAAGCCTAAGACCTCTGAGTATTTGAGCTATTTGCGGTATAGTTTTAGGCAATAAACTGCTATGATAGCGGTGAATTTATTCTTAACAACAAAAGGCTAAAGAATAATATGGTGCAAGCACCTGTAGCTCCGGTGGTGCTAGTAATTCTAGACGGCTGGGGATATCGTCCTGATGTCAAATGTAACGCGATTGCCCAAGCCAAGACACCGAACATGGATAGTTTGTGGGCTGTCTATCCACATACACTGATCGATACCTCTGGACGCGCCGTAGGACTCCCAGATGGACAGATGGGCAATTCCGAAGTCGGGCACCTCAATATTGGTGCGGGGCGGATTGTCCCCCAAGAATTAGTCCGAATTTCTGATGCTGTCAAAGATGGCAGTATTTTGGAGAATCCCGCTCTAGTCAAGGTTTGTGATGATGTTAGAGCAAATCAAAGCAAGTTACATCTGATTGGACTTTGTTCTGATGGGGGAGTTCATTCTCATCTGGATCATTTAATCGGCTTATTACAACTAGCTAAAGATCGAGATATTAGCGAAGTTTGCGTCCATGTGATTACCGATGGACGCGATACCGATCCGCGTGATGGGTTGCTAGCTGTCAAAAAAATTGAAGATGCGATCGAGCGAATTGGTGTTGGTAAGATTGTGACGGTGAGCGGACGCTATTATGCACTCGATCGCGACAATCGCTGGGATCGAGTTAAGCTGGCGTATGATGTGTTGACTGATGCTGGTACTGGTAGTGGAGACACGGCGACTACAGTCCTCACCGATAGCTATGCTGATGATAAAACAGACGAATTTATCAGCCCCACGAGAATCGCTCCAGGAGCGATCGAATCAGGCGATGGGGTGATTTTCTTTAACTTCCGTCCCGATCGAGCTAGACAGCTTGCTAGTGCCCTCGTAAGTCCCAAATTTACTGGTTTTATTCGCACCCAAATTACACCGCTGACTTTTGCGACTTTTACTCAGTACGATTCGACTCTACCCGTGTTGGTGGCTTTTGAACCGCAGCAGTTACAAAACCTACTAGGAGAAGTCGTCTCCGCGCAAGGTTTACAACAATTTCGGGTCGCGGAAACTGAAAAATATGCCCATGTCACGTATTTTTTTAACGGCGGTAGAGAAGAACCGCTCCCTGGCGAGGATCGAGAATTAATTCCCAGTCCGCAGGTAAGTACTTACGATCGCGCGCCGGCGATGTCGGCAGCGACAGTTACCGATGTGGTACTCGCGGCGATCGCCAAACAGATCTACACTCTCATTGTGGTCAATTATGCCAATCCCGATATGGTCGGACATACTGGTAAAATGGCACCGACTATTCACGCGATCGAAGCTGTCGATGATTGTCTGGGTAAATTACTTGAAGGTGTAGTGAAAGTCGGTGGCACGACAATAATTACCGCCGATCATGGTAATGCTGAATACATGTGTGACGAAAATGATAATCCCTGGACGGCACACACCACCAGTCAGGTACCATTGATCTTGGTAGAGGGCGAACGCCGTCAATTGCGGGGACATGGGACGGATGTCGTGCTGCGCGAGGATGGTAAATTAGCAGATCTCGCCCCAACAATTCTAGAGATTCTCCAGATTCCCCAACCCAAAGAAATGACTGGCAAATCGATGGTAATGCCAATACTAGTCGAATTTCAACACACTCGATCGCCCATGCGAGTAGGCGTGTAGGATCGATCGTGGGGGTATAGTATTTCAATCATCCGGCTGTGTCCACCACTTTCGATCCTGAGTTTCAACATCAGTATTATCCGTGCGGTGATGTTGAATAGCCACATCGGCGATCGGAAAATCAAGATACAATAGATCGATGACTATTAAGATTTAAAATTGCGGAATGGATATTGTTACTATAGTTGAGATTATTTGGTCTGTATCTGCATTTGGATTGACAGCCATGGTATTACTGCACAGTCCCAAAGGTGATGGGATTGGTGGAATTGGCGGTCAGGCGCAGTTATTTAGCAGCACCAAAAGTGCCGAAAGCAACCTCAATCGGATTACTTGGGGTCTATTTTTAGTATTTATTACGATGACAATTATTCTTAGTGCTGGTTGGCTCACCACTACCACCGCTCCAGTCGTAGCTCCACCAATTATCGGCAACTAAGATCGCTGGAGTGAGTAAGCAGTAAGGTGGGCACCGCCCACCATGTCAACTGTTTAACAAAGAACAGGGTTCCTCTGATGCCAAACTGACGTTAATTATTAACTATTAATTTACCTAGCTAACAGTAGGGCGAGCAGTGCTGCTGGGCGGGCGATCCGCCAATCCACCATCTAGGTTTCAGACACAATCTATTTTAGAAATAATTGCGTCTACCTAATTAATAATTATCAATTATCAATTATTAATTAATTCACCTAGCTAACAGCTCGAACTGGGGCGAGAATCTCGCCGTAGAGATTTTCAATGCGATCGACATTACCTTTGAGAGTATAAGTACTCAAGACCCGTTCGCGGGCTGACTTGCCTAGTAATTGCCGCCATGCCGCATGTTCTCGGAGAACGGGCAGAATCGTGCGGAGTTGACCAGAAACGCCTTGGGTATTAATCACAACCCCCGCGCCGCCAGCAATTACCGAGGCATCCGCACCAGCATCGGTAGCCACACACGCAATGCCACAAGACATCGCTTCTAATAATGAGAGCGACAGACCTTCAACCAGCGATGGGAGGATAAAGACATCAGCCCCGCGCAGAATTTCGATCCGCCGCGCATCATCCCTGATTGCTCCCAGCCAGATCACCCCATGTTCGGTATTGTAAAATGGCTCTAAATTGGTTCTAAGCGGCCCGTCACCGACCAGGAGCAGCTTGCAACCGTAGTTACTCATGTTGCAGTATTTCCACGCCTTGAGCAGGGACTCAACGTTTTTCTCGGTCGAGATGCGTCCCTGATAGACATAAATTTGACTGGCATTAAATTCAGCTTTAATATTGCTGGTACCTGGGGTGTATTTTTGCTCGTCCACACCATTGGGAATGACGATAATCCGATCGCGTGATACACCCAGTTTGACTAATAAATCTTGCTGTTCCTCACAGAAAATAATCGTTCGATCGTATCTGGCTAAAAATGGCGCGTATAGTTGATAAGCGAGTAATTGAGTCGTCGAAGTTACATTGCGCCGCTTGCCATCGTAAGGCGTATGAAATGTCGAAATCAACGGTAAATCCAGCTCTTGGCAGATTTCTGGGAGCAAAAAATCGAGCGGCGATAAACTCAAAGAAGCATGAACGATATCCGGTTTTCGACGGCGCAAAGAGCGTTCCAATACTCTTTTTGCCCTAATTGTGGGGATGGTGAATACTTGAGATTTGTAAAGAAATGGTAATGGCACTTCATCGCCGTCAGCTTTAGTGTCAGCAAAATGCATGAAACTGACCTTGTGCCCGCGATTAGTGAGGGCACTAGTAATTTCTCGACTGTAGGTAACATTGCCACAGAAGGGCGTTTTTTTTCCTAGCCACGCAATATGCATTTTTTATTAAATCGATCGGGATTCCGTAAACTTAGCTATTAAGAATTAAATATTTAGTAATGCCTAAATATACCAGGAAAGTTTACTAGAGCGATAGAGACTGTATGACAGCGGCTTGAGTGTCACAAGGGTAGTATGAATGCTGCATGTGTGGCTGGATCGGGAGTAGGGAGTAGGGAATAGGGAAGTTTGTTAGTTCGAGACAACTGAATTCTAGAAATCCGAGCGAATTATTGGTGTGAACCAATGTTGCTGTGCTTTTGCCGGAGGCTGAATTAAGGATTGGAAGGGGTTGGTAGTTCGAGCGGGATACTGCCCAAAATACCCTTGCGAAAGTCATTGAGAATCAGATGAGAGGTTCGTTCTAGATCGCCGCGATACTTGCTATCAGCAAGCTGGTGGAGATATTCGGCACCACTCAAAGATGTCGGTGCCGAGCCATATCGATCCGTAAATCCATCGATGTAGCCTAGCTCTTGACACAACTCAACTAGGGCCGCTGCCATACTTTGTCGGTCGTAGCCAGCTTCCCCAATATCATCGCAGATCGCCAGTTTTACGGCGGCTTCTTGGTCGTTGAGTCGTCCGGGAATGATCCCAGGCGCATCCAATAACTCTAATTGGTCAGAAATTCTTACCCACCGTAGGGATCTGGTTACACCAGCGCGTCTGGCACTTTCTACCACCCGTTTATTGAGTAGCCGATTGATCAACGCTGATTTACCCACATTGGGAAAGCCAATGACCACAGCCCGGACTGGGCGCGGTAATAGTCCCCGTTCTTTGCGTTTTTGGTTGATCGCTACTCCAACTGACTGGGCGGCTTTGGAGATAGCGACGACCCCAGTTCCCTGTTGGGCATTGGCAAAAAATGGCTGCTCACCCTGAGCGATAAACCAATCTGCCCATAATTCTCGCACCGTCGGCGGAATCATATCGACTCGATTGAGGACTAGTAATTTATATTTATTGCCAATCCATTTCGCTAGAAGTGGATGATAGGTAGCAAACGGAATCCGCGCATCTCGCACTTCGAGGACAACATCAACTTTTTTAATCTGTTCTTGAAGTTGGCGTTCGGCTTTGGCTATATGTCCGGGATACCACTGAATTGCAGGTATGGGCACGATCGATAATTTACAGTTATTTCAGTTACCAGTCTAACCGCTAGGCTCGAACTTAATTTGACGATTTCGATCTAGCGAACCTCCGCCGAAGTTATGAAGATGGAAATCGATCGCTTGACATTTAACCGATCTATAGTCGATCGAATCAGTCTAGCCGAGTGAGATTTTGTAAACATTTTAGCATTCTGACGATCGATCGATCGATTCTATTTAATACTAAAAGGTTGAGGTAGCTTGCGATCGGGTCGCTAATCCGATCTGAGATTCTAGATATAATCAAGAAAATTTTATTAACATGACACAGCAAACAGTCATAATTACTGGAGCCTCATCAGGAGTAGGCTTATACGCCGCCAAAGCGATGGCACAACGGGGTTGGCATGTGGTGATGGCGTGTCGGGATTTGCCCAAAACTGAGACAGCAGCACAGTCAGTCGGGATGTCTTTAGACAGCTATAGCATAATCCATATCGATCTAGGTTCCCTAGAGAGCGTTCGTAAATTCGTTGCGGAATTTAGAGCTACAGGTAAATCTCTAGATGCGCTAGTGTGCAATGCTGCGGTGTATTTGCCCCTACTCAAAGAGCCAATGCGATCGCCAGAAGGCTACGAACTCAGCGTTGCGACCAATCATTTCGGTCATTTCCTGCTGTGTAATCTGCTCCTAGAGGACTTAAAAGCTTCATCGGCACCAGAAAAACGGTTGATTATTTTAGGTACGGTTACAGCCAATTCTAAGGAGTTGGGCGGGAAGATTCCGATTCCCGCACCGGCGGATTTGGGGGATCTTCAGGGACTAGCGGCTGGATTCAAAGCACCGATCTCGATGATTGATGGTAAACCATTTAAAGCGGGTAAGGCTTATAAGGATAGCAAGCTATGTAATATGATGACGAGTCGGGAGTTGCACCGCCGCTATCACGAGCAAACAGGGATTGTATTTAATACGCTCTATCCCGGCTGTGTCGCCGATACACCGCTATTTCGGAATAGTTACCCTTTATTTCAGAAGATCTTTCCGTGGTTCCAGAAGAATATCACCAAGGGTTATGTGAGTCAGGAGCTAGCTGGTGAAAGGGTTGCTCAAGTAGTTGCCGAGCCTGCGTTTAAGCAGTCTGGGGTGCATTGGAGTTGGGGTAATCGTCAACAAGCCGGACGCGAGGGGTTCGTGCAGGAGTTGTCGGATAAAGCGAGTGATGATAAAGCAGTACGGATGTGGGATTTGAGCGAGAAATTAGTCGGATTGGTTTAGACCTTAAACAGTTGACAGTTGACAGCGAAAAGTGCGTTCTTGGGCTTTGCCCTGTCTTGTTACAGTGAGATCTGGAGGAAACCTCCAGGGCGAGAGCCGCAACTGTCAACTGTCAACTGTCAACTGTCAACTAACTTAATACATCTCGTATTTCATCAATTGACAGGGAATCGTCCCGTTGTAGACAGTAGTGCGTTGAGCGGATTTCAACCCGATCGATTTTGCTAGCTCCTTATTGCCACTGAGTACATACGCCGTCCATCCCTTGAAGCGATTTTTGAGCACATCGCCCAATAGCTTATAAAAAGCCCCCAAATCTTCATCGCGACCCAATCGTTCGCCATAGGGCGGATTGCAGAGCAAAATCCCGGAATCGGCGGGAGCTTCCACATCGGCGAGTTCCTGCTGGGCGAACTGAATATATCGCTCTACGCCCGAACTCCGTGCATTCGATCGAGCTTGTTCGATAATATCAAAATTGCGATCGCTACCGATAATCGTCGTCTGGAGATCCTGGATTTCTCCGGCTTCAGCCGACTTTATCAAGCGATCGAATAGGTCAGGATCGAAGTCTAGCCAGCTCTCAAAGCCGAACCGATCGCGAAAAATACCTGGAGCGATCTTGAGTGCCTGCATCGCGGCTTCTAGCGGCAATGTTCCCGAACCACAGAGCGGATCGATAAATGCCAGATCGGGTGTCCAGCCAGAGATTTTCATCAAGGCGGCAGCCAGTGATTCTTTCAGCGGTGCATCGCCGACAGCCGATCGATAACCGCGCCGATGGAGGCTACTGCCAGAACTATCGAGACTGACAATGCAGAGATCTTTATCGATATGGGCATTGATCCGCACATTGGGATCTTGAATATCGACACTCGATCGCGCGCCAAATTTTTCGGTTTGCTGTTTGGTAATGGCTCTTTTAACTTGAATTGCGGTAAAATGGCTATGATTTAGCTGTTCATTTTTGCCGGTGACGGTGACGGCGATCGTCAAATCTGGGGTCAAATATTCCCCCCAATCGATTTGCTGGACACCATCATAGAGTTCGCGATCGTCATTGCTCGGAAATTCGCCTAGCTTTACCAACACCCGAAACGGCAACCGTGCCCACAGATTGACACGATACAATAACTCTCGATCGCCCTGAAAGGATACGCCACAAAATCCCTGAGCCACGTCTTGCGCCCCCAATTGGGTTAGTTCCTGCGCGGCTAACTCTTCTAACCCTCTGGCGACTGTCGCAAAGTACTCACTCAAAATAATTCCTCAGTTCGGATGTGGTTTGGATGCAAACCATCTTTTTATTATTCCTTAAATCTCGACCTGCTGCGAATCACTGGCGTAAATTTCAGGAATCATCATCGTCACAGTGGTATCTAGATTTAGCCATCCTCGCCGGATTCAAGATTACAGACCGAAATTAGAGAATCGACATGACCAAAAATATCATGATGATGCGCTGGCGAAGATTAATTTTGGGCATAATTAGATTTGCGCTGGTGGCGGTAGCAATTTTATTTGCGACTAGTGTCTACGCTCAAGGTGTGGAGCCACGCTGGTTTAATATTAAAACGATCGATGTCAAGTTGGCTGGATTAGATCCGGCTTTTGAAGGGTATAAAATAGTGCAACTAACCGATCTGCACGCCCGCTCGGGGATGATGAATCGTCAACAACTAGAAAAAGTAGCCAGACTTGCCAATCAACAACAACCCGATCTGATCGCCCTCACGGGTGACTATATTACTGCCGGCGCAGACAAGTCTGAGGAAATGCTAGCCAATGCCTTTAGCCAGCTCAAAGCCAAAGATGGGGTAGTTGCCGTCATGGGCAATCACGATCGCGGCGAGGATAGTACCCCCCTCGAACGCGCTCTAGCTGCTGGTAACATTAAACTCTTAAATAATGCTGTCCATTCGATCGAGCGTCAGGGTAGTCTCTTAAACATCGCGGGTGTCGATGATGTCTGGCTCCGTCGCGCCAACCTCCCCCAAACGATCGCCCAATTACCCAATACTGGTGCCAATATCCTCCTCGCCCACGAGCCTGATTTTGGTGATTTTGCGGCGGCGAGTTTTCGGTTTGAACTGCAACTGTCGGGGCATTCTCACGGCGGGCAAATTGTCTTACCATTCGCGCCGCGAGTGACACCACTCTGGGCTAAAAAATATATCAACGGACTGTATCAAATCGGGGTGATGAAATTATACGTTAGCCCTGGTGTCGGCACTACTGGGCCACCAAAGGCAAGATTTAACTGTCGTCCTGAAATCTCGGTAATTGTACTCCACCACTTGTAAGTAGTTGACACTTTTCCCTAATTTGGACGATCGACACGATCGCTGACAGTCGGATCGCTCAACAGGCGTTGTCTCCCGCGTTGAATAGCGTGGAGAATGTCAGTGAGCTGGGATTCCATATTGTATAAAACTCGATCGGCGTATTCATCCGCACCATCTTGAGTCTGCTGACATTCTAGTGCTACTTGTGCCCGCATCCGCTCGCTATCTTGGAGATGACGATCGCTAATCCGTTGCACTTCGAGGATCGCTTGTTGCCTGAGCTGTTCGCATTCTGAGATCGCAACTTGGCGAATCCGATCGGCTTCTTGCTCGGCGCGATCGATAATCCCCAACTCATTGGCAACTTGATAAGCACGTTGATTTGCCTCAGCGAGGATCTGCTGAACTTGCTGTTGCGCTTCTCTAATCAACCGATCCTTGTATTGACAGACTTCTTGGGCGGTGGCGATTACGGCTGGCAACTGGGCGCGAATTGTATCGAGCTGTGCCAATAGCTCCTCCTCGTTGACCATTGTCTTGCCCGTCAATGGGACGCGGGGACTGTTTAAGATCCGTTCTTCGAGTCGATCGATCGCCGCAAACACCCCTGAAGACTCCAATTTTTTAGGTCGAATTTCATGGGCAATGAGTCGATCTTCGAGCATACTAGCGCAACTGTCATCTGCTAGGAATGGATGCTGGGATTGTTGTAACATTGGTAGATTTCTGACGCAACATGCGGTGATACGAGATGATCGATCGAGCCATTGAATCTAGCGATTTCTTTGACAATACTACTGCTAAGGAAACCATACTCTGTGGAAGTTGCTAAAAACACTGTTTCAATCTCTGTGGACAAGGTTTTGTTGGTGTGTGCCATTTGTAGCTCTTTCTCAAAGTCAGACAGAACTCTGAGTCCTCGTAGTAGCACTTTTGCACCGATCAGATTCGCATACGCGACCGTCAATCCATCAAAGCTATCTGCTTCTACTTGCGGTAGATGTTTAGTTGCTGTCCGGATCTGGCACAGACGTTGTTCGACTGTAAATAGGGGAGCTTTTCCAGGATTTCGCAATACTGCAACGACTACTCGATCGAACAACTTACTGCCCCGCTCGATAATATCTAGATGACCTAGCGTAATCGGGTCGAAACTACCGGGGTAAATAGCAATCACGGTCGGTTTTAACTTGTAAGGAATGACAGTTGAGATCTTTAACATGTTAATCTACAATTGCATCTGAGTATATCTCTAATACATCACAATTTCTTTATTATTTGCTCGGATTTTTGAATACTTCACCCAAATGCCAGTAGTTCACTCGGCATCCTCAAGCCCAAAGCCCAAAGTCTAAAGCCTAAATCGAGCCTAATCCTCCAACAGACTAGGCATCTGACGGCGATCTTGAGGAATAAACGCCCGATCGCGTGGTAGAGCCGCTACTGCCTCAGTCAACAAAAACTCACCCCGATCGATCGCCTCTTTCAACTCGATCGCCACCTGCCGCGATCGATAGATACTCGCCAGGGGAGCCACCCTGACAGTTTTCCCCTCAATTCTAATTTTGCCCGACTTGAGTTGCTCGTAGCTCACCAATCCAAACGTCGGACGGACTCGACGCGGAATCGAAAAATCGACAATCGGTGCCACGATCTCTCGATCTTGCACCGCACACCGTTGGACGATCTCCGCATTCAGCACCGGAATCGGGACACCGACTCCCAGCATCAACGAAGGACCATAATTCTTGAGATAGCACCCCCGCACCCACTTAGCATTCATCTGCTTGGCATCACCAATGAGAGCTAGCGTCGCCCCAGGCCCGATCGGCGTGCGATTTTCACCTCGTTTTTGGAGCGGGAAATGTTGGGTACCTTCCCACGCTACGTAGCCGATCCCCCCGCCTAACCAGATCCGAGTACCGATGCCAATTACGTCCAGATCGGGGTCGTTTAGTAGTGGCGAAATCGCACCAGTATTGGAGTAGACCGCATTCCCCAATCGCGGCTGTAAGGGGCCTAGATAAGTGTACAACTGGCGATCGCCACCATTTACCCCCACGATGAAGTTTTGATACAAATTGCGGGGATTGTAGAGGTAAAATTGATTGATTGTATCCTTAGTAATTGTGGTATCAAAAGATGCTCGTGGATAACAATCGGTAGCTTGTCCGATCGCGCGGAGCTTGACACTTTTGCCAGCAATTAAGTCGGCAATGACGTGTGCGCCACCGCGTTCTTTGCGATCCTCATCGCCAATTTCACCCGCATAATCTACCAGTTGAGTCGCACCTAGATAGAGATCTACCGCCCCAAATCCCGCATAAGCTGGGACACCATCCAACGTACACGATCGAATCTTAATTGGTGGATCGGTATGTCCGAGATTGAGAATTGCCCCAGATGATTCCATCGGCTCGAAACTCCCCGTCGTAATCACATCGACGAGTTCGGCGATTTTAGCAACACCTAATTCAACCACCTTGAGCTTGACCTCATCAACTGTCCAGACTACCGCTTGTTTGCGGCTAATTTTGTCATTGATTTCGTCGATCGTTTTCATGGATTAGAGGGGAGATGGGAGATGGGAGATGGGAGCGATTTTAGAGTGAGGAAGTACTTCCCACTAGCTAAATTATGGGTGTTTTCATGGCAATCGCCAGATCCTCCACACAAATTCGACTTTTTCTAAAAAGTCAGGTAGCCTACCATGAATCAAACTAAATATCAGTCTTGAGCATCCGATCGATCTCGCACCCATAAAGCCAATCCACCACCACGTCCGCGTGCTGCGATGCTGTTTTCCCCAGCCCAGAAAAAAGCAAAGAAGGGTAAGTCCGAGATCGAAATCTTGGTAAAATCTTTAATCCCCTTTTTCCCACTGCGAATTTTACCTTGATAAACTGTGATACCCAAGACTTGAAGCTGAATCTGGGTAAAATCAAACACTAACAAATTCTTTTTTCCTGGATAACGACAGGGGCCAGTAAACTGGATATAAATACTCCCCACCAGTAATTTATTAGTAACAGTACCTGTTACTAACGAGTCAGAATTTTGCGTAAACGCGATCGAAGCAGGAATAAACTTTGGGAGGTAATACCCGCGTCCCAGTTTAACCTGAGCACCTTTTTTCTTAGTTGCTCCAGTTGCAAAACACAATCGCCATTCGCCCAACAGTGATTCAAAAGGGATTGCTAATTTCTGCTTTCGGGCAGTTCTTTCCGCCTCACTCAAAGCAGCTACCATCTCCCCTGTGGTTGGTTTGGTAGATTGTGCCGCGTTATCTAAGATAGTTTGATAATCAGAACTAGAAATATTCACGCTACTCCTTGAGAAAATTTGTGCCGACGATCGATCTCGATCGCATCCGATTCCGAGCGGGGAAAATAATTCGCCATCTTACTAATTGTCGATCGATTTCTCGCAGCAACCCGCCATCTGTGTCTAAACTCCCAGCATCAAGAGTCGGATCGCGATCGAGGAAATCAAAAGCCGATCGAAACTCAGCCGGAGTCGTACTAATCGGAGCGTCAAAGTGGCAAGGAATAATCTGCTCGAAGTCCCATTGTGCCACGCGATCGACCCAAGCAATCGTCTGTGTTGGCGCACGATTGAGAATTAATGTCTGGAGGATCGGGGCAACTAGTAATCGACCATTGGCGTGCAAGTCTCTAAACCCTTGTTGCCATCCAGCTTGCCACTCAAATGGATAAATCCCAAAATAGCTCTGTCGCGACCGCTCCGGCGCGGCAAATGACTCGCGCCAAGTATTTGACCACTTCCTGATTTTGTGGGTGCTGGGCTGGAAATAGAAGGCAAATAAGCAGATTCGCTGCCATCCCCGCTGGCGATTTTTCGGGGTATCGGGAATGAGATCGGGCGCACGATCTCGGGCGTGAAATAAGAGCGGATCTGGTGTGAGTTGGACGATGGCTGGTGGCTCAGTGGGAATCGAGACGATCGAATCAGTGAGTAATAGTGTCCGCGACTGGCGGTGAAAAACGGCAACTTCGGCAAATTGCCCAGGGCCGAGATCGATCGTCTCTAAGATGGCATAATCGAACTCATCACCAAACGGAGTTTGACGGCTATCTGGCGGCAAAATGTGAGTGCGCCCGATCGGAAAACCCAGCCAGTTCAATGGTAAATTTACTGGAAAACTCCACTGATCTGGCGTTACCCACACCTGCGCCTGGGGAAATGCCCGCGCAAATGGGCCAACAAATACCTTGTGTTCCAGCCCCGAAATCGTCGGTAAAATAATATATTTGACATCCCCATGCAGGGCTACCAATTCACTCATCAAGTGGAGACATTCGCCCGTCGGTGCTACCGGTGCATAGACGAGTAACCCGCCACCACTCAACTTCACCACTGTCATCCGAATCGGCACCACCACATAAAAGATCCCCTGGACTTGCTCGAATGTCCAAATTCCCGCTTGCACTTCCCGCCGCAGCGTGCGCCGCTGACTGTATGGATAAATCGGCAAGGTAAACCAAAATCGCCAAGATCCATCTGCCGTTGGCTGGATGGAAGTAGATACTCGTTCTTCAAGAGTCACTGGGCGACTCCTTGCAATTCTAAATTCATGTTTGTCATCAGATCCACCACCCCAAAACTTGGATCGCGCAGCCAAAACTGGATGATGGCAGCCAGACGGTGCTGTATAGATTATATATTCTGACCTGGCTCGATCGTCATCACCGCTGCAAATACTTGGCGATCCCATCCCAAAAAAACGCCCATACTCATCTGAGCGGGCGTTTCTTTAATGCATAATATTCAAATTACTGCGGTGTCGGAGCAGATGTTGCTGTGCTAGCTTCTGAAGTCGCCGGTGGCTTATCACCAACTTTACGAGCGACTTCAACGCCAACTTCTTCTAATACGACTGTTGGGGATAGACTTTGTTGAGATTCTACACGCTTGATCAACACTCTACCATTTGCGACTCGATCGCCAACCTCAATGTAGCGGCTAAAGGATTCGCTTGGTAACTTGACGATCACTTGCGTTCTGCCATCGACTTCCACTACTCCAGATATTTCTAATGCCATCGCTTGTAAAGGTTTGGCGACTACTCTTTCTGGAATGGCAGCGATTTTAGCTGTACCAGTTTTTGAGGTCGGTATATTTACCGGACGCAGCACATTATTATTTGTCGAAGACTTTGATGGCTTAATTACTTTGTTATTAGCTGTGGTTTTAGGAAGTACAGAGATGACCGAATTGCCATCGCGAATAATAGCACCGTTGGTTGCCGTCTTTGATTTACCAAAAACGGTAGCATTGCTGCTAGCAGTTTTAATTGTTGGTAATGATTTATTTATACCAGATTTGATTACCGCTGAATTATTAGTGGCGATCGTTGATGTTGATTGGGGTCTACCAGTGACATCAAGGGGATTTTTAGCAGCTAGCACCGGTTGCAGTACTAGATTTGCAAAGGGATCGTTCCGACCTTTGGTGACAGTTTTAGCCCAATTATCACCATTAGTCGGTGCAATTAAACCAGCGGAGGCTAGAACTAGGGCGGGTTTGCCAGGAACTGTCGGGACACTAGCAGCGACTGTGGGTGTGGGAGTAGGCGCAACAGCCGCCACCGGAGTGCTAGCAGGACTAGCAACAGCAGCCGGACTAGGGGACGGTGTCGCAGCAGGTTGATTACCATCGCCACAGCTAGTGGTGAGAATCGCTAAACTACCGATCGATCCGACCAGATAAAACCAAGATTTATTCATTAATGTCTATACCTCGCTTCCCTAAAATATTCAGATACATATAAAAATTGATAACAGTCGGGATGATGAGATGTTTACTCTGTAGCCACGATTGAAGATTTTCAATCTCCGATCCTAATAGCTTGCCTATTTTTAGACTACCCAAATCTCTGGCAACACTATCGCTATTGCGTATTTAATCGAGATTCGATCCCAAATCCGACTCTGATAGACACCTTCAATCCCAGCCCTTTTCTCACCGAGAGAAGGGCTGGGATTGAGGGCTAGATCGATTGCCTACTCCCTAATTTTCGTTATTAACTAGCATGACTTTAAGCACATTCAGCCCCTTCTTGACATGGCGGGATACAGTGATGACGCTGATATCCATCCGCTCGGCAACCTGTTTTTGGGTGAGATCGTGCAGGAAAACAAATTCTAAAATTTGGCGGGTATGTTGTTCGAGGGTCACCAAACTTTGTTGGACGCGGATTCGATCCTCTTGAGACAGTTGAAAACTTTGGTAGTGGCGATCTGGCAACAGATCTGCTAAATTATTTGCTTCTTCATCGCTCCCCACCGGGCAATCCAAACTCACCGGCTGACGATTTTGGTACGCCATTTTGATTTCTTGCCATTCCATCAGAGAAATGTCCAGTGCCAGTGCGATTTCGGTTTCGGTCGGCTGGCGTTGGTGTTGGGCTTGGAGACTTTTAGTAATAGTTGCGGCTTGTTGAATCAGTGCAAACCACCGCCGAGGCATTTTTAAGACCGAACTTTTGTCGCGTAGATAGTGTTGGATCTCACCCCTAATGTAGGCCATCGCAAAGGTACTAAAAGCATATCCCTTACTAACTTCAAACTTGTCGATCGCATTGATTAATCCGATACTGCCAACCTGGAGCAGATCGTCATAAGTTTCCTTACACTGACTCACCCAGTAGTGCGCTTCCTTCCGCACCAATCCCAAGTTTAGTTCTACAATCCGGTTCCGCAATCTTGCTTTACCCGTCTGTTGATATTCGCGGAGTAGTTGTAAACTATGGTGCTTCAGATCGCATTCTAAAACGGTAGTCATGACACTTTTTAATGAAGAGTTGATATTAGAGTGCAGTAGCTGCCAAGAAATAATTGGGAATTGGGGGAAGAAACCAATTTTTGAATGTATGCGCTGGTCTCAAGTGGTGTTGAGACCGACCATCATCAACTTAGAGAGCTAGATTGGATCGTCGATCGCCAGTAGCAATTGAGGATTTTAGATGCGTTTTCAGGATCGATTAATTGAAAAATGATAATTACTTATTTGGCTCGGGTTGGGGTATGTCTCAATGTCACCACTAAATGGTCAAAATAAAGGTATTTATCTAGTTCGCTTTGTAAATTACCCGATCGCCGGTCACTTAATTTCACTCACTTCAACCAAAAATATTTGTTAATTCTGGTTCGTTAAGTTTAGTCTCGATGATGGCTAAATTCCATCAGTGGGATTACCAGTTGTCAATACTTGTAAAATATTCGATCGATTGCTCTACGTGATTTTACTTAGCTTGTTGGCTTTCAATGTTTATGATGGACTTGTTTGCATTATGAGCCAAGATTTGAGAAATGTTTGTGATGACAACACACTTCGAGTATCGATCTCGATCGCACTGATACTGAAGATGGCGATTTAGCTAGGTCTGGAGATCGTTTAAGATGAAAAATAACCCAAATAAATCGGAGCTAAAATCGATCGTGACCATCAAAACAGAACCAGACACCCACGCCACCCCCATCGAACCTAGTTTTGGCTGGAACGTCTATGCTGAGACCGTAAATAGTCGATTTGCCATGATGGGATTTGCGATCTTATTGCTGCTGGAATTATTAACTGGGCAAGATTTGTGGACGTGGTTGGGACTGAGGTAGTCAACATCGCTGATGTCCGTGATGTCTGGCAGGACTCGATCGAGTCCTCTTAGTTAGCTTACCCACAAATAAAAAAACACGATCTCCACAGCTAAATTCTGCCGTGGAGATCGTGTTATTTAGACAAAAGATGGACTTAGTAGCGATCGGGGAAGACGATCGGTTCGGAGTCAGATGGTGGCAATCCTGATGGCGGATCGATCGGTTCGTAGTCGATATAGTTGGCGGTTGTCCCGGCAATTTGCCTGGTTTGCGGTCTTTGGCGGCTCTCGCCGGAAGTGCTGGCTAGATCTTGTCCTCGATCGGGTCGGGAGCGGCGGCGCGGGTTTGCGTCTGGCTCTTCGAGACTAGCGACATCGAGATCGGGTTCTGCCCGATCGGGGCGTTCGTCTCTTCTAGTCAATCTCCGCCCTGACTGCGTGCTAGCTAGATTGGCATCTGGAAGGGCGCGGCGGACCTGAACTGGTTCGTCAGAATCATTCCAGTCCTCTTCATCCCAACTGTCATTTTGGCGACGAGCCAGGGAGATTACTTCGGTGCGAGCTGGGTCGGCGAGACGGCGACGCGGGGCTGTCTGAGCAAACCTTTCTTCGGGCAACTCTCTAGTCGCAGATCGACGACTAGGAAGCTCTTCTCGGTCTTCGAGTTCGTTATTACTCCGATCGAATCTATCTTTGGTGCGACGATTGCCTCGTTTGGCTGGCGCATATTCTGGCTCATCATCAATCCGGGCACTATATCCCGATTTCCATGAGGAGGTTTCGCGATCGGCACTGCGACCACCGCCTTTGAGCCGTTTATTTTCGGCACGCACCTGCATAAATTGCCACATGATGGTAATTAGAGAACCAATCATCAGCAATTGCTGGAAGGCCATTGCTGCGCCTAAGTCGAGGCTAATCAGCAGCAACAACCCACAGATGATGCCAATAATCGCATAGATGTTGTCAGATTCTTGATGCAGATCGGGCTTGAACTTGCTGGTCAGAAACAGGCTCAGAGAGGCAAGAATCAAAACTAAGCCAAATAGCAGAGCCGCAGGAATGCCAAAACTCACGGTGATTTCCTCAGAGGGTGAAACAGAACGGTGCAAACCGTTGGGATATTAAATGCTCGACATGGTAAAAGGCTATTCAATTCTTCGTATATCTTAGCATTCACCATTACTTGTGCCGATCGACCAGATTCAAAACTTCGGTTGTGGCGAAAATTTCACCACTTCTATTTTGGCTCGATCGGTGCCATTCGTCCATCTGTAGATCGACTAATTTTTCCACAACAAAACCTCAGATCGGTCATCAGACCTCACTGAGGCTAAATCATTTTAAGCTGATGAATCTTAGGAACGTTGAATTTTATCTGTTTTGCTGATGAAGATTAGACCAATTGTGGCTGGCACGACGACAATCAATCCACCAGCAAGCAAACTGTACATGAAATTGGCGAGTGAAGGTGTCATAAATTTTTATTCCTGAGATCGTGTAAAAGATTCTTTACATCTAATTCTAGCTATTTAGTTGCGTGCTGAGAAGTGTTTGGCAAAATTTACTGGAGTTGGCTGAATTTGAGAATTAGTTGCGGGGGATCGGGGATCGGCAGCATCGCTGATGCAGAGGCTGTTTTTACTTTGGGAGGAGGCCTATCGATCGGTCGCAATCGCGACCACGCCGACCCAGACGGGATTGCTATGATAAAGCAAAGGATTTTAGATCCGGACATATTCGAGCCAAATTTACTTCGAGCTGTTTTGAGCAATGATCTCGAACCTGAGAAAGTTTTGTCAATTTTGCTTGGTGATAATTGTGACAGCAGTTGCGACTGTGACAGTGCTATTCCCCCATTCCTGGCCAGATCGCCTATCTGCCAAAGATTCGACCCTACTCGGTACGCTCCAGATCCCCGATCTGCCCGAAATTGCGGCTCCGACCCCTGAATTAGCCTGGAGCGAGACTGGAGCCACAGTACTGCCCTTAGCCGCCCAAATCATGGAACTACGGAATCCACCGGGAGTACCATTGGATCTGGCTCAAAAAGGCTATTTGCGACCGCTATTTGGCAATTTGGTCGATCGAGTCACGGTGGTATATAAAGCTGCATTAATCGATCGATGGTCGCAAGGTGGCAAAGAGACGCATATTGGGGGCGTAGATTCTTCTGCCCAAACTTATTGCAATCGAATTTATATTCGTGCCGGTTATCGACCACGCGATACCGATCTCTTAGTACTACTGGCTCACGAACTCACTCACGCCAAACAATGCCAGCAAGCTGGCGGCATCGGTCAATTTGGTCAACGCTATTTCCAGGGCTATTATCATGGCGGAAAAACCTATCAAAATAATCCCCTCGAAAAATCGGCGCGGGCGATGGAAGAAAAATTTACCCGTCAGTTGTGCGATACCATCGGTTGTCCACCACAGAGCGGACGTTATTATGTCAACTACAAAGGCTGGGGGATTAAATTACCTGTGAATATGTAGAGAGGCTTTGGGCTTTAGGTTTTAGTCTTTAGAGGATGATACGTTTGGCATGATGGAAAATCAGCCCTTAAATCGGCAACGCCAAATCCTACTTATCCGGCTCTCATTGGCAAAGCCTCCGCCATGCGGAATCGATCTCCAAGATTTGTGTGGCGATATTTCGATCGAGGATCGGCATTACGGATAGGCGATTGCCCTGTTTGACAACGAGTAACTGCTCGGGCGTAAACCTGCCGCGCAGAGTTTCCAGGGTAATTATCTCCCTAAAAGCGCGCACAAATTCGACTTTGACAGTATGCCAGCGGGGGGCAACTGCTGTAGATTTAGGGTCATAATAGTCGCCAGTCGGATCGAATTGACTGGGATCGACAACCTGAGCTGCCACGATCTGCATCAAGCCGACGATTCCCGGCGGCTGGGTATTGGAATGATAGAAAAAAGCTAAATCTCCAACTTGCATCGCCTTGAGAAAATTTCGAGCCTGATAATTGCGGACTCCATCCCAAATTGTGACTCGATCGCACTCCAAATTACCGATGCCATAGACATTAGGTTCGGACTTCATCAACCAATAATTCAAGCAACTTTATCATTACAGCTCTTAAATTATAAGCCGCGATTGGCATGGAATCGACAGCACTGGGTACGTCCAAATATTTGGACGTACTAACTTTGAACTATGAAGATCGGGACATTACGACCCGATCGATCGAGACTTACAGATATTTGCCGTAAATATTTACAAGATCTCTACCATAGTACGCAATACTATTATTGATAGTTTCTAGATATTCAAGTAGCGGGGCAATCCACATCCCGATCTTGTTTGTTCGACTGTATCTGTGGGTAATCGATCCAAATCATCGCCAGCATGACACAACAGGCTTTTTTTAAACGTATTTCCCCAACTTCCCCGGCATTTTTGCTGTTAGTACTAGGTGTGGCAGTCATCGCCATTCACCTGACCCTGACTTTCAAAATTAGTAGCTCCGATCGCCAAATTACCGCAATGTTGTTCTGGGCGACTGCTGCCTACCTAATTTCGGAACGTCGGGAAAAACTTCAGTTCCATACTGGCCCGATCGCTAGTATCTTTGGGGCGATCTTACTAGCACTGCTATTACTCAAGACTAGTGGCTACTGCGAAGAATCCTTCTTACTTGGATACCCATTTCTCGCGAGTATTGCCCTCGCCACGCTTGCCACTGGCTTTCGGGGTCTGCGGGAATACTGGCGTGAAATTATGCTGTTATTTTTTGCTGGCATCCCCGAAGTGCTGCTATCAAAACTGACAGACCCAGCACCAATTACCGCTCAATTTGCCAATTCTATGCTGTGGTATTCGGGCTTTGATGTCACTCAAAAGGGCATTTATCTAGAACTACCAGGTGGTAGCGTCGAAGTTTATAGCGGCTGTTCTGGCGTAGTAGCGATGACTCAATTATTGGGGATGTCGATCCTGTTTTTGATGCTGTTACCACTACCGTGGAAATGGTTCCAAAAATTGATCTTACCGATAGCAGCCGTGGCAATTGGATTTTTAGTCAATGCGATGCGGGTGTCACTGATGGCAATTTTAGTATCTCAAAAACAGATGGCGGCTTTTAATTATTGGCACACAGGCTCGGGTTCTTTGGTATTTTCAGTGATTGGCACCGTCTTACTAGTGTTACTGATCTGGGTACTCATCGAGCTATTCAAGCCCAGATCGCCAACGGAGGCTGAATGATGATTTCGGCGATCGCGATTGCCCGTCAATCTCTATTACTAACCCTCTGTATCGGATCGATCGGTGTTTTGGGTAATGCACTGATTACTAGTCCTAAACTCAAGGATTTAGAAGAGCCAGCAGCATTCAATTTCCCCCCCAATGTGCCATTGCCGGATACCCGGATGTTGGCAAGTAAACCATTGGCGGCTCAGTCCTTGCCAAATGGCATGGTGGGAGCTGGATCTACGTATCGTTATGAGTATAATTCTCGCCCCATCGATATTGAAATCCGCTACATCACTAATGGAGTTGCCAATCGACCGACGATGGATGCGATGCTACCAATTTTTACCAAAATTCCGGTGACGTTGCTCCAGCCATCATCGATGAGAGAACAACCTGGATTGGGATTCTACAGTTTATTTACGGACAAGAAAACCGCTTATTTTGGGACTTGTATCAACCCGCGTGGCATCACGACGGTGACAGGCGATCAGTTTCATGCCAATAGCAATCCCAATCCCTTCACTGGTAATATCCCCTTCGAGCGGGTGGTACCGTGGTTGATGGGGCGACAGACATTTCGAGATAGTCGTTGTTTGTGGACAGTCCTCTCGATGCCGATCGATGCAGCGGCTCCTGATGATACGATGAAAACATTACAAACAGTAGGCATAAATTGGGCGCGATGGTGGCAAGGTAATTTTCCAGCCATCTAAAATTTTCCAATCAATTCTTTGCGCTGCGATCGAATCAAAATTCAAGGTGCTATTTAATGACTTCCTTTCTCGTGCTCTTTCGTGTTGTTGGTTATGGATTATTACTCCTAACTCTATTTGATGTGGTTAGTGCGGTGATTCCACCCCAATTTAGTAATCCTGGCTGGCAGTTTCAGACGGCTGGAGGGTTTGTCGAGCGTTCTGCCGTACCGTTAATTGGGTTTATTTTAGTTTTTTATGACAATCTAGAATTTCGCAAAAAACGCGAACTAATCGTGCTCCGACTCCTATCCTGGGTGGCTTTGCTCACAGGCGTATTTTACTTAGCATTAGTAATTGTTTTCTTTATTACTCCTCCCACGCTCAACGATTTGGCTCAAAAGCAAATTAACGCCCAATTCGAGCCGAGAATCGCTCAAGCAAAACAGATCCAAGCCCAACTCAAGACATTGCAACCCGCCCAAATTGAAGCGGCGATGAAGGCTAACCGGATTGCTGGCGATCCTCAAGCTTTTAAGGCGACACAGGAACAAAATGCCGCCACCACCGAAAAGAACTTGACACTTCAATCGACACTCACTAGTAACAGTCAAAGATTGACGTTGATCAAAAACGCGGTCAAGTGGGCATTGGGGGCGTTGGTTAGTGGTGTCTTATTTATTCGGATTTGGGCGGGAACTGACTGGGCGCGATAATCGACCTCTCGATCGAATCTTCATCAAAATTACAGATCGAGATGTTCTCGATCTGTAATTTTGCCCATAACTTTGCCAATCTGGAATCACAAAGCTGCCAAAACAGGAGGTTCAAGTCCAGTAATATTGGTAAACTTGCAAAAAGCTCTAGATCCAATCTGGAATCATAAGTTCGCCGAAAGTTGTAAAGGCTACCATCAACTTGCCGTGAGTTTTGCTAAGTAGCAGAGGTCTAAATTCACCTGTGGCAAGTTGAGTTGACGACTGCGACCATCTTTGACATTTTTCCCCAATCTGCTCTGTTGTTAGATTTTGCCCAGCAACGGAGCAGATTTTTTGCGAAGCCACCGCCAGCCGAACCGGTCGTGGTGTCTACTAGTAGTACGGCTAGTGATTGTAGCCACTGTTTACCCAGAAATTGACGATCGACTCGATCGGCTAAAATTGGCGCAAGAATCGTAAATCGCTGCCATAAAGCTTCCGAATATCATCGATTTGATGCAGCACCATCGCCAGTCGTTCGACCCCAAATCCAGCCGCAAATCCACTATATACCTCTGGATCGTGACCGACTTTGGTGAGTACATTCGGATCGACCATGCCACAACCCATGATTTCTAGCCATCGTCCTTGCCATTGCACGTCCACTTCTGCTGAGGGTTCGGTGAAAGGGAAATAACTAGCGCGGAACCGAATCGGCAACTCCATCCCAAACGCTTGAGTCAAGAATTCTTTAATGGTACCTTTGAGATCGGTAAATGTCAGATCGGGTGCGATCGCGAGGATTTCAATTTGATGGAAAACTGCTGAGTGGGTGGCATCCACCGTATCCCGACGATAACAACGTCCGGGCGAAATAATCCGAATTGGTGGTTCGTTCTCCTCCATGTAATGAATCTGCACTGAAGAGGTGTGAGTGCGGAGGAGATTGCCATCGGGTAGATAAAAAGTATCTTGCATATCCCGTGCGGGATGATCTGGCGGAGTATTGAGAGCCTCAAAATTATAATAATCCGTTTCCATTTCTGGTCCCGTCGCGACGGTATAGCCCATGCCCACAAAAATATCGACCATCCGATCGATCGTCGAATTAATTGGGTGAATCCGTCCCTGTGGATAATACACTCCCGGCATTGTCACGTCCAAAGTCTCAGCCGCTAGCTGTGCTTGAATTTGAGCGGCTTGGAAATCGACTTTGACTCGATCGAGTTGTGCTTGAATGGCATCCTTGACGATGTTCGCCGCCGCCCCAATCGCGGGACGTTCTGCTGGCGCAAGTTTGCCCATCCCACCCAGAATTTTGGAGACTTCGCCTTTTTTACCTAAATAATCAACTCGCAGTTGTTCTAATGCTTCTAGCGTCTGAGCTTGAGCGATCGCCTCTAGTGCTGTCGCTTGGAGTGTCGCTAATTGTTGTTCGAGATCGCTTAATGACATTATGATCCTAGATGTTCGCAGTTAGATAGTTCCTGGTTACCAGTTACTAGTTCGATCGGTAACCATTCGCCAATCTAGATTTTAACCGATCGAGTCACGTCTCCTCGCGTTGGCGTAGCCTTCCCATTAAGAAATCGCTAGCTAATGCCAAAATCGATCCGGTTAACTCACGCCCACAACTAATATCAATTGATTTAACCCCTTATCCTGCTTCCAAAGGTGCCATGGTCAAACCCGCACGGCGTAACTGTTGGTGGTAAAGTTCGGCTTGCTCTTGAGGGCCAACCCAAACGATCGCTTGTCCTTCAAAATGGACTTGATTGGTTAGTTCCCAAGCGCGATCTTCACTCATACCGGGAATATAAGTTATCAAACAAGTAGATACGTGCTCGAAGGTATTAAAGTCATCATCGAGGACGATGACTTTAAAGTTTGGATAAGGTTTGGAAATCGTTACTATTTGACTGGACTTTTCAGTCGTAGACACCATATATTGTTACTTCCACTCTTGCCAGTTATTATTAAAAATCGAAGTATTCGGGAAGGCTGTGGGGTTATTATTTGCCTCTAGGCGTTTGCGGAGTTCCAGCAATGCGGGCGATCGATCGGGGAGTGGTGCAACCATTTGGGCGGGGGTGATGTCTTGGTTGAGTGCAAATGCCGCCGTAGTACCAGCAGCAGCACCAGCAGACCATTCAAAGGAATGAATCCGGTAGGCAGCCGCAGCGACGTGACTGGTGGCGATACTTTTGCCAGCCACTAACATGTTATCAATCTTTTGGGGAATCATGGCTCGTAAGGGAATTTGGAAGGGGTAAGCTTGACCTTCACCTTGGCGCGAGCCTGCACGTTCGCTGTTATTGGGCGATTCGGGGGGGCTGTTCTGCATACAGGGGTGGAAATCGATCGCGTAGTGACCGATGCCGACGGTGTCCGCGTAGAGGGTTGCTCGGTTGCGGGGGGTCGGTTTATCGCCAGTGAGGACATTTAAAGCATTTACCCCCGATAAATCTGCTTGTAACCGCCGCAATTCTGCTGGCGATAGATTTGATGTTCTTTGTGGATCGAGGAGGTTATTGCGGCTCATATCGACCTCTGAGATTACAAATCCATCTTTGTAGCCATACGCTGGTCTACCGATGATTCTCCGGCCTTCGCGGATGTAGGGATATTTGGACAAGCCATGCGCGGTACCCATCGGAGAGTCTAAGCCGGTGAGATAGCGTTGATTGGGATTGGTGGTTTTGACCCAGTAATTAGGGGATTTGGGGTCGGGATTGGCAAGAGAATCGGTGGTGCCAGCCACGAGCCAATAGTAGAAGCCTTGAGCGTGTTCTTCGCCTTTGCGGAGAGTATCGGTGCGTAAGCCACCCATCCAACCACCTGCGCCTAATTGCCCGGATGTTTGTAGTTGCGATCGATCGAGGATCAGATTATCCTGGGCACTACCTGGACGATAATCGTTGCCCCATGTCCAGTTTTGCATGGAGATATCACCAGGTGTGGGGGCGGTGAAGTTAATACCGCCAAATTTGGTCGGTTTGCCAGTACCCGAACTATAAATCCGCCGATAGGTATAGACTACTCCAAAATCAGCCAGCCGCTTGAGTTCGTAGCTGTAATAAGGCGCATACTGTTGATAATAAACTGGTTCTATCTGAAGCTGGGGAGTCGCGGTAGTCTCCATTGCAAAGGGATAAGTAAATCCTTGGGTGCAATAAGGATCGCCGGTGGTAGTAGCAGCAGATGGTTCTCGCTCCGAGCGCGGATCTAGTCCCAGCCGATAGGGTACATCTGCCAAGCCCACGAGTTCGCCGGTTTCGGTGGCATCGACGACATACCAATCGGCGGGCTTGGCGGCTTGCTGTTTGGGGGTCTTATAAGTGGGAATGAAGAGAATTTTGCGTTTTTGGAATCTGGGCGAGTCTTGATAACTATAAGTATCTTCGATCGTTTGGGAGAGTGGCTCGGTATTTAGCGGTGCCGTACCTGGTTGCGGTTGGTGCTGGATGGCGACGACAGCACTAATTTGTCGCCCATCTCCTTTCTTGCCGACGATGAGTTCTTTGACTACGGTATTGGGATACCAGTAGAGTTTACCTTTTCCTTTACTTTCGGCTGTTTTCAACATCTTGTAGAGGATGTTGTGAGCATCTTCAGGTAAAAAACAAGCTTCGCTCACCCAGCAGTAGCCCGGATTTAATTTGCCGTAATAATCCTGAATTTTTTGGCGCAATTCTAAATAACCACGCGGAAAGTATTTCTTGGCGCGTTGGGTGGGACGTTCGTCTAGTGCGGAGACACCTTGGGCGGAGATTTGTCCGCCTACCCAGTCGGTAATCTCGGTCATACAGACTTGTTTACCAGCTAGTAGCCCTTCGTAGGCGGTTGCCGTACCGCTCAAACCACCACCAGCCACCATGATATCGCACCCGATCGTCCGATCGACAGATTTGGTTTCCGCAGCTAGGACAGTTGAAATGGAACCTAATTCAATTGCAACTAAACCCAAACACAAAAATGCTAATGGTTTCTTCATCATTTTGTTGGTTAACTTGGTAGATACGGGGTTTAAACAGAATAGCTCTTCTTGGCGCGCATGGTTGCGGCACAACTTTTTGCTGACATATTCCGAACTAATCCATCCTGACACGATCGGCGATCGTTTTTCGCGGTAGGCTAAAAAATTCTTTGAACTTTGGATCGTTAGTCGGGACTTTAATCGCCAGCTAACCGAATCGGATTGAGAGTGGGGGCAGCAATTACCCAAATTTTTGACAAGACAATTGGGATGGTTGTCCGATTGACAACCATCCCTAGTCACTGGAAAAAATTAATTATGAGTAGATCCGATGCTGACTTCAAACTCGGTCTAAATCTTCGATCTAGAGACCGTCAATTTGTTTGCGTAATGCTTCTAATTCCTCATCCTGTGGACTCATGGGAGCTTTGACGGTATCCTTTGGGGTCGTAGTCGTTGATGATACAGTTCCTTGGGGTAATGCCGCTGCTGGTTGAGCTGTCCCGCCCAGCATTTGCTGTTTCATCGCTGCTAGTTCGTCATCGACATCGCCACCAGCAGCGAGGGCGGCAAATTTACTCTCCAAATCGGCACCGGTTAATTCTGCCGCAGCTTGAGATTTAGCTTCTTGGATTAAGACTTTTTCTTCCATCCGCTCGAAAGCATTCATCGCGCTGTTGCTACCGAGGCGGCCAACGGCACCTTGTAGTTGCTCCTGAGCTTTAGCAGCTTGAGCGCGGGACTTGAGCATATCTTTCTTAGTTTTGGCTTCAGAAATTTTACCCTCAAGTTGGATCAGACTCTTTTTCATCGTGTCTACCATACCTGCTTGCCCATCTAGTTGGGCCTTAAGGCTCCCAGCAGTTTCACTATAATTTTTCTTACGAACTAACGCTTCGCGGGCGAGGTCTTCATCGCCTTTTTGTAGTGCTAGTTGCGCTTTACCCTGCCAGCTATTGGCATCGCCCATCGCCTTGTTGTACTGTTGTTCGGTGCGTTTTTGATTGGCGATACTGCTAGCAACAGCTTGGCGAAGTTGTACCAAGTCTTCTTGCATGTCCATCACTGCCTGTTCCAGAATTTTTTCTGGATCTTCAGCTTTGCTCACCATATCATTAACATTCGCCCGCAGCAGTCTGCTCACCCGATCGAATAATCCCATATTACTATCCTCTTGATATTTTCCTGCTTTAGTAGCTGAGTATCTAGTCCGCTTCTAGTGCTTGAGTTTTGACTCGACAATTTAAATACTTGACCTAGTAATTATGATAACTTCTGGACTTGAAGATCGGGCATTCCTCTTCTAGGAATTAGTCAATAGTGAGTCATTTTCTCAAACTTACTGGTAATTAGTCAACTGTACTAGCGTTGGAGACTAGGGGGAGTGGCACGAGCACCTGATGGTTTGGTAAAAGACTGAAAATTAGGTGGTAGTAACGATCTGACCAAGCTATCAGCGAGTCTGGGCTGTGAGGTAATCGTAGTTACTGGCAGCGTTTGGCTCGTACCCCGGCTGTTAAAGGGGATAGCTGCTGGTGCGGTGGATACTACTGTTGCCGGTGCGACACTCGTCGGAGTGGGCACCATGCCAATATTGGTGGCTGTGACTGTGGGCAACTTAATCGTGTTGAGGGTACTCAAATTGAGTTCGGTAAACTCATTAGCTGCCAGATTGGGACTTTGAATCAGTTGTCCTAGTGAGGTAGTCGTGGGACTGGCAACTTTGGTGGCTGTCAAGGATGCGAGGATACTGGGATTGAGGTAGGTATAGACGGCTCCACCAGCCAGCGCACAGACGACAGCCATCGAGCCGATTTTGAGCGGCAAATGTTTGCGCTGGGGTGCTGATGCTGATGGTGATGGGGTCGGGATCTGGTTGTCTGTGGCTGGATAACCCGATTGGATCTGTCGGAGCAGTGCTTGAGAAGATGCGGAATATTTATCCTGGAACTGAGCCATTTCCCCGCCAGAGGAAAAATTGAGATCTAAGTTTTCGGCTACTGCTGGCGCGTCCGATCGATGGATCGCCATCGGTGCATAATTAAGGTTGGCGATCTCATTATGATTACTCGATGCTGAGGTAGTCAGTCCATCAATAATAATAAATCCGCCTTTTGGAACCAATTTCTCTGCCTCTGTTGGTGGTTGCACGATTTCGGCGGTGAGGATGTTGGAGTCCGCACCAACATCAGCTCCTGGCTGTTCCCATCCGCTTCGATCTGGCGAACGCTCATCTTCTGGCTGTGCGGTTTGCCCATGAATAGTGTGGTTGTGACCCAATTCCTGCTCCTGTTTCGATCTAAATCTAGTCAGTTCGTCGGCTAATTTAATATCCAGACAACTCAGGGCTGTTTGGAGCAAAGGATTGAGGTGGTAAGATGCCTGATGTTCGCACTCAGCAGCCAATTCGTCGCTGGGTGTGTTATCGCCATTGCGAACACCAGCGACTACAGCTCGATCGGATAAGGGCACGTTCTCGCTATCGTCAGATGGATGGTGGTTCATAAACTCACTTTAAACGCAGAATATTTCTAAAGGGATGATTCAAGATCGACGAGACTTGTGTAATGACTCTGTTCTTAGACTCCCCACAATTGTGGTGGCAGTGACACCAATTGATGGTCGTGGTGCTCAGACTAGCGGCACAGTCAGCCTTTGGACGCAACCCAAGTCCGGTTAACTAGCTGGAGCTTTAGCTCCGCTAAAAGCGTCAAGCTGTTAGAGCCGAAGATCTCCAAATTTAGCAACTCACTGCAATGGTCGCTCGTTGCCGTGTCATTAATATATGTCAAAATTCAGCCAATTGACTAAAAATTAGACATTTGACCAAGCTACTTGAACCGATCGCTACTACATTACACCAGTTCGAGCCATGTCACTATCACCAATTTCCGCAATTACACTCCAGCTTCAAGATCGGCCAGGATGGGAAGGGGTCAGAGATTGGGGGGCAATCGTTCGGGCGTGGCAAGCCAGTGTATCGCCACTGGTCGCCGAACGAACCCAACCAAGGTCGTTTGCCAGAGGCATTCTCACCATCGCGACAAATAGTTCTAGCCTCGCTCATCAACTCACGTTCGGGCGACAAAAACTTTGTCACCAGCTCAACTGCCATCTAGACGGATCGATCGAAGCACTCCGGTTTGTCGCAATCGGCTTTAACACTAACAATAGTCAACCGACCCCTACCGAGCTATCTACGCCTATTGACTTGGGGGCGGTAGTGATTTGTTCCCAGTGTGATACCCGCGCCCGAACGGGGGAATTGCTTCGATGGGGCGTGTGTAGGTTTTGTGCGATCGATCTCGGCATCTTGGGCAAAAAATAAGTGTCTAAATTCACAGCTTGCACCAGCGGATCTCAGTCGGAAGCGATGCCGAGCCGGGCGGAAGCCGCCCGGCTCGGCATCAAGAGCGGTTCCCTGTCTTGTCTTGTCTTGACGCACACAACTCAAAACTGACGAAATTTGCTCCAAACTAGCAATTATTACTTAAAAACTACCCTCTATCCTCTAAATACTAATAATTTTGGTTTGATGCAAGATGAGAGTAAACATACCTATTTAACTTAATTAATATATCTACCAAAAGGTAGAGGAAAGTATTCAATTAATATAATTAAACTGCTTTCGACCGACATAATACCCGATCTGCTCGATCCGTCGATTCCAGTTTCCCGCGATCCCTGGTGGGTTTAGCTGCATTACCATCGCTATTGACTGTTAATAGAATTGGTAAGTATATCTACTAAATATTTGAATAAATGTATCTAACTATAAACTGAATCTAAAGACAATCTAAAGTAAAAAAGGAGCGGGGATCGCTACAAGCTAGATGGTAGTAATGGTTGATGCCACTTTTGTCCAAATCGGGGGGAACGATAATAAAAAGTGAGAGAATTGAATTTGGTGCTCTCCCAATGGGTAACACTGATGAATGACCAGAATTGTATTACATCTGCCTGCCGCTACTGTCGTTTCTACAAACCGGAAGGAATGCATGGTGGTGCTTGTCAGCAACTAAATGTATCTGTCCGGAGCGACTGGAAAGCATGTCAATTAGGTCTCCCAGCATTTTCTAACGATTGGGATGCCGATCGACTGGCACTTCCTAATCTCGAAGTGGATTTAGCGCAGGTACCAGCACGCCAAGAGATGGTCGAGACGATCGGCTTAGAATTGAGCGGTACACTCCAAAATAGCCATAACTAGCAATGCGATTTGGATGTGACGTTGGTGCCGTCGTTTCAAAGTTCAGGTGAGCTGCGGCAACCGGGCAAAGACTCAGAGCAGATCTGGGGACAGCTTGGATTAGTCGATTAATGTTGGTAGTTTTAAAGCCAAACTAGCTCAAAGGTAACGATCTCACAGACTTCACTGGGTGTGGAGGCGATCGTGGCACTCTTGAGGAAAATCTAAGTTCGGATAGTTATTGATTAATTTTAGTTACTCAGACTTGCGATCGTGTCCTTTTAACCGCACAATCGATCTAATAGTTAAATTGTTCACCTCGACCCAGATCGCAGTTGGTAATCGCCAATGACAGAACCGATCCTCCCAATTACATTACCACCGGCAATCGATGCGATCGAAGAAGGCAAGTGGTTGCAATCGTCACTGAAGCTATGGCTCGATCGCGAATTCATTCCCGAATCGATCAATCAGACAATTGCGACTCGTGCCGCTCAAATCTATACTCGGCAGCGGATGGAAGGTGAAAACGACTTAGGTTGCTTGGCAATCGCCATCATCACCGAGATGCAAGCATTTAATTTTCAAGAAAGCTTTTTTGGTGAATTCACCGTCGCTAATGCCGTCAGCGACATTATTTTGGATAGCTTAGGCATTGACAACCGTTGTTGCGGTAACTAGATCGCACCAAGGCACGGTAACAGGCACAAGCCTATTACCCAGTGCCCTCATACTACCAGCTAGATTTAACTACGCCAGGAAGTAGACCTTGGTGTGCCCATTCACGCAGGACGTTCCGGGACAGACCAAAATCGCGGTAGTATCCACGCGGACGACCAGTCACCCAACAGCGATTGTGCAACCGAGTGGGTGCGCTGTTGCGAGGTAGTTGTTGAATCTTGCGGTGGATTGCAAATCTCGCTTGAGGAGTAGCCGCAGTTCTAAACTCTTCTAACAGAGCTGCTCTTTTGTCTGCATATTTTGCGACTAGTCGTTCGCGTTTCTTTTCCCGCTCGATCGATGATTTCTTCGCCATGTGTATAACTTTCTCTATTTACAAAAAACCTGAGCGACTCTGGTGGATCTACACAACTAACTTTAGTCGGCAGGCATTACAAGAGTGCCAAACACTCTATTATAAAGCAATTTTGGTAAGTTTGTCCAGAAAAATTGACAATTGGAGCTGATGCTGCTGCAAAGGATGGCGGCGGGGGAGTCAATCGCGAGGAAAAGGTCGCCAAGTTAGATTAGCAAGTTTACTAGTAGGCTAGAGCGGAAGTTAGGTTAGCATAAGAGGAGGTTGATTAAGAGGAGGATGAGAGAGTGCCTAGACTAGCCCCAAAAGCACTGATGCTGAAAATAGAGGAGCGGGAAGAACTAAGGCAGATACTCAATCGCC
>JBBRVB010000004.1:0-38278 GCA_038247275.1 Chroococcales cyanobacterium
ACTCACATCTTGCATCAAAACAAAGTTACTAGTGTTTTAGGGGATAGGGGATAGGGGATAGGGGATAGTTACCCTTACTAACCTTTAGTTTCAGCCATCAATCGATCGTTTAATCAGTACTGCTTGTTAGTTAATAAGTACTGGTGCAAGATGTGAGTAAACTGAGATCGATCGCGGCTTGACAGCTTACGGGTATCGGTTAGACGATCGCTGACGATCGAGTCAAAAAATGTCAAAATAGTCAGTAACGTTCAGGTCTAACCAGCAAACATTTACATGCAGCCAAACATTGAAATCTACACATGGCGAAGTTGCCCCTTTTGTATCCGGGCGAAGGCTTTATTAGAAGCTAAAGGTGTTGAGTTTACCGAGTATTCAGTCGATGGTGACGAACAAGCACGCTCGGCAATGGCGAAAAGAGGCGATGGTCAGCGTTCTGTCCCCCAGATCTTTATCGATGATACTCACATTGGTGGCTGTGACAATCTCCACGACCTAGATGCACAGGGTAAGTTGGATCGGTTGCTCGGAATCAGTTGATAAATGTAGGTTGGCGATTCAACAGCAGCGCAAAAGGACACTTCAATTGGAGTTAAACCGTTTATTCGGCTACCGGTGCACACAGGTATCTTGGGACTTACGCGACAGCCGTTGGTGTCGTCTGCTCTGGGCATCGCATCAGTGAACGAACGTCGTCCTCAATCAAAAAGCAGCAAACATTAGATGTTTGCTGCTTTCTTTAACTCATGAGCACGGAGGGACTCGAACCCCCGCTCCTCAGGACCGGAACCTGATGCTCTATCCACTGAACCACGTGCCCTCATGATTAATTTTATCATAGCGCATTTGGGGAAATTAGATCGACTAACTTCACAAAAACTCATGATTTTTGCTCTAGTAATGTCGATTGCACCACCGAGCTTCATCGTGCAATCGATCGAATCTAAAAAGGCAAGGCTACCTCAATTAAGATAACCTTGCCTTTCGATCGATCTGATTAGTCTCTTTTATTCAAAGTAGACTAAATAGATCGAATCAATAATATGCGGATGGGGAGACTCGAACTCCCAAGGACTAAGCCACACGCACCTCAAGCGTGCGCGTATACCAATTCCGCCACATCCGCTTGCTAATTTCTCTTGAGGTGCATTTTACGTGCTTTGCTAGAATACCATGATGGGAGTACGGAGTCAATATACTTTGAGCGAGAGGTCGGAAACTCGATTGGGCAAAGCCCACGCTTCGCGAACGAATCTAGTCACCAATCGCATTGAGCAAAACTTCCTTGAGCGTCAAATCTTCCATATCCTCCATCGTGATGGTATCGACAATATCAAACTTTGCACCCGCGCGTCCGAGATCGTCATCGAGGATTTTTAAAAATTTAGTAGCTGTTTCATCCGTCCCAACTTGGATAAAAGAAATTGCTAATTCTTCATCGCGATCGAGTTTCTGAGTTGCATCTAGAATTACTTGCATGACTGCCTTGCGATCGTCAGGTTCGCCGTCGGTGACAACTAAGATTATTTCACCATTAGCTGGCGTTGTGCCAGCATTTTTACGCTGAAAATAATTACTTAAAGCATCGTTTAAAACCGCCGCTAAATCGGTTCGACCAGTAGGGTCATTTTCTTGAAAAATCGTCGCAACTTTGACAGCAGTGACATTATCGTAGCGTTTGAACTTACCTGAGAATAGATAGACTGTGATGCCGTCAGGATCGAGTTCTTCGCACTTGTGCGCTAGAGCCAATGCTGATTCTTGCATGATTTGCCACCGACTAGCACCACCAGGTCGATCCTTGGTAGACATACTGCCACTTTTATCGATAATCAACGTGTAATCACGATTTTCTAACATCGAAATTTCTCCAGTATTTAGACCCTCATTTACCCCAGTTTAACCTCACCTGGCTGGATCTACCTCCGTGAAACCTCTGAATGGTTGAATTTATAGCGTTGCCTAATTAAGGCACGATCTGAGCGTCAAACAATCCTGGAGCTTTCAGGTAGGGAATTATCCCTGCCTGAAATGAAGGTAATCAGTCTCTAACTACACCCCTGCCCAAATCACCTAGCTAGTAAGCGATCGAACTAACATTTGATTACTTGAGATACGCGATCGTCACACCACCACCGCCATCTTTTTCACCTGCTGACTCAAACCGTGCAACTTGAGGATGATGGGATAAAAATTCCTGAACTCCTTCGCGAAGTTTGCCCGTCCCTTTACCATGAATCACCCACATGATCCCCGATTGATAGGCACGACCGATCGCGCGTTCGATTTCGGTTTCGGCATTCATGACTCGTTGTCCCCGGACATCTACTGTGTTGGTTGATGTCCGAATTGCGACGACTTGGGTGGGAGTTGCGGTACCTGGCACTTTCGCCCCAGATTTTTTCGGCGGGAGAGTCGCCTTTTCACCTGTCAATGATTCGATGTCAGCTAGAGCGACATTCATTTTCATGATGCCGAATTTGACATTGAGATTGCCCTGCTCGTCCACTTCACTGAGAACTTCAGCTTTTTGCCCGATTTTGGGGATGCGAATCCGATCGCCAATCTTGGGATTGAAGTCTGGCGGCGGTTTGGGGGTAGCTTTAGCGATGAGGCGACGGCTAGCAATACCATCTAGCTCGGAGGTGGCTTGCTGGGCAGCCTGGGCGGTCTGGGGGCCTTGTTGGAGTTGGCGGATCACCTGAGCGATTTCACTTTTGGCTGCGGCGATGGCGGCTTGGACGATGCGTTCTTGGTTGACTTTGAGTTCCTGTTCTCGGGCTTGCAACTGCGCGGCTTTTTGGGAAACTTCTAAATAAAAGGCTTCTGCTTGGGTGAGGATCGTCGCGGCTTTATTGGCTTTAGTTTCCTGACTGCGGCGTTGGGCTTCTAGTCCCGCGATTACTTCGTTGACTTCCTGTGTTGCTCCCAAAATTACCTGAGATTTGGCATTTTCAATGACTGCTGAATTCAAACCCAATCTTTGGGCGATCGACAGCGCATTCGATCGACCGGGAATGCCCCATAATAGGCGATAAGTCGGCGCGAGATTGACATCATCAAATTCGACCGAAGCATTTTCAAATCTACTGTCTTGATATTTGAGTGCTTTTAACTCCCCATAGTGAGTTGAGGCAATCGTCAGCATCGCGCGATCGGCTAAATATTGCAATAGCGCGATCGCCAGTGCGCTACCTTCGGCGGGATCGGTGCCAGCTCCGACTTCATCGAGGAGAATTAGAGCAGAGGGTGGAGAGTAGGGAGTAGAGGGTAGTGGGGAAGAGGAGGGTAGGACGGGTGAATCTAGATCTAACTCTGTTTCGGAAGGATGGCCATCTAATTCCTCAGTAGTAGAGGATGAACTGGCTTCAATCGCGTCTAAAATTCGACTAATCCGGCGAATATGTCCCGAAAAAGTCGAGAGACTTTGCTGGAGAGATTGCTCGTCGCCGATGTCGGCAAGAATCAGGTCAAACCAGGGGATCTCAACTGGCTCACGAGCGGGGATAAATAGCCCCACCTTGGCCATCAAAGCGACGATCGCGAGGGTTTTGAGGGTAACAGTTTTACCGCCGGTGTTGGGGCCAGTAATGGTGACGACGCGGATGTCTGGACGGATCGACAGATCGATCGGGACGACTGGGGCACCTTCTTCGTGGCGGTGTTTCCAGATCAGCAAGGGGTGACGAAGTTGGCGAAGAGTAATATATTCGTTGGCGGCGCGTTCGACAAATTTGGGCGGATTGGCTTCTAACCACAGACTATATCTCGCTCTAGCGGTAGCCAGATCGATAATGGTGGCTACTACTAGCAGATGTTCGAGATCGTCTACAACTTCAGTCACCTTGACAGTTAGAGCCGTCAACACTGCTTCGATTTCCCGCTGTTCCTGGCGTTGGAGTTGGCGCAGTTGATTGCCCAGATTGATAACTTGTTGAGGTTCGACGTAGAGTGTCGAGCCGCTCCCAGAGGTATCGTGAACCACACCGGGAATCGCATCTTTGTGGGACGCTTTGACGGGGATGACAAAACGATCGCTCCGCTGGGTAATTAGGGGCTGTTGAATGGCATTAGCTTGACGTTGGAGCAGACTATTGAGAAATTTGTAAATGCGATCGCGTAAGCCTTTGAGCTGAATCCTTACCTGTGCTAACTTCTCACTCGATCGATCGGTGACATCGCCGCGATCGTCGATACAGTAATAGATATCTTGCTCTAATTCTGGATAAGTCCGCACATCGGCAACTAGTCCCTGTAAAACTGGGATATTTTCCTCGCTGTCGATCGTCCGGCGGAGTTTCCGCATCCCCGCTAGAGTAGTGGCGATCTCGTGTAACTCTTTCCCCGACAGCATTCCCTGTACGGCAGCACGTTCGAGAGCATCCCCAAAATCCTCGATCCCATCCAGAGATAACCCACCATTCAATCGGGTTTCTAAGTCATACACCTCTTTAGTTTGAGCGAGGAGATTTAGACTGACACTCAGATTTTGGGGAATTACCAAATTTCTCGCCGCGATCGTGCCTAATTTCGTCGCGGCAAATGTCGCTACCTGCTGACACAATCGCGACCACTCCAATAACTCTAATGTCTCTGCCTGAATCGTCACTTACTCTACGCTTAAGGTTATATTTCTAACTATTATAGAGGCTGGGGATTGGGAATTTCATCAGCTTCAACCACGATCGATGGTCATAATTTGGCGAGATTAGCGATCCAAAACGGCAGATCCGCATCAATTGGCTCTACTGTTAGCGAATCGATCGACATTTTCACGATCGGTTTAATCCTCTTCCTCCTTTCTTTCCAACCGAACCACACGGCGATTGAGTCTGCGATGTTTGCGATCGTTATCTGCTACTTTACGCTCGGTTTCTGACAGATCGTAGTTGAGATCGTCGAGGTAATTGCGGAATGAATTGAAGCCTTCACGAATAGTGATGACGACAGTACCTTCAATGCTCTCGACTCGCTGGCGCAGAGAACCGAGATCGTCGCGAGTAGCATTCATATTCTGCTTCATTGCCGTCATGTCCTGCTTCATCACAACGAGGTCTTGCTCTATTGCCGTCATGTTTTGCTGTGTCACAGACATATTTTGCTGCATTAGTTCCCGCAATTCACTAATCTGAGCTTCTAGGCGATCGAATCTTACTTCTGACATATAAAATGGTGCGACTTAGTTGAATATCTGGCTATTGATACTGTATTTTGGATAATTTATTTAGACGGTATTTCTGAGTTTTCACAACCTACGATCGATCCAACTGATGCCAAGCCATCAAGGCTAATTGATGAACCTCTCGCCAAGCTACCTGATACTTCTGGGCGATCGCGGCACAATCATCATATTCAGGATGGACATTGACGATCGAGTCATCTGCAATTAAATTATTCCGCGCCACCTTGACGCGTACCGCCCCGTATTTAGTCATGACAGATTGTACTTCTCTGGGGAGGATCGATCGAGTCTGATGCTGATGGCGAATGCCTAACGTACTCGTTTCTGTGAAGATAATTTGTTCGCAATCATGAGCTTTATTTAGCGGACAAATAACTGTAAGGAGAATACCCGATCGCGATTTTTTCATCCCAATTGGTTGGGTAAATACATCCATAGCTCCAGCCGCAAATAATCGATCGAATATATACCCGATCGCTTGCGGATTAAGATCGTCAATTTGGGTAGATAATACCTCGATCGTTTCGAGATATGCGGGACGAACTGCTGAAGTAGTTGCCACTGCCGATACTGTTTCAGTACCCAGCCAGAGGCGTAAAATATTCGGAATAGGTAACTCGATCGTGCCGGCACCCAATCCAATTTGTTGAAGCTGCATCGCTGGGGGTGTGCCAAATTCTGTGGCTAAAGTTATCGCGATCGCTGCACCGGTTGGCGTAACTAATTCTCGTTCGATCTTGTTACTATAAACGGGCACATTACGGGAGGAAAATAGCTTGAGTACGGCGGGAACTGGTACGGGTAAAATCCCGTGCGCTGCCCGAACCGTCCCGCCGCCGGTGGGTAATGGCGAACAGTAAATTTTGGCAACATCGAGATAATCTAATCCCAAACAAGTTCCGACGATATCGACGATCGCATCGACAGCCCCGACTTCGTGAAAATGTACCTCAGTGGGGTCGATACCGTGGACGGCACCCTCGGCAATCGCTAACTTGCGAAAAATGTCCAAACTCCACTGCGTTGCTCTAGCAGGCAATTTTGCGGCGTTAATTAGCTGTTCGATTTGGGGGAGGTTGCGCTGTGGAGTGTCGTAATGGTGGTGCTGATGTTCGGTGTCATCTTCTGTGGCGGCAGCAACAATGTGGGTGTAGTGCTGAGGCTCAAACTTTTTAGTACCGCTAGCTGGGGGATGAGGCTGTTTGGCATCGTGGTGATGATGTTCGTGGGAATGCTCGTGTGGATGGTTGTGGGCATGTCCGGGAGGCTTGATGGGAGCCGTTGGATCAATACTGGCTGGTTCGGGATGGGAGTGTCCATGATGCTCTAAGTGTCTGACTGTCTGAGCTTCAGGAGAACGCATTGCCGTCAAATCGACGTGGACTTTGGTGGCAATTTGCCCATTGTGATGGACTTTATTCGCCCACAGGTGATATTCAGCCGCAATACCCAAGCGTGCGAGCTGGGTATTCAAATATTCGATCGGTACGCCAGCATCTACCAATGCACCCAAACACATATCCCCAGCGATTCCAGTTTGGCATTCTAAATAAGCGATTTTAAGCATGGGGGATAAAAGACGGGAGATAGAAGACGGGTTTCCCCAGGAATAGCACATTGTCAACAGAGATAGCGATCTGAAACCCTAAATATCGATTAAAAATTAGGTGACTGACTTAACGATTAGTTGCGATAGCTACCATGACAATAAATCTAAGCCAATAATTTAATTATCAATTATTAATGATCAATTATGGCAACTATCTACGAAGTACATCCTCAAACACCACAGATTAGAAAAATTGATGAAATTGTCGCGGCATTGAAAAATGGCGCAGTCATGCTCTATCCCACAGATACAGTTTACGCGATCGGGTGCGATCTCAATTCCAAGAGTGCGATCGATCGCGTCCGCAAAATCAAGCAGATGTCTAATGATAAACCCTTAACTTTTTTGTGTCAGTCTTTATCAAATATCTCCGAATATGCGGTCGTCTCCGATCCGGCATATCGGTTGATGAAACATTTAATCCCTGGTACTTATACATTTATCTTACCAGCAACTAAACTCGTCCCCAAGTTAGTTCAAGATCCCAAGCGGAAGACGACGGGAATTAGAGTCCCCAAACACATACTCTGTCAAGTCTTACTAGAAACATTGGGCAATCCAGTAATTTCTGCCTCCGCACACATTCAAGATGAGGATAGCGATGAGCCGATCGAGAACGTGGAGAAAGCAGTATTATTCGATCGACTCGAAAAGCTCGTTGATATTATCATCGACGATAGTTCGGAGCCGGGGGTAGCAGGCTCGACAATCTTGGATATGACAATAGACCCTCCTGAAGTGATTCGGGAGGGTCTAGGCTGGTCTGAGGTGGCTGCTTGGCTCTAATTCGATCTCAAAGATCGCCTCGCGATTCCATTTATTATTGGCATCCGGCAACCTGCCACTCGATCGACTTTATCTCACTAGTTTGAATGGTAGTTATCTAGAAGTTTTTAGCCGATTCACTACTATCCAAAACCGATTTCCAGCTCATCAGTGTAGCTACTTGGCTGGCTCGGCTGGCTGGGAATGAGGATCGACCAGAAAAATCTGGAGTCGATCGGGTGCTACTTTATAACTATTTTCTTGCATCACAGTAGCTTGAGCTTGCGGATCGAAAGAGCGAATAAAATTACTATTGACTTGTTCGGTGCGGATCTTGGCCGCTTGTAATTCGGTTTCGAGATGCTGCAATTTACCGCGCTGCGAATAGCTGTAACCGATCGCGCCGACTAAGGCGACCGCTCCGAAGATCGATAAAGTTGAGTAAGTCACTAATTTAGTGACTGCTTCTAATCCCTGACGGCGATGAGCGTAGGCGAGATGATGCGATTTGACACGGTGGTGGGGCGTGCAGGTGGATTTTGGAGCCGCTACAGTCGCCGCTCCCATTGACGAGCGTACCGCTTTGGACTGTAGCGATTGCGACTGCTGGGGAGGATCGAAAGAAGGTAGTGCGCTCATAGAAATTAGTGTGACCCAATCGAAATTTTAATCATTATACGACCTGTCACATTAATTACATCAAAAATCTCGATCTGTTTTTTGCGGTCAAATTTCAAAAAATTGAGCTGTGTTTATAGTTAGACCCCAGTCGGATCTAAAAAGTGAGATCGGCTAACCGATCTCACTGACTATTTATTTATATAATTCAGTTGACAGGCGGAGTGCCAACAAACCAGGAATGAGCGCGACCGCCAAAGCTACGAAAACTTGAGTATCAGACATATATAGATTCCTCCAAACACAGGGATTAGGCCTGTACACAGTTTGCGATAATTTTGGATGGGACTGGCGATCCTGTAACAAAATGTAGAAAGAAACCAGGGCGCGACTCAACCTGTCGCGGACAAACATGTCCATTGCTTCGTTTATGCTTAACTAAATAAATAGCTAATTTTCAGCCGAGGAGTCGATATTGAATAAACATTGGCTGCGAATGGCGATCGGGGTCTCGATCGCTAGTACAATCGCCCCAAGTTGGGCATTACCCACCGCCAATTCTGTTGGGAGTGCTGGGATTGACGCATTGAGACTGCACCAATCGCCATACAACCTGACTGGTAAAAAAATTGCGATCGGTCAAGTCGAAGTCGGTCGCCCAGCGCAATTTGGCTGGGATAAGTCTGCGGCGCAATTAAAATTCAAGATCGAACAAATCTTTTACCAAGATGGTGCAGCTAAAGCCAATATCAACGTCGAGCAACATGCGACAATGGTCGCCTCGGTGATGATTGGTCAGGATAAAAGATATCCAGGGGTTGCTCCCGATGCGCGCTTATATGCCAGTGCCGTGGGCGTGCCCAAGGACACCGGACAGCCCGAAGAATGCCTCACCACCCAGCATATAGCGCGCCAGAATGGTGGAGACATCCGCGCGATCAATCTGAGCTTTGGAGAGCCATTAGAGCGCGATCCACGTCCCAATGCCCAACTCGATGGCAATGCACTCTACACTCAGTGCTTGGATTGGTCGGCGCGGGTACACAATGTCACATATCTAGTCGCTGGCAATCAAGGCAAGGGTGGCATCTCGATTCCGACAGATAATTTCAATGGAGTGAATGTGGCTTATTCCGCCATCCGCCAGGGGATTTATCGCAAATTAGATTTTGCCAATCTCAGTGAAGCACCGACTGGCACTGCCAAAAGCATCGAAAATCGCGAAGTCAATGTTGGCAATCGGCGATCGATCGGCTTAGTCGCACCTGGTGCCAATCTTCGGCTCTACAGTTTAGCTGGTAGAGCGATGACAGTCAGCGGTACTAGCTTCGCGACTCCTCATGCGACGGGGACAGTGGCATTATTACAAGAATTTGGCGATCGCCAGCTCCGCACCAAAAGCCGACTCCCCATTGAAGTCCGTCCGCGCTGGAGCCTCGACTCTCGCCGTCATGAGGTGATGAAAGCGGTTCTACTCAATTCGGCTGATAAAATTCAAGATGCTGGCGATGGCTTACGACTGGGGATGACTCGGACGATACTTGCCAAAAATAATCGTGATTGGATCGAATCCGAAGCTTCCCAAGATCGGCAAGTGCCCCTCGATTATCAGCTCGGTGCAGGTCAATTGAATGCCTTTCGTGCTTACCAACAGTTTAGCCCCGGACAGTATTCTGAGCGGCTACCAGTACCCGCGATCGGGTGGGATTATCGGGCGGTCGCGGCTGGTGAATATCGAGATTATCTACTCGATCGATCGCTTGCCGAAAATAGCTGGGTTGCGATTACGCTCACTTGGGATCGACTTGTTGAATTGCAGGATACCAATAACAACAAAGAATACGATCTTGGTGAAGTATTTCGCGATCGCGGTCTCAATCAGATCGACTTATATCTACTCCCAGCTAATGAAAATCGACTCGATCGCAGTTTATGGTCGTCAACTAGTTCTGTCGATAGCGTCCAACATATTTTTCATCAGATCCGCAACCCTGGCAAATACAAAATTCGCGTCCATTTCCGCCGCGCTGTCAACCTTCCCCGTCAATCTTATGCCTTGGCTTGGTGGACGGTTCCTGCTAAATAACTTAACAGTTGACAGTTGACAGTTGACAGCGAAAAGTGCGTTCTTGGGCTTTGCCCTGTCTTGTCTTGTCTCGCTGCTTGGTGCGCTGTCTTGACCCAAACGCACGCTGAGGAGACCGTCTAACGACACGTCCGTGCCTACGGCAGGCTAACGCCAACGCCTACAGCGCGATTTGGGTCGCTTTTTACGTCGGGAAACTAGGGCGTGCGCGCACCTTAGCAAAAATCGTGAGTCAATCTCCGACCGACTAAAAATATATATTAAGATAGATGTATAAAATTAGACTTAAATTCATATTTAATTAAGTTGAGAATGCGGTTGATTGATAAGTCACTAAAAAAATTCACCCGCATAGTGCTTATCAGTCAAAAATTGGGGATTTTAGATCTAGGGAGAAAAAACTATCAGAATTGCCAGGACGATCGCCCATGACATCATTGCCAGATACTGCCGAGGCGCAACTGCGCGATCTCGATGCTGACGCACTCTACAGGTTGGAAACATTTCTCTACCTCACACCCGTCATTGGGGTATTACCGTCCATGTGGGCAGTATATCGCCGCCAACGCAATCCCCGACAACTAGCAGTCTGCCGCTTATCGATTTTCTTAGCCTTTGCTTGGTTGAGTACCTATCTAAGTTTAAATATTGGTGCCGATCTATCGAGCGCATCCACACTCGGACTCAGACTCTTGTTTCTCAATACCCTAGCTACATCTGGCTACTTCACAATGAGTGTATGGCTGATGGTGCAACTGTGGCAAAAGAAATCTTTGCGATTGCCAGGATTTAGTGCTATGGCCGAACGCACCATTGGCTCCCGCGAAGAGCCGACTCGATCGAAATAACCAGGCGCATTTCCACATCGAAACAATTTAGTGTAAGCTTAACCCTGCGACTAATGGCGAGATCCATTCCCTAGTTACTAACGACCGTAAACTGCACCAGCGATTATCAACCCCCACCACCCCTATTAAACTGTGAGTAAAGTGGAAGCTAGAAAAGTAGATCGGCACGGCCGCAAATCGAATGACCCCAATCCCCAAATGGTGCGTCGTCAGCCTACGCAAAAGCGACGTAAAGTTGGCTTGTGGCTGTGGTTGGGGTTGGGGAGTATCGGTGGTTTTTCGGCTGCTGCGGGAGCTTTTTTAGCGGTTTCATTGACTTCTGCACCACTCCAACAGCGCACCCTCTCTGCCGCAGATGATGCATTTTTCAAGCAAAATGGTAAGGAAGCTTTCTCTCGGAGTTTATTACAAGTACCAGAAGTTTCTAAGCCGGTAAATATCCTCCTATTGGGGATTAAAACCAATATCTCTGATGTCAAAACTAGTACTGGCGATCGTCAAAAAGTTTCCTATGATGCCGAAGTTGACTCCCTAGAAGGCTTATCAGATACGATTATGCTGATCCGGTTCGACCCCCAAACCAAACGCACGACCTTTTTGGGAATTCCTCGCGATACCAAGATCGAGCGGACTGGACGCGGAACCGAAAAAATTAATGCTGTAGATCGCGAAAGTGGCCCTGCTGCTGCGGCAAAGGAAGTCAGCAAGCTGTTGGGTGGTGTGGCGATCGATCGCTATATCCGAGTCAATAATCTTGGCGTTGCCAAGCTGGTGGACGAACTGGGTGGGGTAACTGTCACCGTCCCCAAAGATATCAAGTATCAAGATGACTCCCAACGTTTCTACGTCAATCTCAAAGCAGGTAAACAACATCTCGATGGCACGAAACTGCTGGGACTGCTCCGCTACCGTAATGATGCCAATGGTGATATCGGTAGGATGCAACGTCAACAAATGGTCGTCAAAGCTTTGATGGAGCAATCGCTCAACCCCATGACGATTACCAGGATTCCCCAACTATTTTCAGTAATTCAGCACCAAGTCGATACCAATCTCACTGTCGAAGAATTACTCGCCATCGGTGGGTTCTCGATGCAAAATGGCAAGTCCAAAATGCAAATGCTGATGATGCCAGGTGACTATAATGGCGACGGCAAACATAGAACGAGCTACTGGCTAGCTGATGACAAAGGCATCCAAAATATTATGGCGCGGCACTTCGATCACGGTCAAATTTCATTAGAGCAACCTAAAGCCGAAAATTTACGCGTAAATATTCAAGACACCAGTCATTTTCCTGATGCTACAGCTCGGTTAATCAAAAGGTTGAATAAAGCAGGTTATCGAAACGTTCATCTCGACAAGAATCCCAAAATCAAAGAAGATCTTACCACCAGTCAATTTATCGCTCAAAAAGGCAATCCAGAAGTTGCCGAAGGTTTATCTAAAATCTTAGGATTTGGCGAAGTAAAAGTCGATAGTTCGGGCAATCTTTACTCTGATGTGACAATCAAACTCGGTCGCGATTGGATCCAAAAAGAGCAAGACTATCGCTCTCTCAATCAAAGCGTTAAGTAGTCGATACATCGAATAGGGGCAATCGATCGATTGCCCCTACTCGATCTGGTCGTAAAGATAGCCATCGACTGTTTAAAATACTTCGCCTTCAATTCCTACCCACCACTCACCAAGATTCATCAGATCTCGGTGAATATCTTCGATGCCCAAAGTGTACTCCTCCTGGGACAAATTAGGCTTGGCTTCTGCCAGCTTTTGCAAGCGTAACTGTACCAATAGCCAGGATTTACCGGTACTGTCTGTCTCTTCGATGTATTTGGCGAGGTCATTGCTGTTCATCGGCAGTTAGTAAAAAATCAAGCTGTAATAACCGATCGATCTTCAAGTAAGCTTAAGCTTTTTTAGAACGTTCAAAGCGACGATTAACTTCATTCCAATTAATCACATTCCACCAAGCAGCTAAATAATCAGAACGACGGTTTTGATAATTTAGATAATAGGCATGTTCCCAGACATCGTTACCCATAATGGGATAGATTCCCCGGGAAATCGGACTATCTTGATTGGAAGTAGTCATAATTTTTAGCTGATTGCGATCGTTGACCAACCACACCCAACCACTACCAAATAATTTGGTACCTGCTTCATTAAATTGAGACTTGAAAGTATCGAAGGTACCAAACTGATTCTCAATCGCGGTCGCGATCGCTCCTGTCGGCGCACCACCACCCTTTGGTCCCATAATTTTCCAGTACATCGTATGGTTGTAATGACCGCCACCATTATTCCTAACTGTGGTTTGAATATCTTTGGGTAAAGTGCCCAAACTAGTCAGTAATTGCTCGACAGTTTTAGTTTTGAGTTCTGGATATTTAGTCACCGCCGCATTCAAATTTTTGACATAAGCCGCATGGTGCTTGTCATGATGAAACTTCATCGTGGCCGCGTCTATATGCGGCTCTAAGGCGTTGTAATCATAAGTTAATGGTGGGAGCTTGAATGTTCCGGTCACAGCGGCGATGGCGGCGGGAGCTGCCCAACTAGCCGCCCCGCTCGTTCCCAAAGCAGTACTTGTCGCACCGACACCGAGTAAATATAAGAAATTACGTCTGCTAGTCAGCATAAATCAATAGCCAGATGAGAGATGCTACTAGTTTGGCATATTTCATCCCCCGATCGATTGATTTTGACGATCGGGGTGCGATCCCAAATTCGGTTCGCACACAAGTCTGGTTGCTAGCAACATCCAGACTTGTGTGTCCACGGTAGCAGCTTGGGAGCGAATGCTGCTTCAGCCGACATTGCACCAATCAGATGGATTGGGCGTGGGAGTTAGCAGCAGGTAGAATTACTGTTGGCAACTGTGAGCGAAACGATCGAGACCAGAAAGTTAATCTGAGCCTAGAATTCCGGTACACTGTGGAATGGAGAAATTATATCAATCACAGTTAAGTTCAATGGAAATTGGTCAGCAAGTCAAAGTTTTTCGGCTCAGAGATCGCGTATCAAATGGCGTTGTGAGTAAACTAGGTAAAGTAGGGACGGTTACGGAATTTAAAATGACCGATGGTAGCGGTGTTGGTGCCGTCGTTGAATTTGAAGACAAAACTAGTACCTGGTTTTTTGAAGATGAACTTAAAGTTGTAGAGTAATATGCCCCAAATTCTCACCTTCCTTGGTAAAGGCGGTTCCGGTCGGACTACTGTAGCGATCGCCGCTGCCAAACAACAAGCTAACCTGGGTCGGCGGGTATTATTTGTCAGTCAAGATCCTACGCCTGCGACGGGGATCTTGCTGGGTGTGCCCCTGACGGATAAACCCCAATCAATTGGCGCAAATCTAGAAGTAGTCTCAATCTCCGCAACTGTCGCCATCGAGCGGGGTTGGGAAGATGTCAAGCAGATCGAAGCGCGGTACTTGCGATCGCCGATTTTACGCAATGTCTACGGGCAAGAATTAGCAATCCTGCCGGGGATGGATAGCGCGATCGCGCTCAATGCCTTACGTCAGTATGATGCTACTGGTAAGTATGACACGATCGTCTACGATGGCACTGGCGATCTGACCACGCTGCGGATGGCAGGGATGGCAGATAGTCTCAGTTGGTATCTGCGGCGTTTTATCGCTGTCGTTGAAGAATCCGATCTGTGGCGGACTGTCGCACCGATTATGCAGCCAGCAATGGCGGCAGTTTTAACCCTGGCTTGGACGGGCGAAAGCATGTCCCAGCCGATGCAGGAGGCAAATAGCTTTTTTAGCCAGAGTCAAGCTGTCATCAGTAATCCCCAGCGAGTGGTAGGTTATCTAGTCACGACAGACGATCCTGCCGCAGTAGCTACGGCTAAATATTTGTGGGGAAGTGCCCAGCAATCGGGGCTGAGTATTGGGGGACTGATGCTCAATCGCGACGCAGTTGTGGATACTCTCGGAGCCGAATTTGACCCCTTAGCAGTTACATCCATCCCCGCCCGGATCGGTATCGATTGGCAACCGTTAATGGATGCAATGCCAGATTTTAGTCAAGTTCTATCCATTCCCAAACCGATCGCCATTGACATCCCCAAGCGCGAGGTACGCCTGTATTTACCTGGTTTTGATAAAACGCAAGTCAAGCTAACTCAATCGGGGCCGGAGGTGACGATCGAGGCTGGAGATCAGCGGCGAAATATCTTGTTACCACCACCGCTCAAGGGTGCGAGTGTGAAGGGTGCCAAATTCCAGGCGGGATATCTAATTATTTCTTTTTAGCTTGAAGTCGATCGCCCGACCTTAACGTCGTAGGATAGCTATTCACAGGTTGTCTTGCGACTTTTTAGTTACATATCGCCGCTATGGGCGATAAAAGTATCAACTTTCGCTAAAATTGGAACTAACCATTGGCAAACCACTTCGGTAGTATTACCCCGATCTCATCTCGATCTAACGACTAATCGCGGATCTGACGCGTAGATCCTCGATCGCGCCATTGGGCTGCACCGTTAATCGAATACCATCAGCTATATTGTGGATCGAAGCTAATTCGATCGCCACCTTAATCTATACCGAGGGGACAGGAGCAACCGCCCGATGACGAACCTAATAACCCAGTGGGAAACCCGCATCGCCACAGAATGTAGCGGGCAAAATACAACTACTCAAGCTAGTATTCTCAACTGGCTCATCGGTGAAAATCGGGAACGCCTGGAAACTCTCGATCCCGAACATCTCAAAATTGCCGATCGCGCGATGGATTATCGGTGGCGGATTCTGCTGCAACGCTACCTCGGATTGCCACCGGAACGTGCTTACAAAAATCTGATGCAGCGGTTGGGTGGTTTGGCGGTACTCCGCGATAAAATTCGGGCATGGCTGACATTGAGCAACGATCGTCAGCGGCAAGTCGTCGATGTCTTGCAAGAAGTAATTCAAGAGCTGCTCCAAGGTGATAAGTATATCCAACAGCAAATTGCCTGGATCGGGCAATGTACCAAAAATCCTCGCCTGCGCGATACCTTACTATTTGCCAGTATTGAAGAGTATTGTCTGCGTCCAATTCGCAATCAACCACTACTAGCTCATCGCTTTGTCAATTATCTCCGGCGATCGCAAAAAGGCGGCGTGACGAATGTCCCTCAAACCGATCTAGTCAAACTTGTTTCTGATGAAATTGTCGGCGACAGTGATTCGACGTTTAGCTTACTTGATAAACAAGCTCAAGATGATTATCAGCAACAACAAGAGTGGGAGGAAACTCAAGTCGCCCGCGATCGAGTCAAATCGACATTACATGCTTATCTAGTCGAAAATGTCAGTCCCGAAGCTGGTAAATGGTTGGAACTATACCTTCAGGGTAAAACTCCAGAAACGATCGCGATAGCCTTAAAAATGGATATCAAGCAAGTCTACCGACTCCGCGAAAAAATTAATTACCACACGCTCAAAGTGTTTGCAATTAAAGCTGAATCTGAGTTAGTTTCTCAATGGCTGCATATCTCTTTACAAGAACATAATTTAGGCTTAACTCCCAACCAATGGGAGAAGTTTTGCAGTGGTTTAGAAGCCAAGCAACGCGAAATTATGATGAGCTTAAAAGCTGGAATATCAGTAGAAGCGATCGCCAAGTCTCTCAAAATTAAAACCAATCAAGTTATGGGTGAGTGGGGTCAAATCTATCTAGCCGCCCAAGAATTGCGGACTAATTAATTGATAATTGATAATTAAATCATGCAAGGTGAGCAGTGCCCACCACTTAGGATCTAGGCAATCTCTATTTAGTAAATTTTTTACCCAGCTACTTAATTAAACTCACTTAAAATATTAGACTTATTCACCCGCTCACAGCAGACTACCACCTGACGGTAGGCTACGCCAACGGATACGCGCAAGTCGCCAGCTATTCACCATTTACTACTCCTAACCAATGACTCAAGCTACAGTTACTATTGCATCTCCAGAGCGAGTTTATCTGCCAAAATTAGCTTACCAAATAGCGATGCCACTACCGCAAACACATCTGTTTGAGGTGAAATTAACAGTGAGTAGTTGGGATAGTGACTTGCTAGATGTCCGAATGCCAGTGTGGACACCTGGTTCCTATCTAGTCAGAGAATATGCCAAACAAGTTCAAGATTTTATAGCAATATCAGAGAAAGGTCGTAAATTAGTTACTAATAAAACAGCTAAAAATAACTGGCAAATTCAGACAAATGATAGTAGTAAAATAGTTATTAATTATCGAATCTTCGCAAATGAATTAACAGTTAGAACCAATCATTTAGATGCGACTCATGGATACTTTAATCCAGCAGCACTGTGTTTGTACATCCCTGGATTTGAAGACTGTCCGATCGAAATCAAGATTATTCTCCCCGATCCTGATTGGCAGATTACTACACCATTAACCGAAATTAGTCCTCAGACGTTCTTAGCTGCCGATCTCGATACTTTAATTGATAGTCCCTTTGAGATTGGTACTCAGCAGATTTATGATTTTACTGTTTTGGAAAAACCTCACCAGTTAGTTATTTGGGGTGAAGGAAATCTAGAGCCAGATCGGGCGATCGAAGATATCAAAAAGATTATCGAAGTTGAAGCCCAAATTTTCGGTGGACTGCCTTATGAGAAATATATTTTCTTATTACATCTATCGCCGGCTGGTGGTGGTGGCTTAGAACATAAAAATTGCTGTTCGCTATTGTATCCGCGCTTTAATTTTCAAGGCACAGAAAAAAATAATCGCTTCATGCAGTTAGTCGCCCACGAATTTTTTCATCTGTGGAATATCAAGCGCATTCGTCCCATAGCTCTAGAAAAATTTGACTACGATCGCGAAAATTATACGCCGTCATTGTGGTTCAGTGAGGGGACGACTAGCTATTACGATCTGGTGATTCCCCGTCGAGCAGGAATTTATGACGATCGAGAGTTTTTAGCCGAACTCAGTAAGGAAATTACCCGCTTTCTGACAACACCAGGACGTTTGGTGCAGCCATTGAGTGAGTCTAGTTTCGATGCTTGGATCAAATTATATCGTCCCGATGCTAATAGTTCTAATTCCCAGATGTCCTATTATCTCAAAGGAGAAATGGTGACATTATTATTAGATCTTTTAATTCGGACTCATACCCACGGTGCCAAATCATTCGATCGTGTGTTGGTAACAATGTGGGAACAATTTGGGAAAGCTGAAATTGGTTTTACTGAAATTCAACTCAAACAGATTATCGAATCGATCGCCGATCGAGATTTAACTGAATTTTACGATCGTTATATTCATGGGATTGAAGAGTTACCTTTTAATGATTACTTAGCTCCCTTTGGCATCGAGTTAGAACCTGTTGAAGCCAATACCCCATATTTAGGGATCAACGTCAAAACCGAGTCCGGTAAAGAAGCCATCAAAACAGTGGCTGCCAATTCTCCGGCGCAATTAGCCGGTATCGATCCCGGTGATGAGTTACTCGCGATCGATGGTTTTAAAATTACCGCCGATAAGCTGACCGATCGATTAAGATCTTATCAGCCCGGAAAACAAATTAGTGTGACGATTTTTCATGCCGATCGATTGATGATAGTACCAGTTATTTTAGCCACCCCACAGCCGCAACAGTATCACTTAAAATCGATCGAACATCCCTCCGATTTACAACGTCAATTGTATACAAACTGGATGAGTAGTTAAATAGTTGACAGTTGACAGTTGACAGTTAATAGTTAACAGCGTGGTATGTAGGTTGGGTTGAGGCACGAAACCCAACAGCACCAACGTTGTAAGCTTAGTTAAACAGTTGATAGGTGACAATTCATACATAATTCTGACGAATAAATGCTTCAGCACTGACTCGATCGCTAACTGCTCCATCCAGAGTTGCTGCTAATAAATTATCTAACATTTGGCGATATTGAGGTCCGGGTTTATAACCCAATTTACGCAAATCGTCACCAGTTAAAATCGGTTTTATTTGGCTCCAAACTGTTAGGTATTCCCAAATATTCCGACAAATCGAGATCGATTGACGACACCGAATAATAATTAAAATTAGCATTTGCAGATCGTAGTGTCTCACTAACTGGACGATTTGGCTGACACGATCGCAATTTGGCAATGATGAAACGATCTGTGTTTGTGCCAGATCTAAATTGTGCAATCTATCGATGCTTTCATCTGGTAACTGGAGATTTGCCGCCACTGCTCGACGATGTGCTGGTGCGAGTTTAGAGATGATTAATTCTAATCTTAGTTGCCAATGAACGATCGCCTGCGATCGATCTAATCGCTGCAAACAGCGCGTCAGGAACTTTAGTTGCTGCCATAATTCGCCATCTAATTCCAGCGTGGGATGGATACACTGCAACGCTCCTAAGTCAGCTAACAATGTTAGAGCCGCTTGCCAATAACTGGCTTGAAGGAGATATTTTAACTCAGTCTTCAGTCGAGTTTGCAACGCCGGAGTTTTGGGATTGGCTTGCGCCGTGCGATCGTAAACACCACTATCGATCGCATACCGAATATACTCGATCGTCCGTGTCTCCAGTTCAAAGCCCAATCGCACTGCAAACCGCACCCCCCGATAAATCCGTGTCGGATCTTCGATGAAACTATTTGGGTGTAAAACCCGAACTAACCGATCTTGTAAATCGCTGACACCCCCAAAAAAGTCTAACAGCGGTGGCTCTGTCGAAGCTGTCAGCCGCAATGCCATCGCATTGATCGTAAAATCACGCCGATACAAATCCTGCCGAATCGAGCTAGCTTCTACTTCGGGATTCGCGGCGGGGTAGGGGTAAAATTCGGTGCGTGCGGTAGCAATATCGATGCCCAATGAGTCAAATTCAGGATCTTTGTGCCACAGTAATGCCGCTGTTTGGAAAGCTCCGTGGATATCCAGCCGCGTGTCTGGATAGATTTCCTGAAGCGCAGTCGCGAGTTTGACACCAGCACCGACATCTGCGGCTTGATGGTAGCCGTCAACTACTAAATCGATATCGGTAATTGCCATCCCCGTCGCTGGTGCGAGCAGTAAGTCGCGCACGGCACCGCCGACGAGGTAAAGCTGCCAACCCCATTGCTGTGCTAATTGGGCGGCTCTCATCAGGAGTTGCCATAGTTGGGGTGTGAGTTTTGCCTGCAATTGCTGGAGATCGAGTGGCGAATCGATGCTTGCTGTAGTGTGAGTTTTTACATCGACAGTCTGACACTTGTCTTGACTATTCACTGACAGGTTGTGCGATTGGCTGGGGAGATCTCCCCACCCCGCTTGGGCACCCCTCTGTTGAATCCGATGCTGCGCGGTTGGTGTGGCTGTAGCGATCTGTTTATGGTGGTGTTGGCGTAACACATCGGTACGAGTGACGATGCCTACCAATTTGCCATCATCAAGCACTGGCAACCTCCCGATATCGCACGTCACCATCAATGCCTCGATTTCGGGTAACGTCGTGTCTAGAGTAATGGTTTTGACTTGGGTTGTCATATAACCCTTCACTGGTGCGTGACTGAAACCGTGATGCAAGGCGATGTCCAAATCTCGCCGCGACACAATCCCCATTAATTTAGCTGTCACATCGACAATCGGCAAACCTGAGTGCCCGTATCTCAACAACATCCGTTGGGCTGCGGCAATCGTCGTCTCGGGGAGAATCGTCCGAATCGGCACAGACATCACATCTCTAGCCGTAAGTGGCTGAGGGATTGCTGCCATAATTGTGTCTAAAAGTTTGGCTAGGAGCGCAGCAACATCCACATCTCGCAGACTCGCTGCGGCGGCTGAAGGATGTCCGCCACCGCCGAATGGTGCTAATAATACCTGAAGATCGACACTCGGAACACTCGATCGACCGATAATTGTCACCCGATTTTCACTTGCTTTGGCTGGAAATTCATGGGCTAATACCAACACATCTAAACCGGCAATACTCGACTGGATCTGTGCCACTAGACTCGATAATCCAGCCACAAATTGCTCGGTTTGGAGACTTACCCAGCCGATAGTTTTCCCACCGGTAGTTAGACACTGAATCTCACTTAGAGCAACTTGCAATAGCTGTTGCAACTGTGGTGACAATCCTGGCTCTACATATTCCCCAATTGCTGTTAAATTTGCGCCCTGCTGCATCAACCACGCTAGGGCGAGGGCATCCCGCGCCGTACTCATCTCAAACGTCAATGAGCCACTATCGACATGAATACCCAACGCCATCACCGTTGCTTCGGCAGTAGTGAGCGATAGCTGTGCCCGTTGGAGTAATTCGACAATGAGCGTCGTCGTTGCACCCACTGGCTCGATCTGGATCTGTGTTGCCAGAATATCGCAATCTTGGCTAAGATGATGGTCGTAAATAGCGATCGATTGTAAATTGGGTAAATCCAACCATTCGGCAGCTTTGCCCAATCGTTGGCGTTGTTGGGCATCGACAATCTTCAGTGAGCGGATAGTTGCTGGATCTACCGATCGCCGTTCGATCGTGGGATACTCATCTCGATATAGTGCCAAAAAATTCTTGACAGTCGGATGTGCGCCACCAGTTAGCACAATCTTACTCCCTGGTAATAGCCGCGCCAATCCCACCGCTGCCCCCAGCGAATCAAAGTCTGCTGTAGTGTGACAAAGAATTAAATCCATCTGTTAGCCCACGGTAAACTGCTGCCAACGGCTGTCGCTCCAGTCGCCAGCATCAATTAACGACTCGCACGTCGATCCCCTTCGCGGCGTTGTCGATCGCGCCAACCAAGTAAAGTCAGATAGACAATCCCCAATGTCACGAGTACCAATAATCCGAATGCCGCCGTACCTAAAATTGGAAAGAGTTTGTTAGTGTCCATCTGTCGCGCCTGTATCGATCGATCTATCTCAATTAATTTTACTACTTTCCCGCTAGAGACATTGCCAAACTCAGCGATCGCCTCCTATGAAAAATCCTCGATCTGACGATCGAGGACTCTGCAAATAACTTGAACCTATAAGGGCGAACGACGGGATTCGAACCCGCGAGTGGAGGCACCACAAACCTCTGCCATAACCACTAGGCGACGCTCGCCACGATTTACTCGTATAAAACAATATAACATGCTCCAGCTAAATTAGTCCAGAGTTAAAATAGAATAATCTTAGTGAGTGAGTACAGAGTATGAAAGTATGGCAGCTACTGGCGATCGTTTTGGGAGTAGGCGGACTGGGACTGTTGACCAATCCCGATCGAGATGCCTATGAAACCTATGCTGTCGATCGAGTGAGTAGTCTTGCTAGAGACCAATGCGATCGCGCCGCCGCCGGGTTGGGCATCTTGATTCAAGGGCCATGTCGAGCCGCGATTGAAACCTATAAGCCCCAAATTCGCCCGTTGTTATCAGTTACCACCAGCCGTCAAAATTTGCTGATGTTTAGTATCTATCGATCGGATATCTCAGTACCCATTGTCAATTTTGACGGTCGGTTTGAATCGATCGGGATTTTCAACAATTTCTTTACTTACAAAACGCCCTAACTGGTGACACTCCAAAGGCTGTCCGATTCTCCCCTATAATAAAAAAGCGCAAGTACAGTGCTCGTCACAACCATGCTGGAGAATCCAACCAAACCACTTAGAATTGCGATCGTCGGGGACGTTCACGACCAATGGGAAACCGATGATGAAGTCGCATTGCGACATCTCGATATAGATTTGGTCTTATTCGTCGGCGATTTTGGTAATGAAGCCGTAGAATTGGTCGGTCGGCTAGCAGCTCTAGACTTGCCCAAAGCCGCCATCTTTGGCAATCACGATGCTTGGTATACCGCCAGCGATTGGGGGCGGAGCAAAAGCCCTTACGACCCGCTAGTCGAAGACCGCGTACAGCAGCAAATTGACCTCTTCGGCGAGAGTTGTGTCGGTTATGGTAAATTAGATTTTCCCCACTTGAATCTCTCAGTAATCGGTAGTCGTCCATTTAGTTGGGGTGGCCCCAACTGGAAATATAGTGACTTTTATGAGTCTCGATTTGGGGTTGACAGCTTTGAGGCATCCACTCAGCGGATTGTCGAAAATGCCGCTCAAGCTAGTTGCGAACATTTGATTATCATCGGTCACAACGGCCCTACTGGGCTGGGCGAAGACCCCGAATCGATTTGTGGTAAAGATTGGGGTGAGACAGTTATTGGTGGTGACTACGGCGATCCTGACTTGGCTGAGGCGATCGCGCTCCTCAAAGCGCAGGGTAAATCGATTCCGCTCGTTACCTTCGGGCACATGCACCACCGACTCAGGCATACCAAAGAACGCTTGCGTCAACCGATTGTCGTTCGTCCCGATGGGACTATTTATCTCAATGCTGCCCGCTGTCCGCGCATCATCTCCACGATCGAGCGGACTGTCCGCAATTTCTCGTTAGTTACCATTACCGCTGGGAAGGTCACTCAAGCTGGTTTGGTCTGGATGACAGAAGATTTTCAAGTCGGTTTAGAAGAAGTCTATTGGCAAAACCCCCTAGCTCAATTTTAGTCGATAGGAGTAATTCATGAATTACCCCTACCGACTAAAATTGAGGATCTGCTTCATGGAACGCACTTTTCGCTGTCAACTATCAACTGTCAACTGTCAACTTTTTCACCTCTATTCACGCATTTTCACTAGTGCTTCCCTAACTGTCGCGGGTAATTGACGCATGATCTTCCCCTTTTCGCGATCGACAGCAACCAGCGTTACCATCCCCGTGAGATAGACAATCGATCGATCGACTGACTGAATCTCGTATTCCCAGACGATCCGCACACCTTCCATATCCACCGTCCGCGTATTGACGATCGCGGATTCACCCATTTTTAGCGCGCGGTGATAGCGGATCGAGATATCGACGACGGGTAGATCGCATCCCAAGGCTACCAAATCGGCAAAGTCAATCCCGATCGATTTGAGACAGGCTACCCGCGCTTCTTCCATCCAAGTCAGGTAACTGCCATGCCAGACAACCCCACCATAATCAGTATGGTGGGGATACACGACGATCGGGTATTCAAACCAATTTGCAGACATGGCGCGATAACTCAATTTTTCGATCGCATTATCGGAAGTACTAGGTGGACGGATCTCCGTAGATTCTGACATAGTTATTAATCTGCTATTGAGCGATGCGGACACAGATATTGTGCGTTATCTTAACTAGATATTAATATGCACGCTGAAGATGAATATACGCCGGATTACCGCACTTGTCTGGGGGTTAATTGTAATTGTCACTAGCAACGCGCTCGTGTCGATCCCGACGGCTAAGGCTGGATCGACAGCCACCTACAGCGATGTCCGATTTACAACCCAACAAGCGGGGATAATCAAACAGTTACAAACTGCACGGGTTGTCTATTTGGGCGAGACTCACGATCGCGAGTCCGATCGCATCGAGCAATTAGCAATTATGCAAGCACTATTGCAGCACAACCCTCGCCAAGCGATCGGGATGGAAATGTTTCAACGCCCTGCACAGCCATTTCTCGATCTCTATTTAGCTGGTAAAATTACCGCTACCCAATTACGAGAAAAGTCGGAATTCGACAAACGCTGGGGGTTTAAGTGGGAATCTTACGCACCGATTTTAGAATTTGCCAAAGCGAACAAGTTACCAGTAATTGCCCTCAATACACCTACTGAAATTACCCGCAAGGCTGCCAAGCAAGGCTTGGAAAGTTTGACAACTACCGAGCGGCAATATATCCCTCCAGTCACTGAGATCGATCGCGGCAATCTCACCTATCAACAGATGATTTTGGCTAGTTATCAACAACATGCGGGGATTGTCTCGATCGCTAGTAAAAGTTTTGACAGATTTTATACTGCCCAATTATTATGGGATGAAACGATGGCAGAACGAGTTGCCAAATTTGCTCGCCAAAATTCCGAGTTCCAAACGATCGTCATCGCCGGTAGTTCACACATTATCTACGGTTATGGCATTCCCGATCGAGTCAAGCGGCGGATGGCAAATCCCAAGTTTACTCAAAAAACCGTACTGCTCAGTCACGATCTAGATCCGAAACAGTCCCCACCTGCGGACTTCATCTGGAGTCAACCAACCGAGCCATAAAAATTAAGTGCCTCTGCTCAGAAAATAGTATGGAAATTAGTGAATCGATCGGGCACAATGGAAAGATGAACCAGGTAAATTACTTACGAATTAGCCTCATCGATCGCTGCAATTTTCGCTGCCAGTATTGTATGCCGGAGGGAACTGAGTTAGCATACCTCCACCGCCAGCAACTTTTGACTGATGATGAGTTGTTGACTCTGATTCGGGAAGTATTTATCCCCGTCGGTTTTAACTGTTTTCGGCTAACTGGGGGCGAACCCTTGCTGCGGAATGGGATCGTCGAGATTGTTCGATCGATCGCTAGTCTCCCAGAGACTCAAGATTTATCCTTGACGACGAATGCTTTTCTGCTGGCGGGGATGGCTCAAGATTTGTATCAAGCTGGACTCCGGCGCGTCAATATTAGCCTCGATTCGCTCCATGAAGCCACCTTCGATCGCATTGTGGGGGCATTTGGTAGATCGCGCTGGCAACAGGTCTGGGACGGGATTCTCGCTGCCGATCGCGCGGGATTTACGCCGCTGAAGTTGAATGTGGTCGTGATTCCAGGTGTGAATGATACCGAAGTTTTAGATTTAGCGGCTCTGAGTATTGACAAGCAGTGGCACGTCCGCTTTATTGAGTTTATGCCGATCGGTAACGATGAGTTATTTAGCGATCGCGGTTGGATCTCTTCAGAATCAATTCGCCACCAGATTCGTGAAAAATGGGGTTTGACGGAGGCGCAGGTACAAGGAAATGGCCCAGCGGATGTCTTTACCATTCCTGGTGCCAAGGGTACGCTCGGCTTTATCAGTCAAATGTCAGAATGCTTTTGCGACAGATGTAATCGGATGCGTCTATCTGCGGATGGATGGTTGCGTCCATGTCTGCTCAATGAAACCGGACAACTAGATCTCAAAACTTCGCTCCGCAATGGAGTCTCTACTGCTGACTTGCGATCGCAAGTGCAAGATTTACTCGCGCTCAAACCCGAAATTAATTATAAGGGTCGAGAGTCGGGTACCACTGGGTCTTATCACCGTACCATGTCTCAAATTGGGGGATAGGCGGTTAAGTAGAGCGAACCGCAACCCAATCTCTAAAATTCTCTTCCCTAACGCCTAAAGCCTAAAACCTAATTATAAAGAGAATAGATTTTGGATGCAGCCGCCATCCAAAATCCACAATCTCTAGGCTTGTCGAGAGTAAAACTCGACAACTAGTAGCTCATTGACTTGAAGAGCTACCCATTCGCGGTCGATCGTGCCGGTAACTTTACCAGTTAAAGTGGGCTTATCGAATTCCAAATGGTTGGGAGTATTCGCTAATCCTGGATATTGGAGATTGGCTTCTACCAATTTCTTGGATGCTTCGCGATTGCGAACGCTCACCACATCACCAGCGCGACATTGATAACTAGCGATATCCACAGTACGTCCGTTGACGGTGACGTGTCCGTGGTTCACTAGCTGGCGTGCTGCTGGAATGGTTGGAGCCATAGCTAGCCGGAATACAGTATTGTCTAACCGCATTTCGAGTAATTGTAATAAAACTAATCCAGTGGAACCTGTAGCGCGTCTTGCTTTCCGCACGTAGCGGAGCATTTGCTTCTCGGTTACACCGTAGTTCATTCGCAATTTTTGCTTTTCTTCGAGGCGGATTGCGTATTCAGAACGCTTTTTCCGGTTTTGACCGTGTTGACCTGGTGGATAGGCACGACGTGGTTCTTTCCGAGTTAATCCCGGTAAGGAGCCTAAACGACGTGTAATTCTCAGTCTCGGTCCGCGATATCGGGACATATATTTCCTTAGTGCTTGATACTTAACCCAAAACTCCCATTATTACACAACACTGCCTTTCTGACTAGTAGTGGATCTTGTGTAAATCTAAGAATCTGGAATTTTGTTGCTGTGCGTAGGGTTTTGGTTGAGGATCGTGGTTAGCTTGTGATAAGCGAATCGGTACAATGAAGCGAAGTTGTGAGGTGCGGATGTTATTGTTTTGGGCAGAACCCGGATCTGGGGGTGGTCTTGATGCGTTTTTTACGTCGGGAAACCCGACGAGCGCGCATCGCTCCGACCCCCAGACCCCCCGTTGAAAGGCGGAACGCTGTCTTGATTTGCTAAACCGTCGGGGAACCCGACGAGCGCAAATCGCCGCCTTCTCAAGCTCTCCTGCGTATGGTTCGATTTGTGGGAAGCGGGGAACGGCATTCGCTCTATTCTAGATTTTAGTTGGCAGCTACTAAAAACATTTCCACACATAAGTCCCAGTAAAATGGGCACCACCCACCATATAAGTTTTAGACATAATTTACTTCGATATAATTCGCACAGATCTACTTAACTCGATCGAGTTAATCTTGGATATTTGGTAACTGGGAAGTCAATAATCGATCCATCCAGCCTTCAAAATAAGTTGTGTTTGTGGCTTGCTGTTGGGGATTTTTGGTATCCAAAGGATGAGGTGCTAACCCTAGAATCGTGGCACTAGTTACACAATACATCGATTTCTGAAAACTTTGACAGATTTTAACGAGTAAGTCGTCTTCTTTGCGCTTAGTTTCTTGGTACATTTGATGTAGATATGGTGGCAAATAATGCCGCATGTCTTGCATCAATAAAGTCGGGGGAATCCCCGCGCCACCGATCGGTAGTGGGTCGGCATATAGCGCACCGTATGTAAAATTATCTTGTTCGATCGGAATTTGATGGGCTTGAGCATTGTAAGAAACTACACCTAAAAATGGTGTGCCGCGAAAGAAAATCGCCTCTACATAGGGCACTGCTACATCCATCAGAAAGGTTAAATTTGCCGATTTGGGGAGGATATCATAGGTGCGATCGTTGATGGTGATACTATAAGCAATCGGATTACTCGCAGCCGCTACTAGTCCTGATTTAATCCAATCAACCACATCAGGAATACTCTCAATTTTACCTTGTTCATAGGCTCTAGCTAAGGTCAAGAAAATAGCTGACATGACCTCCCAAAACTGACCGAGCGCATTGTAATAGACCGATTGACGTACTTGCTCTGGTAAGAATTCTGGGAAGACTCGATGTAGCAGTCTAATCATCGGGTTACCTTTGATTTTCGCCTGAATTGCGGTCTCGATTAATTCGTTAAATTCTGATGATTCGATATATTCTCCTAACCGACCACCACCATGCCAGAGCATTACTTTCATGGCATACTCCGCATATTCAAAATTGATGCGATCGTGCCATAAATGCTGAAATAACTGCTTGGATGATACTCCATTATTAAAGTATTTGAAAAATGGAAATATATTCAAAAATTCTCGATCGGCTATATGGAGGAGATTTTTTTGATAGGCATCGAGAACGCAGCCATAACTATCAAGAATACCGACTACTTCTTTGACATTATTTGGATTATCTGGGAGCAAACTTTGACCAGCATAAAATCGATCGATATAAGTAGCAAAACGATGACAGGAATTAGGAGGAATCATGGCTAACTATCGACTATCGAGTTAAAGGTGAGGAGATTTAGAGTGATGGTGATGGTGCTGATGTCGATACCTCAATTTTGGCAGCAGTTGCCACAATCGCTGGAGCTTGAAGAGTTGCGGCAATCGTCAGTTCGCTCCAGCGTGTAATCCAACTGGGCTGCAACCCAAATAACACGATCGCAACTGTTAAAATTATCGCTGGATAGCGTTCTTGCCAAGTCACAGTTTCGAGATTTTGGACGGGTACAGATAGTCTACCAAAAAAAGCTTTATTGATTAGTAATAGATAATAAACAGCCGTCAGACCCGTTCCTAGCATACATAACAGGGTTTGGATGGGGAACACTGGGAAACTACTCCGAAAAATTAGAAATTCCGCCACAAACCCCACCATCCCCGGAATCCCCGCACTCGCCATCACGCTGATTACCATCAAGCTCCCAATTAATGGCATCCCCCGTTCGGGATTGAGCAACCCTTGGATGACATTGATATCCCTAGTTTTGGTTTTTTGATAAACCACGCCGACTAATAGGAATAGCGTCGCGGAAATCAAACCGTGACTTACCATCTGAATCATTGCTGCTGAAAAACTCAAGGGGGTATTCGCCGCCGCCGCTAGTAAGATATAGCCCATGTGACTGACGGAACTGTAAGCTACCATCTTCTTCATATCAGTCTGCGCGATCGCCATCAATGCCCCGTATAATACACTAACGATCGCCCAGATCGAGAGCCACGGTGCCGCTACTTGCCAAGCTTCAGGAAATAGCCCGACACAGAAGCGCAAAATTCCATAGGTAGCGAGTTTGAGCAATACACCAGCTAGTAAAACTGAAATCGGGGTAGACGCTTCAACGTGAGCATCAGGAAGCCAGGTATGGAAGGGGAACAAAGGCACCTTGATCCCAAAACCGAGCAACAGTGCGCCGAGTAGCAATAATTGTTGGCTCAAAGGGAGGGCGGCTGAGAGGGCGGGATTGTAAGTAAAACTATTGCTCCCGCCAAACCATGCCAAGCCCAAAAACGCAGCTAAAATTAACGCACCCGATAAAGCCGTATAGATCAAGAATTTAGTGGCTGCATACGCCCGTTTTTGACCACCCCAGATCGCAATTAGTAGATATAGGGGAATCAATTCTAACTCGTAGGAGATAAAAAACAGCAACAAATCTTGGGCTAAAAATACCCCAGTCACCGCCGCATTTAGGATCAAAATTAGGCTGTAATAAAGGCGCGGTCGTTGAATTTTTTCATCGCTACTATAGATTGCGACCCATGTCAGCAAACTATTGAGGGCAACTAATGGCAGTGACAAACCATCGATACCTAGCCGATATGATAATCCCAAAGTATCGATCCAGGTGAAATTTTCGACAAACTGCATCCCCGAATTACTAAGATCGAATTTGGTCAATAGCAATACTGTCCACCCAATAATTGCCAGCGCAACATAAGACGCGATCGATCGAGTTTGGCTAGGCGAACTAGCAGCGATGATTGCTCCGACCAGGGGGACTATTAATAGAATACTCAGCATCTAAATGAGGGGGTAGGGGGTAATGGGTAATGGGTAATGGGTAATGGGTAATGGGTAATGGGTATTAATACCAGTCCCAGTCGCAGTGCCCACCAGACTAGTTTCAGTTCTCAGGGTACATTTGTTGAGGGAGAAAATCTCATACCTTAGTGCTTTATTGGTAACTACTAGCTAAAGCCTAAAGCCTAAAACCTAATCTTAAAATGACCAAAATAACCAACCAATCATTAATCCTAATAAACCAGTTCCCAGGGTAATTGTGACGAAGTAGCTTTGCACCTGACCAGAAGTACCGTACTTCAGACTTTCACTACTAAGAATTGTTGCAAAACCGACTAAGTTGACTAAACCGTCTACTACATACCGATCGATCCAAGCAGTTATTCGTGAAAGTTGAGACACAAACCAGATGATGGTATTGTCGTAGAGTTTTTCTACATAAAAATCATAGGTTAATAACTCTTGTACCCAAGGGATTACAAGTTTGACGGGTGTGCGATCGGGTCTAAAATACAGCAAGCCACCAGTCACAAATCCCAACACACTCGATAGACTAATCGAGACTAATTGGAACGAGCTAATGTCATCTAAATCTGGCAGGAAAGCCAATTGGGACATCGCTACTGGAGCCATCAAGGTCAAAACTGTCAAGAAGACCATCGGTAGTGCTAATTGCCAAGGTACTTCTGGTGCCCTCCGTGTTTTGGGCTGAGTTTTTCCCAAAAATACCAATCCAAATACTCGCGCCAGATTGAAAGTAGTCAAACCATTGACGAGCAGGATCGTCCAGATTGCCCAGGGATAATCTAGGCACAGTGCCTCAAGTCCCTCCTGGAATGCCCAGAAACCCCCCAGTGGGAACACCCCAGTCATCGCTAACGAACCGACGATAAAGGCCACCGTCGTGGCTGGCATACTTTTGGCTAATCCCCCAAACTCGGTCACATCTTGATTATTTGTTGTGAGAATGATGCAGCCAACACTCATAAAAATCAGTGCTTTGGCGATCGCGTGTGCAAATAATAAGAACAATGCAAAACTAATCCACTTCGCACCGATCGAGATAAATACCAATCCCAAATAAGCACTAGTTGAATAAGAAATCGTCCGCTTGATATCGATTTGGGCGATCGAAACTAACGTCGCCCCGATCGCTGTCACTGCCCCAATCACCATCAATGTTGTCGTCACTACTGGCGATAGATACAAGATCGGATGAACTTTGATTAAAATATAAGCACCACCAGTAACTACCACCGAGTTCCGCAGAATCGAGGCAGGATTGGGGCCTTCCATCGCTTCATCCAGCCACAAATGGAGGGGAAACTGAGCGCATTTCCCGATCGGTCCAGCAATCAGTGCCAAACCGATGAGTGTTGCCTCCCACGGGGGAATATCGGTTGTTTCGCACCATTTATACAAGTCGTTAAAATCTAAACTTCCGGTAATACTAGAAAGGGCAATCACCCCCGCAAACAGCAAGATATCCCCCGCCCGCTTGGTCAAAAAGGCATCACGAGCGGCTTTGACGACCAAAGGCTGGGCATACCAAAAACCCACTAGTAAATAAGTCGAAAGCGTTAGCAATTCTAGCAAGCCATAACTGACCAATAGTGAATCACTAATGGCGACAGCACTCATCGCACCTTCAAAAAAGCCCACCAAGGCGAAAAATCTCGCCAGTGCCCAGTCTTTTTCCAGATAGCCCAATGCAAAAAATTGAGCGAGTAAACTCAATACCGTCACTGACTCCATCGCCCCCAGGTTTAGTGGCGATAGCTCGAAGGTGAGATTTAACTTCAGTCCCGCTACCGTCAACCAATTAAAGACAATGTGGTACGGTGCATGGTTCCAAACCACTCGATACAGCGCAGTGCCATGAATCAATGCCACCATTGTCATCAAAATATTTAGATAGGCTGCTGGTCTGGGGCCGGTGCGGCGCACCAATCTCGTCATCCAGGGAATGGTTAGAATTGCCCCCACCAAGCCATAGCAAGGTATCCACCAGCCCGTATCCAGCAGCATCTGTTCCATAAATTGCGATCGAGTATACGTGTGTGAATAATCTTAAAAAATGATTTTTTAAAGTAAATTGACCGTGCTAACTGCATCCAGTCATCGTTACGAAATTTTTAAGTTCAGATAAATCGGTGTTGGCAAAATTTTCGGCTATCATTCATTATCGATCACAACTAACCGATCGCGCCGCACCCCGATCCCTGGGGATCGCATCAACATCAGTCAAGAATATCAGCCTAACTTATGATCGCTGTCGCAAAGAATAATTTTGTATTATATTGCCAAATCGATCGCTGAAACTGTACCATCGATCGTATCGTTAGCACAATGCTCGGTTTTACTGACCCCTAATTTCTCAAGCTTTGGCTCATCGTAGCTCAAACTTGAGTTTTCTCGGCTGTAAAATTTCGACGCACACTTTACGAATTATCAGATTTGACCGATCGATGCCCAAAATTTGTACTACAAATTTGTTGCCATTGGGCTGAGTCAAGTAGTAATAGTGGCGAGTTGACTTAGGTCGATCGACCCGCGCTAATCTGTTGCCAACCCGATCGATTGCCACCACCAGTAGCTAAGTGAGCCGAGTTCAGCTAACCAAACCGATCGACCGAATCTAGTGGACAGTGCTGTGAAGATCGAGATTCTGGACGATCGCTACATAAATTATATAAGCAAAATTTTGAGAAAATTATGGTATTCCAGAGTAATGTAACGGCTTCACCACTAACGCCGTGGTCGAAGAGTTCGGTCGAACCCAAGATCCACACTAGTGCCTACGTTCACGCATTTTCTAATGTCATCGGTGATGTCCGCATCGGTGAAAATGTGATGATCGCACCAGGAATTTCGATTCGGGCAGATGAAGGTACTCCGTTTGCCATCGGTGCAAATACAAATATTCAAGATGGTGTCGTCATTCATGGCTTAGAACAGGGTCGCGTCATCGGTGACGATCGTCAAGAATACTCGGTGTGGGTCGGTCAGAACACCTCACTGACTCACATGTCGCTGATTCATGGCCCTGCCTATGTTGGTGATAATTGTTTTATCGGCTTTCGATCGACAGTGTTCAATGCCAAAGTTGGCGATGGTTGTGTCGTGATGATGCACGCCTTAATTCAGGATGTGGACATCCCCGCTGGTAAATATGTCCCATCTGGCGCGATTGTGACCAATCAACAGCAAGCAGATCGACTCTCAGATGTCCAACCTGACGATCTGAAGTTTGCCTCCCACATCATTAGCATTAATGATTCTTTACGTTCTGGGTATCGGTGCGCCGATGATATCGAATGTCTTACGCCATTTCAAGCGGCGGTGGATATTTCCAGTTCGGGCTTATCTGGAATTGCCAGAGCGGCAAATATCAAAGCAGCCGATCGCCACAAGTCACACCTGGCTCCCGATATTGTCGAAAATGTCCGGCGGATTCTCGCTCAAGGCTACAGTGTCGGCACCGAACATGCTGACAAACGTCGCTTCCAAACTAGCTCGTGGACTAGTTGTGCGTCTTTTAATTCCGATCGCGAGGCGGATATCCTCATCGGTTTGGAAAATTGCCTCCAAGAACACAGCGGCGAATACGTGCGGCTGCTCGGCATCGATACCCATGCCAAACGCCGGATGCTGGAAACCATCATTCAAAGACCAGGCGATCGCCCAGTCGTAACGGCGACAACTGCTAGCCCGATCGCCCACGCAACTCCCGCTGTTACTAGGAATGGAGCTACTCCTGCGATCGTCGGAGCCAATGCTGAAATCCTTACCCTCGTCCGACAAATACTCTCTCAAGGCTTACAAATAGCCACCGAACGTACAGATAAACGTCGGTTTCAGACTAGTTCTTGGCATGACAGCGATCGGATTGAATCCCAAGCCGAGAGCGAGATCGTCAAGGCGATCGCCAACTGTATCGAGCATCATCCCAATGATTATGTGCGCGTCATCGGTGTCGATCCTCACGCCAACCGCCGCGTAGTGGAAAAAATCGTCCATCGCCCCGGTCAGGTGGTCGCTCCGCATCCGACGATTGCGGCTAGTACCAGCCCAGTGCAGCCACCTACCACCAGCTCTAGCAGCTATGCCACTAGTAGCACTAGTAGCAATGTATTGACGATCGATGTTGTCGAAGCGATCTCCCGGATCGTCGCTCAGGGTTGTGCGATCTTTACCGAATTTGCCGACGAGCGTCGCTACAAGAGCAATGCGTGGGAAACCGGCGGTCGGGTCGAGGGTCGAACTGCTGCCGAAATCGTGCGAGGATTGGAATCGATCGTTCGCGATCGTCCCAAGTCATACATTCGCCTGATCGGTGTAGACCAACAAGCCCGCACCCGGACGCTTGAAAAGCTGATTCACCGTCCGGCTAAATAGCGCGACACGTTTTTCGCAATACCACAATAGTTGATTTTTGTCAACTTCGATCGAAAGCATGAATTTGGGGATCGCCAAGCTCATATAAAACTTTCTGATACTTAACTTAACAAATTAAAATTGTTGCTTATATTGCCAAAGCGTCACGTCTCAGTCTATGCTTGACTTTAGCAGATGCATAGTGCTGGCGTTTACATAGACTTTTATCTATGTAAACAATCAGCGGTTACTACTAAATCTGGCTCAGGGCGAAACTTCGCTCGGGTCGTATTCTTAACTCGCTAAACCGTCTGGAAACAGAGGCGTGCGCGAGTCGCTAATTACAAATTTACTCTAAGGACGAAAAATATATGTCTATTGCCGTGGGAATGATTGAAACCAAAGGTTTTCCTGCTGTTGTGGAAGCTGCTGATGCCATGGTCAAAGCCGCACGAGTCACATTGGTCGGCTATGAAAAAATTGGTAGCGGTCGGGTAACTGTCATTGTCCGTGGTGATGTCTCTGAAGTACAAGCTTCCGTATCCGCAGGTGTGGAATCCGTTAAGCGCGTCAATGGTGGTGAAGTCCTATCCACTCACATCATTGCTCGTCCCCACGAGAACCTAGAGTACGTCTTACCAATGAACTACACCGAAGACGTTGAGAAATTCCGCGTCTAGTCTCAAGTTCGCTAGAATACCGCATTACTAAAAAATTTAGGAGTCACTGATAATGTCAATTGCAGTTGGGATGATTGAAACACTAGGCTTTCCCGCAGTAGTCGAGGCTGCTGACGCAATGGTCAAAGCCGCACGCGTGACCTTAGTTGGTTATGAAAAAATCGGTAGCGGTCGCGTGACTGTGATCGTGCGTGGTGATGTCTCTGAAGTCCAAGCTTCCGTATCCGCAGGCGTAGAATCCGTCAAGCGCGTTAACGGCGGTCAAGTCTTGTCTACTCACATCATCGCTCGTCCTCATGAAAACCTAGAGTACGTTCTACCCATGAACTACACCGAAGATGTTGAGAAATTCCGCGATAGCCTTAATGGTCCAGGCCCATTGGCAATCGGCGGTAGACGTTCTTAGGACTAGATGAAGCTAGCTAAAGTGCTGGGTACTGTAGTCAGTACCCAGAAGGAGCCAAGTTTGACAGGGACCAAGCTTTTGCTCGTGCAAATGCTCGATCCCGCTGGTAACGATTTGCCCGAATATGAAGTCGCTGCCGATTGTGTGGGTGCAGGTTTAACAGAAGTAGTTTTGGTAAGTCAGGGCAGTGCTGCTCGTCAAGCATCCACTAAAGATCGCTATCCTGTCGATGCGTTGATTGTCGCGATCGTCGATACCGTGGCAGTGGGTAATGACTTGACATATAGCAAGCGCAATGGCTAACGATCGAAAATTATTATAGCCAAAAGTGCGTTCTTGGGGTTCCCCCGCTTGGGTTCGTGCCATCGCCCTAGAAACACAGGCAGGACGATCCGGTGGTACAGGCAAGTGAAGCACCTTTTTAAGACAATAAATCCCGCCGCAGTGGCGATCTCAACGCCAAGGATACTGGCGGGATCGGGTCTCTACCAGACCAAATTTAAACTCAGAATATTGATGATTTAACCGAGCGTAGATATGAGTGATATTAGTGATAGCGTCCGCCAGCAAATTCGGCGGTTATTGAGCCAGGGTTATCGGGTGGGCTTGGAGTACGCCGACGCTCGTCGGTTTCGGACTGGTTCGTGGCAGAGTGCCAGTGTTGCCCAAGGCAATGAAGGTACTGTCCTCGGGAGCATTAGCAGCATTCTCGACGAACACCAAGGTCAATACGTCCAACTTTTAGGTGTCGATACCACTTCCCGCACGCGAGTGTTGGAAGTGATGATTCAACGCCCAGATGGAGCCGTAACTCAAGTAAGTAACGCGAAAATTAATGGTGGTAAGACCGCCGCTGTTGCCAGTAATGGTCATGGTAATGGGCATGGTGGCAGTGATGTCGCTCAGTCAGTACGCCAACTGTTAAGCCAGGGCTATCGGATCGGTACCGAGTTCGCGGATGCCCGCCGGTATCGGGCAACCTCTTGGACTAGCGGCCCCTCTTACCAAGGTACCCGCGATGGTGAAGCTGTGGCGATGTTGAGCGAACTAGTTGCCACTCACGAGCATGATTATGTGCGGATGATCGGCATCGATCCTCAAGCCCGTCGGCGCGTGATGGAAGTCATCATTCACAAACCAGGCGAACCAGCCACCCTGAGTACGGGTGGTGGTAACAGCCAAAGTAGCTCGTTTAGTAGTTCTTATGGCAGTGGTGCGAGTGCGAGTCACGTCGGTGGCAACGTCAAAACCTCCTTGAGTGCTGAAATCGTGGCTTCCGTCCGCCGCCTGCTCGAAAATAGTTACCAAATCAGTACCGAACATGCGGATCTGCGCCGGTTTCGGAGTAGCTCCTGGCATACTTGTAAACCAGTATCCGCCACCAAGCTTCAAGAGGCAGTCTCTCAATTGGAGAGTTGTCTGATGGATCATGAAGGTGAATACGTGCGGTTGATCGGGATCGATCGCCAAGCCAGACGGCGCGTGCATGAGGAAATCATTCAACGTCCTCAAAAATAACCCGATCGGCGCACGGCAAAAAGTTACCAGTAAACAGTAATCGCGATCGATTGCCATTATTGCTAGTAACTCATCAGAGTGATAAATTCAGGCTCTAGATTGTCCGATTTTTCGATCGCCGCCGCTCGGTCACGCTGGTATCTTGCTGTTTTCCGCCCGAACAATCCTCATGCTAACTAAGTTTCGGTCTGTATCTAGAGAGGTAGTTCCCGTCCATTTAGATGGCAATGTCTCGATCGATCCGAGTGCGGCGATCGCGCCTGGAGTCCTGCTCCAAGCCGAAGAAAACAGTCGAATTACGATCGGGGCGGGAGTCTGTATCGGAGCTGGGACGATCCTCCATGCTTCAGGTGGAAATTTAGATATTTGCATGGGAGTCTGTTTGGGGCGAGGAGTACTGATTATCGGGAGTGGGACGATCGAGCAGAATGTCTGTATTGGTGCGGGGACGACGGTCATCGATCCGCAGATTGCAGCGGATGCGGTGATTTCCACTCATTCACTGATCGGCGACTTCAGTCGGGGTGAAGTATCAGTTGTCGATAGTCCCACCCCGCCTGAGCCATCTACACCGCCACCAGCAGCACCCGCGCCTACCGATGCTTGGGATACCAGTGATGCCTGGGATTCACCAGTTGTCAGCCCCCCCATCGCCCAGGTAGATCCACCGCCAGCAACATCGACCATCGCCAAGATCGAAATCGATGTAACTGCGGTTAAATCCGTCGCTGGACGTGCCAATTTCGAGCGACTCAAACGCCACCTGTTCCCTAATGGTTGAACCAATGACCGTGCCAGTACTACCCAAACTCGATGCCACCAAAATCACGATCGTCTTAAACGGTAAAGGTGGTGTCGGGAAGACAACAACGGCAGTAAATCTGGCGGCGATCTTTGCCGAACACCATCGCGTTCTTTTGGTCGATGCTGACCCGCAAGGCTCGGCAAGTTGGTGGGTGAGACAATCCGCCGGTCGAGATCTAGGCTTTGAGACGACAGTATTAACCGATTTTACTGGTGTTAGCCGCCAGCAATGGTCGGATTATGATATTGTCGTTGTCGATATGCCCCCAGCACTAGATTCGATCGCGTTGGCAGCGATTATGCCGATTGCTGATTACTTAGTGCTACCAACT
>JBBRVB010000005.1:0-37165 GCA_038247275.1 Chroococcales cyanobacterium
CTGTTACCCGTGTTTCCAGTAGAGTCAGCGCAGGGCGTACATATTCAGTTGATGGATGGTCGATCGCTAATTGATGGGATCTCTTCGTGGTGGACTTGTATTCATGGTTATAACCATCCCCACTTAAATCAAGCTGCTCACAGGCAAATCGATCGAATGTCACACATCATGTTTGGCGGGCTAACCCACCAACCAGCAGTGGATTTGGCACAGAAATTGATTGCCATTACGCCAGCGGAACTCCAGCAGGTCTTTTTTTGTGATTCTGGTTCAGTCGCGGTAGAGGTAGCCATGAAAATGGCAGTACAGTATTGGTATAATCGCGGCAAGCCGCACAAGCAGCGTTTTCTCACCATTCGGAACGGCTATCATGGAGACACCTTTGCGGCGATGTCAGCTTGCGATCCGGTGAATGGGATGCACCATCTGTTTCAGAATATTTTACCCCAGCAATACTTTGCCGAGGCACCGCAGATTGGGTTCGATCGAGATTGGCAATCACCAGATATTGACAGTTTTGCAGCGTTGCTAGCCGCTCACCACGAGCACATTGCCGCAGCCATTTTTGAGCCTGTAGTGCAAAATGCTGGAGGGATGCGCTTTTATCATCCAGAATATGTGCGCCAAGCCAAGGCGTTATGCGAAAAATACAATGTTTTGCTGATTTTAGATGAGATCGCTACTGGTTTTGGTCGCACGGGGAAAATGTTTGCTTGCGAATATGCTGGGATATGTCCAGATATTCTGTGTGTCGGTAAGGCACTAACTGGAGGGTTTATGTCCCTAGCCGCCACGCTGACGACACCGGAGATTAGTGAAACTTTTGCTGCGGGTGAGGCTGGGGTATTTATGCACGGCCCAACATTTATGGCGAATCCTTTAGCCTGTGCGGTGGCTTTAGCAAATTTGGTCTTACTGGAAAGCTATGATTGGCAAGCGACGATTCGAGCCATTGAATCCCAACTCAGAGCCGAGTTGGAACCTTGTCGGAGTTTAGCAGCAGTTAAGGATGTGCGGGTGTTGGGGGCGATTGGGGTGGTGGAGTTGCACGATCCGGTGAATATGCAAGCGATTCAGCCGCGCTTTGTTGAAGAGGGTGTCTGGTTACGTCCGTTTGGGCGACTGATCTATACGATGCCCCCTTATATTATTCAACCTACGGAATTAACCGCAATTACTAGTGCTATTTATAAAATCGTTGCTCTATTGGAAAACGTGACGGTGCAAAATTAGTTTTAGCTAAATTACAACAGCATTACCCTGGATATCGATCGATTCAGATACCCTCTCATATTCAAAAAAAGTAGATACAAAATGAATTGTATCTACTTTTTTTGAATGTAAATTTATTTAAATCAGCTACTGAATTGGCTGAATATCAATGACTTGACCTACGTTATCTGCTGTAGCAGAAGTTGTCCGAGTGCTTTTAGATTGGAGTTTGGCTTTGGCAACTTGAGCGACTTCAGCTACTAGTAAAGAGATAATCAGTGTATCATCAACTAGTCCCGCAAAAGGTAAGAAGTCAGGAACTAGATCGATCGGGCTAAGTAAGTAAGCGACAGAAGCAGCGACAACCCACCAGCGATATTTAGGGTTTTGTAATAAACTACGATACCAGTTGTGCAGGGAGTGAATATTGAAGTTCATCGTTGGGTTTCTGAATTGGTTGTTGTCGATATATCTATCATCTCAAATTCACAGGATTTGTACAGGTACGGTAAACCCATTTTTGATGGTGGTTGTTCCCACTTACTAAGCAACATGAAAGTAGTGATGGATCGATCGAGATGTTACACATTTGCATAAATCCGACCGTCGGGCATCTTGGCTCCAGTTAAGATCGTACCGATCGTACTGGCACTACTCATTTCAGCCCGCATTAAATTCGCATTAGTCAGATTGGCATCTTCGAGATCGGTTTTGGCTAAATGTGCCTCGATTAATTCGACGTTTACCATCGTTGAATAACACAAGATCGTCCGCGTGAGATCGGCATGGTGCATCCGCGCATCAGTAAGATCGGCATAACTCAAATTGGTATTTGCCAACTTCACCTTAGACATGATCGCACGGGATAGATTTGCCCCAGTCATCTCACAAGCTGTCATAATCGCCCGTTCGAGCTTCGCGAGGGAAAGATCGGCATGGGGGAGATTTGCCTCGTGTAGATTGGCTTCTGTGAGGATGGCATTCGTCAATTTGGCACCTGTCAAATTTGCGCCACTGAGATCCGTCCCTTTGAGGTTTGCTTCAGTGAGATTGGCATAACTGAGATCGACTTTCGATAAATTTGCGCCAGCCATGTTCGCATTCCGTAAATCGGCACGACAGAGCTTGGCACTGCGGAGATTGGAATTATAACTGCGTTTTTCTTCGCGAAAATTGGCGGCTCTCATACATGCGCCGCTGAGATTGGCACCGCTGAGATTGACGTTTCGCAAGTCAGCATCCATCAGATTGGCATCGATGAGATTTACCCACGTCATATCTGCACCACGAAAATCGGCAGACTGGAGGCTGGCTCCATGTAAATCGGCATCGCGGAGGTTGGCACCTTGGAGATCGGCTCCGATCAGTGTCGCGCCACCTAGCTTACAGTTAGAGAGGTTGGTTTTGAGAAACTGAGCGCGATTGAGGTAGGCAAAAGTGAGGTTACTTTTGCGTAAATCGGCTTGGTTGAGGACAATATCGATTAAGTCTTGAGAAACCAAGCTAAATCCACTCAGATCGACTGAGGTAAAATCCCGTTCGCCACCACGATATCGCCACAATAGTTCTTCCGCGTCCATAGCTTGGCTAGTATCTTTAGTTGATGATGTCTAGCTTATTGTTCCCCAGATAACGATCGTTGTTACTGCTCGATCGAGATTACAGCATTAGTTTTCAGTTATGGTAAGATTTTTCACTAGATCTGTCAGCTTACCGATAAGATGTATTTAAATTGCTGGAGATCGATCGACTTCGCATCATCAAAAGCTAATTTCACGATCGGCCGATGAGTTAAATGAGGCACGATCTCACCTGTCACCAGTAGCGCACCTGCATCTTTAATCTTGCTATAGCAATCCTATTTGAGTTTCCATATTGATAGTATTTTTGCTCTGTAGTCGAATCTGTTGATGTACAACCGCCAGAGCAATTTTCACTGGCAATGCTTTTGTACTAAACAGTCAGATTCTCATTTAGGATTGCTATAACTACGGTTGTTGTAGCTTGCTGAGTATCTAATGACGATGTACAAAACCATAAAATAATACTAGCTGTGACTGGATAAGATTTGACTAAGGAGATCTCTCGGAAAGAAAGTACCCATTTACAAAATAGATTAGAACCATCATCTTGGTTTATCGATGAATGTTGGGTACTTTCTTTTGTGGAAACCGCCTAAGTTCTTTATTCTTGAGGTTTCAGATATTGCTGACATGATAAATATTTATGTCAATATATTCATCATCTTGGATTATTTCAATGATGAAAGTAAAGTGTAAATAGACGATTAACTGCAAAGATAGAGCCGCCCATCATCCCCTTAGCTAAAATAGCTAAAGTTGTGATACAGCAATGTGGCAATCCAATTACACTGGAAAACATGAGCGTCTTAGTAGAAAATTTAAAATAATCGTGCGATTTAACCATTAAAAATTGAGCTAAATTTTGACTCGCTCTCAATGGCTTCTTTAGGAATAAAGAATTGCTAAACCAAAGATCTAAATGATGTTCTAAATCTTCGATCCAAGGGGTATCAGCTAAGATGAGGATGACGGATAGACCTAACATTGATTGAATCGTAAACCATCGTCCCCAATCCCAGCCAATTAAGTAGAGCGGAAATGCCGTCATGCCAATCCAAGCGGCTACTTTTACGGATAGGTTCGGAGAAATTGAGATCTTGTTAGCGATTCTCAGATGAATACCTGTCCAGAATAAGAATGGAATAAACCACAAGAGTACTGCTCCATTATCGAGCAGAGTGAATCCAGACATACTCCACGCTTGAGATATGTTCCAAGACAGCGCAGAAATTGCTGCTGTATCTGCATAGTTTGTAGCGCAATTAACAGCAATTAAAGATTCCCAATTCTTGCAGATTGCCAAGGCTGTTCCCGAACCGCCACTCCATTTAATGGCAGCGATACAAGCAATTAAAGTAGGTAAGAATACTAAAGTCCTCATAACATATTGGATCAATTTATCTTTAGCTGTATTTTCCAATTTATCAAAGGATATATTCGATAAAACTGTGGTATAGAGCAGCCAATGAGTGGGTAACCATAAAAAAAGAGCGATTCCTTCATGACTTAAGGCTAAAATCATTCCTGAAACAGCTTCCCAAAATGAAAATAGAAAGATCTTAGAAGATAACCTATTTTCGTGAGAATTTATAGAGCGAATCATCCATAAGGAAATCATGCTAAATAAAATTGGAAAGATGTCTTTTCTAAGCGGAGAACCATCCATTACAAAAAATAAAATGAGACATGGATTGAAAAGGAGTAATAGCAGCTCGTTTTGTGAGAGTTTTGATTGATTGATTCTTATAGATGCAATCCAAAGAAAGGTTGTAATAACATAACTAGTAATCGCCATCCCAAAAATAAGCGGTAATGGTGGAATATTCCATCGCTGCATCCAATCAATTCCAGCACCAAATAGTCCTCGACGTACAAATCCATTACTATAATCAATCAGCCATTCGGTAATATTCCAGTTTTGATATAATGGCTTTGAGAATGGAGCGACAAAGACTGAACCGATCGCCATAATACCCCAAACAAGCCAAAATAAGCGATAGAGTAAAAGGTATTTTGTCGATCTAATAAAATTATTCATTTCTAATACAATAAAGCAATATTACTAAAATATCATACTATGTGTTGTGTCAAAGTAGAATTCTTCGATCGATCTTTATTAAATTTTTAAAAACCACTGACGATGATACATCAAATAGGATACTCCCAACCAGAATAAGACAGTCGCGATCGCAAACAGTAGTCCACTATTAAGTACACCAGCCCAGCCAAATAACCTCTCTCTCAAAAGATTGTAAATAGATAGAGTTTGCTTATCTCTACCGATTTCATTCACCATGATTAACTTGATTAAGACGATCGAAGCCACATAGATAAAAATCGCATTCAAACCCATAATCTCAAATGGCTTAAACCACTTTCTATATTTACGAACATCTATTAGCTCGTAGCAAGTAGACAAAGAAATTAGCCCCGCCCCTGTAGTAAATAGCACGAAAGAACTCGTCCACAGCTTCTTATTGATTGGAAAAATACCATTCCATAATAATCCAATTACCACCGCCGCCAATCCAAACATCAACAGATTAGTACTAGTCCGAGATGTCACCGATTGAACTTTTAACCATGCACCAGTTAAATAGCCAAATAAGATACTAGATATTGCGGGTAAAGTCCCAAATAAACCTTCTGGATCGCTGGTAGAACCAGAGCCTTTATGTAAATGTGCTGGCGTAATAATTAGTCGATCGATATATGCGCCAAAATTTCCGGCTTTGGTGAAGATGCCATCTGCATTATCTAACGCGGGGATAAAAGCTAATACCAACCAATACCCAATCAAAATCCCGATCGACAAGATCCAGATCTTTCGCTTTGGAAGTAATAAGACTGCGATCGAAGCACACAAGAAACTAATCCCAATCCGCTGCAACACACCCATGATCCGAAGCCGATCGAGATTAGCAAATAGTTTGGGATCGGTGAAGTTGTAATTCCAGATGAGATTATTTAAGATTAGCCCTAAGCCAAATAAAATCAGGCTACGACGAATGATTTGGATATATATGGGTTTAGTTATTGGTGCATCGCCACTTGTATATTTAGCAAGTGAAAATGCCATCGATACGCCAATAATATATAGGAAAAATGGAAAAACTAGATCGGCGATCGTCCAGCCATGCCACGGTGCATGATCGAGCCATAGATATTTTTTATCGTCATCAGGGAGGCTAGCCATATTTACCAAAATCATGGTAGCCATTGTCATCCCCCGAAAGACATCTAAGGAAGTTAAGCGCATAATTACGAGGGGAAAGGGGAACGGGTAAAGGTCAAAGGTTTGTAAAGATCATTAAATAAGTAATTAAATAATTGGGTCGCTGATAATGAAGTTATCAGCGACCCAACCATGTCACAATGCTAAAATTCTATTCCAGGTTGAGCTTTAACACCTTGTTCTCGAAAGGGATGCTTAATCATCGTCATTTCGGTGACTAAATCTGCGACATCGATCAAACTTTGTGGTGCCCCTCTACCCGTCAGGATTACATGAGATAGTTCGGGTTTTTGAGCCAATCCAGCGATGACTACTGCTGGATCGAGATAGCCCAATTTGAGAGCGATATTTACCTCATCGAGCAATACTAATTGATAGTTTGGATCGACAATATAACTCAGTGCTTGTTCCCAGGCGCGTTGAGCGGTAGCAATATCGCGATCGCGATCCTGAGTATCCCAAGTAAATCCTTCCCCCATCGCCTGAAAGACTAATTGGTCGCCAAACCGTTCTAAAATCGCTTTCTCGGCAGGTTCCCATGCACCTTTGATAAATTGGACGATCGCGACTCGATAGCCGTGTCCGAGCGATCTGAGTACCATTCCTAGCGCGGCGGTAGTTTTGCCTTTACCCGTCCCTGTATTGACAATAATCAATCCTTTTGCCTCGATCGATTTATCGATTCGCGCTGCTTGTACCTGCTGCCGACGCTGCATTTTCTGTTTATACTGTTCGTCAGTAAGGCTTGATTCTGTCATTTAGAGGGTAGGGGGTAGAGGGTAGGGGGTGGTGTAACTACGGCAGGCTATCGCCAACGGCTTCGCCCACTAGCCGATAGGAGATGGGAGAAGTTATGGTAGTGTCGGGTGTGGCCGATGGACAATAAAACGTATAATCAGAGCGTGTTTTGTTAGATATATATTAGCAAACAGCAGAGGCTTAATTATTCCAATCTTCTACCCTCTACCCTCTACCCCTACTCTCTACCCCCTACCCCCTACTTACCTTGCCATCAGGACGCACCCACGATCGAGTGACACTGTGGAGTTTACCGCTAATTGCCGGAGGTACCCTCTTTACCACTGCCCGTGCCGATCTAGCATTTTGGGTATCGGGGGGATTTTTATTTAGTGGCCTGATCTTTGGGCCAGATTTAGATTTATATTCTTTTCATTACAAACGCTGGGGTAAACTCCGCTGGTTATGGCGACCCTATCAACAAGCAATTAAACATCGATCGATCTGGTCGCATGGCCCCATTATTGGCACGATCGGGCGAATTTTGTACTTGAGTTTATGGGTGGGATTGTGCGGTTTATTTTACTTAGGTATCGCTCAATTGGCTGGGGCGAAAACATATACCGGACAAGAATTAGTAGGGATTTTAAAACACTCGATCGAGAGTAATTTCCCGGTCTACCTAGCTCTATTTTGTGGTTTGGAATTGGGAGCGATGAGCCACTATACCAGCGATTGGCTGGTATCTACATTTAAACGATCTCCATTACGCAATCTGTGGCAGCCTAGTGCTAGAGTGAAATCAGCATCTAGACAAAAAAAATTGCCTGCCAAACAGGCAAAAAGATCGCGGGTTAAGTAATAGATCTGAATACTTGTTATCTTTTAGGTCTCGACATTCATCGATTTGCTCGGTGATTTCCACAAACTCCACTAGTCCTAGCAATTCATCCAGGAATGCTTCTCGCTTGGCACAATTGCTATATCGATTACCTCCGGTAGGCTACGCCAACGAACTTAGATCGCAGCAATACTTCTGATAATTCGGCGCAAGTATCATTAGACATCAAAACTATGCCAGTAGCGATTGCAAGGTCGAATGCCTGACAAGCTTTACCCTGGGCAGATAGCACCAAACTAACGATGACGGCATCTAGCACTAACCGCTGTTGGCTAAGGGTCATTGAGAATTGACTCCAAAATCTCTGGGGTTAGTCCATTAGCGGTTGCCTCATTACCGATCTCATTCATTGCTTGTTTGAGGCGATTCTCCCTTGGAGACACTGCGTGAACGATCGCATCTTGTCTGCTGCCTGTGGCAGATCTGAGCATCAAGTCAATCCGAGTAGCAATTTGCAGACGTTCGGTTGCTGTCGCGCTCCGATAAGCTTCAGCAACCTCTGATGATACTTCGATCGCAATCTTTTCTGTGGCTGCCATAGTTCGTATAATTTCCTTGGCGCGGTTTTTGAGTTGGGGTCACATATCGATAAGTTTAACATTGCGATCGATCTGCCGAATTAGATCTAAGCTGTAGCTGAATCGATCGCAATTTCACAATCGCCACCAAGATCGATCGGGTGTAAAGATCGCAGGGAGTATGCTAAATGAATTTGCTATACTTACTTCTATGTCTGCATACCTTAAACCTTATGAACTGGCAATCTCGAATTACGATCGATCCCAATATCTTGGTCGGTAAGCCGACGATTAAAGGCACTAGATTAGCTGTTGAATTTATCATCGATTTACTGGCTCAAGGCTGGAGTACAGAGGAAATTTTGCGGAATTATCCAGGGATCGCACTCGAAGATATTCAAGCCTGTCTGAGCTATGCCAGCACATCGCTTCAGTCTGAAAAAGTCTATGCTATTCCGGCTTAATTTATACGATTTCTGGCTGATGAAAATTTCCCCTTGGATGCTGTTGAGGCACTCCGGCAAAGTGAGCATGATGTGGCGTGGATTAGATCTGATTCTCCAGGTATTGCCGATCCTCAAGTATTAGAACGCGCTCAAGCTGAAAACCGGATCGTTTTGACGTTTGATAAGGACTTTGGTGAGTTGGCTTTTCGTAACAAGTTACTTGCTACTGCTGGCATTATTTTGTTTCGGATTAAGGCACCTTCTAGTTTGGTAATCGCTGGAAAAGTAGCCAAGGCGATCGCGCTTAGAGATGATTGGCATGGTCATTTTAGTGTGGTTGAAGATGATAAGGTCAGAATGAGGATACTTGCTATACCTGACATTGATTAAATTGTCGATCGATCGCGTTTAGAGATCCCCTCGAAATGCTCTTTACAGCAGGGAGTTAAATATATTTCCTGAACTCCTAAAATGATTCTTTACTTTATCCTGACTACCAATTACTCAATTAGAGATCTGTCAGGCACTCAGGTAATAGATATGTACCCAATCTCAATCTAGGGAGAAAGAATTAGACCAAATCCGATTTAAAAAACTTACCATCTTGCCCTCACCCATTAGGGTGAGGGCAAGATGGCGGAAGGGCTTCGCTAGCAAAAGAAGTCTTTGTCAAGCGGAGGTATTAGACGATTTCGAGGACTTCCCCGCCGATCATCCGTTTGGCGGCATCGAGGAGGGCTTCCTCCAGGTATGGCTTGATAAAGTAGCCGCTAGCACCGAGTTGAGCGGCAATCTGCCGGTGACGATCGCTACCACGAGAAGTGAGCATCGCTACAGGTACCTTACTCAGAGCAGCATCTTTTTGGATGCGCGAGAGGAATTCCAGTCCATCCATCCGAGGCATCTCAATATCACAGAAGACGATATCGCACGGTAGACCCGCTCGGAGTTTATCCCAGGCTTCTTGACCATCGCGGGCTTGTTCGACCCGGTAGCCGGCGCGTTTGAAGGTCAATGAGAGCAATTCCCGAACGGTGATCGAGTCATCGACGATCAGTACCATCGATTCGCGGATTTCGACAGTTGGCGCACTCATTTGAGCTGTCCATTGGGTCGAAACATGACGGGCGAGAGTACCTTTAGCCAGAGCAATCAATTCCATCACATCCGCAATCGGAATAATCCGACCATCCCCCATGACGGTGGCACCAGCAATCCCTAATGGCTTGGAAGCTGGCCCTTGGAGGGGTTTAATCACGATTTCCTGGTCGCCAGTAATTTTGTCTACTTGGACGGCGGTAAAATTGCCATCACTCCGTAGAATCAAGATGGAGACTAAATCGCTATCATCATCACTCGCAGAATAGAAGTTGTTATGCGCTAGCGGGCGATTGAAGCCGAGTAAGTCTGACAGTGGTGTGAACGGCATCAACTCATCGCGCCAGAAAATACATTGCTTACCCTCAGCATTGGTTTGAATCTGCTCGGGGCTGACATCTTGAGTATCTTCAATTCCATCCATCGGAAAGGCGATATTGCTCTTATTATTGACAGCAATCAAGGCTTTGGCGATACTTAGAGCCAGTGGTAACCGGATCGTAAAGGTCGTCCCTACCCCCAGATTCGATTCGGTGGTAATCTTACCCCGAATATCCGTAATACTGGTTTTAACAACGTCCATCCCCACGCCGCGCCCTGATAATTCATCCGCCTGCTCTTTGGTCGAAAATCCAGGTAGAAATAGTAGTTCGTAGGCTTCTTTGTTAGGCATGGCTGCCGCTTGTTGGGCGGTAATCAGACCCTTTTCGATCGCTTTACTTTTAACGCGTTCGGTATCGATGCCTACACCATCATCGGCAACCGAGATAATGGTTTGGTTCCCTTGATGGAGGGCGCGAATCGTAATTTTTCCTTCGATCGATTTGCCAGCAGTTTGACGATCTTGCCCTGATTCGATCCCATGCGCGATCGCATTGTTGACCATGTGGATCAACGGATCGGTCAGACTTTCGAGGATCACTTTATCAATGAGCGTATCGCGACCTTCGACGCTCAGTTCGATCTGTTTGCCATATTTGAGACCGTTATCGCGAACGCCCCGCTGTAACCTGTCAGCAGTTTGAGCGAATGGTACCATTCGCGATTTGGTCAAATCTTCTTGCAATTGCCCGGTAATCTGTCTGAGGGTGCGGGTAACTTCCGTGCTACCATCGACCACAAATTCAATATCTGCTGTTGACTCACGCACGCGCACTGTCAACTCGATCATCTTTTGAGATAACAAGTGAATCGGCGTAAATCGATCCATTTCTAACGGATCGTATTCGATTAATGTCCCGCTACCCAAATCTTCACCACTGATTTGCGGACTAGACGTGGCGGGTTTGTGTTGCTGACGACTGGCAATGAGGGAGTTTTCCATCAACGATCGCTCGTAGAGATCCTGCATCCGCTTACCGACTTCGTTGAGCTTTTGGACTTCGGAGAGCAGTTTTTCAACAAACTGCCGCATCCGATTTTGATCTTGCTCCAAGGTGTTGCGGTTGACAACTAGTTCCCCAACTAAGTTGTTGAGATTATCGAGGTATTTTACCGACACCTTCATCGTTTGCTCGAAGGTGCGCGACTGTTTCACTCTCCGGTCTTTGGTCTCGCGCGCGGCGGTTGGTACGGATGGTGTGATTGGGATTGGTGTCAACAGCGCATCAAGATCGTCGAGATTAGCTGCGGGAGAGGTTCCGACCACAGCATCGAGATCGTCGAGTGCCGATGACTCGCTCAAAGCGATCGCGCCATCTCCACCGATACCCATCGCCGTGACACCCAGCAAGGCATCTAAGTTACCAAGATCTGGTAGCTCGGCATGAGGAAATTCCAATCCATCCAGAGTCAATTCTAGATCGGTGCCACTCACATTAAAGTCGTCAAGATTCAAGTCCAAATTATCGAAATTTAGATCTGAAGATTCATCTAAATTAGGATTGACTTCAGCCAAGGAATCGAGCATCAGATCGCCTCGATCGGATAACTCAATTTCATCGACTGCTAACTCTGAATCTCGATCGCTACCACTGAGATCCGGCTGTACTGATGTGTCTATAGTCAGAGAGTTGACATCTTCTAGACCGATGTCAACTGGCTCGATCCGATCGAAGAAATCGAGATCGGCTGGACTACGATCGAATGATAAACCCATTGCCAATTCATCAAAGTTGTGAAGATCCGATCCAAATCGATCGTCTTCACTACAATCTAGATTGCTAAAGCGATCGCTCAAACCTAAATCTAGATCGGCATTAACATCGAGTAAATTAGCACTCTCAGCTAAATTTTGGAGCGGTTCGGCACTATTGAGAAAATCGAGGTTGACATCTGGCAGTCGATCGGGTGTGGATTCGAGATCTAGTGCGCCAAAATCGTTAGCTAGTGGCTGACTATCGATCGCACCGAGCGACTCTGAATTAGTAAAATCGAGATCGCTACCACCAGCTAGTGGATCGAGCAGATCCAAGTCTAAATCCCCCAGCTCACTCGTAAATTCGTCCTGACTACCCAACTCAGTGCCGAGCGAACGTGCTAAATCTAAGTTATCGCTTTGCTCAACAGTTTCGACAAGCGGATCGCGATCGAGAATATCGAGATCCATTTCACCGAGATCGTTAATCAGTGGCGTATTCGTACCTAATGACTCGACGGGGCTTGCCAAATCTAAGCCAGCCGGTTGGAGATCGCCGTCAAAAATATCTAAATCTAATTCTCCAAAAATATCGAAGTCATTTTGCTCGATCGAGTTGTCGATCCAGTTGGCTAATTCATTGGCGATCGCCTCTTTTTCGACGATCGACTCCGGCAATTCATCCTCTGTCAAGTCTTCTAAGGTGAAGAGATCGAAATCTGGACGATCGCCGGGATTTAATTCTTCTAAGTAGAAAATTTCTGTAGTTTCAGAAATATCTTCATTAGCAATCGGCGCATCAACAATGCGATCGGGTCGATCGATCGCCATCGGGTCGATCGGATGGGGCAGATTGACTAGATTGGGTGGCAAAATATCTACAGCAACGACATTATCTAGACCTGCGAGATCGTCGGGTAATTCATCTAAATCTGGCTCGATGCTAATGGGTGGTAAATTCTCTAATTCAGCCCAATCTTCAGGTGTACTCGCGGTTGGAAAGAAACTGCTCATCGGTTGGTCTGGACCAAAATCTGGTGCGTCAACATCAACTACCTCGGTAACTGAAGGTAGTGGTTGAAGTTGGCGATCGAACAACTCCAAATCTGAATAGCCGGGTTGGTGTGGTGCGGCTAATTCTGAATTCAACCAAAAACTGGGCAGCTCTCGATCGTCAAAGTCTCCCAGATCGTGAGTACAAAATATTTCTTCGGCGTAAGTATCGGCATCTGATGCCAGTTCGATCGCACCCAGGCTGGCTACCGCCGCAGCAGTAACTATTTCGACCTTCGCGGTGGAGTCTGCTATCGGTTGTGAGTTTGGCTCAAACATTTGGGAGTAAAATCGATCGGTCTCCAAATTACCGACATCTAGCAATGGTAGATCGCGATTCTCGCGTCCAGCAGAGGCTCCGCCAACGAGGAAGTCATCTTCCTGCATCCACGTCCCTTCTGTGGGCATCTCATCGCTGAGTAAGTTCATAAACTCATTCAAATCCATCCCATCGGCATCATCCTCGGTGTCGATCGCGATCGAGGAATCGGCAAAATTTAGACTGCTAAGGGAGTTGAGGGATTGAAACTCATTGACCTCGGCATCAACTTTCCCAGCACCGATCGACACCAAATCGGGGAGTTTTTGAGTAGTATCTTCGCTCATGGTCATCCCAGGCATCGACAGGTGAGAATCGGCTAATTTCCAAGTGCTCAGAGGCTCACTTGCTGGCTGTGGCGATTTGGCAGTCCGATTTTGACCGGCAATTATGGCTTCTAAATCGGGCGTAATCCAGATCTCCTGATGCCGATCTGCCATAACGAGTACTTGTGCCTGCTTGACAGCAATACTGATGCTTTCGCCTAACTGGGGAAGCGAATTAGTCGGATTGGCGATCGCCAACCGACAAGCTGTAAACAGATTCGTCCACTCTAGAAACTCAAAATTTTCGCCCAAATTGCCGAGCTTTTGACAAATCTGCTGGATCTGGGTGCGAATTTCTGGGCAATCTGCTTGGAGACACAGACTAATGATTTCATCGAGTTTCCGGGTGACATATTCACCAAACACCTGCTGGATTGCCGGATCTTGAGTGGCATTCCGCTCGGAAATATTTGGCGTTGCGGCGACTTCTGAGTTCGCTACTAGGTGCTGGAGGTAGGCTTTAAGTTCTTCAAATACTGGATCGCCGATCGGATCTCCCACTGCTGGATCGCGGGTATAAGGATCGCTAGCCATCCGCACATCATTAATACCTGCTTGCAAAAATCCAAAACTCTCTAGAAATAATGATTGGAGTTGACGATCTACCGCAATCTGCGGATGTTCTTTGAGAAGTCTGAAGTTTGCTTCAAACTGATTGCCGATCTTCTGCACATCAACGAGTCCCAGCATGGCAGCACTACCTTTAATCGAATGTGCTGCGCGAAATAATTCGCGGATCATGGTGGGTTGCTTAACTGTTTCCGGCAGTTTGCGTAAGCCTTGCTCGATCGTGGTTAAGTGTTCGCTAGCTTCTTCTAAAAAGTAGCCCAGGATGCGATCGTGTTCCATAACTAGGGGATAGGGGATAGGGGATAGTGAATAGTGGATAGTGGATAGTGGATAGTGGATAGGGTTCAGTTTGGGATACTTGTTTTTCTAGACACGCTACGGCTTCGATCGATGCAAGTCTCTCACTGAAAGGGGTTAAAAGCGGCTCGTAAAGGGTGAAATGTTTAGGAAGCAAGCGTCTTCATCTTTGCTATTCACTATTCACTATCCACTTCCATCACCTACTCGACCTTAAATCGTTCGACATAAGTCAATAAGTTACGAGCGACGACTACCAGATTTTCGAGCGAAGAAGATACCTTCTGGGCTTCTTGAGAAGTTGATTGGGCTTGAATTTCGACCGATTGCATGACTTCGGTAACTGCTTTAGACGTTTCCCGCTGCTCGATCGTGTCGGAGGTGATCGATCGCACGAGGGAATCGATCCGATTGGATACTTGAATGATGTCATCGAGCGATCGTTTGGCTTGTTCTGCCAGTTTGGTACCAGCAATTACCTGCTGTGTTCCCTGTTCCATCGCTGCCATTACTTGGCCAGTTTCACTTTGAATCTGAAGCACGATATGCTCGATTTCTTTGAGTGCTTTGGCACTTCTGTCGGCTAATTGTCGGACTTCATCAGCAACGATCGCAAATCCTTTGCCTGATTCACCCGCTCTTGCTGCTTCGATACTGGCATTGAGTGCGAGCAAGTTGGTGCGGGAGGCAATTTGGGAGATCACCGACACAATTTGCGAAATTTGTTGAGAAGACTCCGCCAATCGCTTGACTTTACGAGTACTTTCTGCTACTGTTTCGCGGATCTCTTGAATACCTGCTACCGTCCGTTCCACCGCTTCACCGCCACGGAGGGCGGTCGAAGATGCCGTGCGGGCGACTTCTTCCGATTCACGGGCACTTTCGGCTACCCGTTTGATCGAGGCAGTCATCATTTGGACGGAGTTAACAGTCACAGCTAGTTCTTCAGCTTGACTGAGCGCGTCCGAAGATAGTCGGCGGGCAAATGCTTCACTTTCGGTCGAGCTTTGGTTGACTTGGACGGCAGCTACTTGGACTTGTTGAACGATCTGGCGGAGACTATCGATGGTCAAGTTAAAAGAATCAGCAACCGCACCGAGCACGTCGGCGGTGACTTCCGCTTTGACGGTCAGATCGCCCCGCGCTGCGCCTTCTACATCATCTAGCAATCGGATTACTTGACGTTGGAGTTCATCTTTAGCCACTTCCATTTCGCGGGCTTTGCGTTGGGCTTCGGAGTTACTAGTGACCACCGATTGCAACATGTAGTTGAATGATGAAGATAATAAACCCAATTCATCCTGGGAAGATACGGTTGCGCGTGCGCCCATGTTCCCTTGAGCGACTTGCTCGAAATTGGACTGGAGATCTCGGACACTCCGGCTGACTTGCCTGGTGTAACGACCGAGTAAGAGCCGGGTAATCCCAAAGCTAGTGAGTCCACCCACTAAGGCTATCACGATCCCTGCGTTGCGTAATGGTTCCCGTGCTGATTTGGCATTTTCGGGCAGATTGAGACTACTGACAAAAGTTACCCCAGCAATCGCGATCGCCGCACCCAATCCGGCTGCACCAGAAATCAGCCACTGCTTTTTCTGGAATGAAGCATTTTCAAATGGTGCAAACACACCTTGGGAGGAATTGAGGTTAGTCAGATTCGGACTATCTTCCCGATCGATATTATTAATCATTCCGTGGGGTTGATTCTTAATGCCAGAGATCGAGACCCCATTAATAAACGTCGAGCTATCATCAAACATCCCCGAATATTTTGGCATATCAATTGAAGATGGTGCTGGCTGTTCGAGAAAATTGTCTGGTAGATCGAAAAATCCCGATTGGGGATCATCATTACCCGCCGCAGCTAGTTGCGGCTCTGGCGGGGTAAATTGGGGTGGTGCGGAGGGGGCATCGGGTGAATTAGCACTGTTGAAAACGTCCGATTGGGGTTGAAATGCTGCTTGAAAAACTTGAGCGACATCAAAGTCACGATCGGATTGCCGATCGTCTAGAGAGCCATCGGTGTAATGTTCGTGGGTAGAATTGTCATTCATCCAATTGGGAGGATCTGATGATTGAGCAGTTAGCGGCCAAGCTAAGGGTAATACCCCACTAATTTCATTGAGTGCATCCGAGATGTCTTCAACTGAAAATTCAATTTGAGGGGTAAATTCAGCATCATGACTGTCTTGAGCCGTTGGCTCGGGGCGACGCTGCGCTGAAACAATCATCGTCGGTCGATCTGCGGTCTCAGTAGCGGCTGGGGCGATCGCTGAGGCTTCCTGACTGGACTGGGCGGCATCTTCAGCCGATCGATCTGGATCGACGCTGGCAAACGTCCGATGGGCAGCCGGCGAAATATTGAAAAATCCCGTATCCTCGACAGCTTCCGCAGTTGCTGCCAATGGTAGGTCATTAAAGATCGCATTGCTGGGATCGTCGGGTCGATCGTATCCGAAGGCAAAAGCATCAGTGAGGGTGTCTTGTTCGTTATTATAAAACCCGGTTGCTACTTGTGGTGACTTCTGACCGGGTATATGAGTTTCGGCTGCAAAAAAGTCGGCAGCTTGGCTGGGAAATAGTTGTCCCGACATATCCATATTAAAATTGAGAGCAGCGAGATCGAAATCTTCATCAGCCGTCAGATCTTCAGGTTGTCGCCAAGTGAGTAACTCGGCAGAATCGGCACTAGTGTCGCGATAATGTCCGCCCGAATCACCACCATTGAATTGTGATTGGCTGGCGGCATCACCCATTTGGCTCAAACAGGAATTGGCATATTCTAAGCCACTGTACGCAAATTGAAGAAACTCCTCATCGGCAGAAATCCCGATGACATATTCATACTCTTGTTTACCAATTTCATACTGGTACAAACCATAGCAATAAATATGTCCACGCAATAACCGAACGCTCGGATCGTTCTGAAATTTGGTAACTAGGGTATCGATAATTGTCGCCGCTTTTTCATAGTTACCTTGGAGATAAGCAGCTTCCGCTAATTGATAATCTTGAGTATAGTCTTGCATACAATCGGGGTTAGAAATCATCTTGGTTGTGTGTCAATAACTGGCTAATTTTATGAATTATGTATGTTTTTTATAATTTTTATGCTCCGGTTGCCTCACCGTAGCCTCAAATCCCGATGTCCATAAATTTAGGATTTGCGCTGAGTCTCAGTGCCAAAAGTAGCTCTAGTCTCGATCGATCGAGATCGATCGAGAGTTGTCACTCCCAGCAGCAACTGCGGTTCGATCTGGTAAATATTAAATAGTCCAGTGCGAAGAGCGGAGAATTGCCACCCGATCGAGTAGGCGGAGTTGGGAAGCATCGGCACTAGTTGCCGGGTAAACTCCCTTGATAAAACCACTCATCGCCGCTGGCAGACTGGGATCGGGTGCTAGCATCCGATCGAGATCCAACCATTCCGTATTCGCAACTGCGCGGACGGCAAAACCCATTACCAGTTCTTGTTCTTCCACAATTAATACGGATACTTCGTTTTGGTCGGGATTAACCAAAACTCGATCGCCTAAAAATTGACCGAGATCGGCAACCCAAATTACTTGACCACGCCAATTGTACGTACCTAACAAAAAAGGTGACGCATTGGGAATTGGGGTGATGCGATCGAAATAAACGGACATTACTTCGCGAACGCCAGAAGCCGGTAGCGCAAATTCATTACCCGATGGGACATCAAAGCGCAAACACAATTCGCCATCGCGACTGCCGGTACTGACATCATTAGGATTGGGAGCATCATCACTGGTGAGAAAATCTAAATTGAGAACCATTAGACCTATCCTAATTTCGCAATAACTGTTTGATGGTGCTGAGTAATTCTACTGGCTCGAACGGTTTGCAAACATAAGCATCTGCGCCTTGACGCATCCCCCAATGTTTATCAAAATCCTCACTTTTAGAACTACACAAAATTACTGGGACATCTTGAGTTTTGGGATGAGATTTCAGCGTCCGACAAACTTCATAGCCATTCATTTTGGGCATTACCACGTCGAGGACTACGATGTCGGGGATGATTTCCAGCGCAACGGCTACAGCTTGTTCGCCATCTGTAGCGACATTTACTGTCATTCCACTAGCTTGGAGTAGCTCTTTGATCATTTCCCGCTGAGCGGTACTATCATCCACAACTAGAACTGTTTTCATATATCTGCTAATCGATGGGGTAAATGGACACTAAGCCAGTAAACATCAGTAATATATCGTAATTATCAAACATAACCGTTAAATTGCATAATTAATACTTATAGAACATGGCGATCGATCGAACCCAAGCTGGTAAAATACGCCCTCCCAGGTCAACTCACAACAGCTTGTGAAGGTGGGGTGGTGGCAGTATTCAACTGGTTTGGACGGATTGGCAACGCGTCTACCCGTGCGCTGTAGCTGTTTTGGTAGCGGCGATCGAGATCGCACTGCACCGGATAGAACAGCTCGATTGCTCGATCTGCATTTATCTCCGTTACATTCAGTTTTCCCACACATTCACTAGTTTGTTGCATCATCTCCAAGATCGATCGAAAATTCACTGGAATTTTATGCTGATGACAGTTCGCAGTCGATGTATATATAGTTGTTAGTGATGACACCGCACTCCTCAACATCGGGACTGATTTATCTCTCGACGAGCGAGAAATGGGAGATTCATTGACTCATCAGGTCGGGTGTTCGCAACGGAGATCGTCTGCGGCTGGGTAAAATTCACGGGCGACGATTGGTAAGTGGTATCCCCGCCACCATAAATGTTGACTCATCCTCGACATCATCTAAACTCTCGTTGACTCAGATTTATAATATGGATTGACTTATTCGATTCTGTATGCTCAGCAAGAACCTAAATTTATTTATATAAGACAAGGGAATACTAAAGTGTTGTATCTAGCAGAAATCCAAAAGCCAAAATCTGGGTTTAATATTAGCGGTAGAAGTAAAGCTGAACTCAAATTACTGGCTTGTCAGCGCACCGAGCAAAGTTGGAGTGCGATTCCTGGTGAAGAATTGGTGGCTGCGCCTGATGAGGCGAACAACTACAATCCTGGAGTGTTGGTATTAGTCGATATGAATGCCAATCGGCAGATTCAGTCGCAGTTGCGCGATGCTGGCAAACAGCTAGTTGGCATCCTCCAAAATCTCTCCCGCCAAATTGAAAAATATAAAAAGGAAGCCGATGAAATTGAAAGTTGGCGGCAATCACTGAGCTTACAAACTCAACAGTTACAATTGCGTCAAGAAGAGATTTATGGCCGTGAAGAAGATCTCGAACACACCCGCGCCGAACTCGACCGGCTCACCCAAGAAGCCCAAGCATTAGAATCGACACTAGAACAACACGAACAATCCCGCGCCGAACTCGCCGCTCAGTGGGAGCAATTGCGATCGCAAGAGCAGCGTCTCGATCGTCAACAGCAGTCGATGGGGACATCATTGAGTGAAAGTCAAGTCGATGAAATCCGGGCGGCTGTCCATCAATTAGGCGACAAGACCCGATCGATCGCGCCGCAACAATTAGCCGCAACTGTGAATGCGATCGAAGCTCAACAAGAGTTACTAGGCGGACATTGGCAACAACTCCACTACCACCAACAACAGGTAACTGACACTCAAGCCCAACTCGAAGTTCAGCAACAGGAAATCGATCGTGCTAAACAACAAGTGCAAGAATTGCAAACCGCGCTCGAACAAACCCAAACTGCTTGGGAAGTGCAACAGCATACACTCAGTATGCAGCAAGAATATGTGCAACGCCTGACTAATCGCATCAATCTAGAGCAAGAAAACTATCACAAGATCTACCTGATGTCCAAAGGTGGCGTGGACATTGGCGATATTCAAATCGATCTCAAACAGTTGGAAACAATGCCAATTAGTCAACTACAAACAACTGTTGAAAATATCCAAGCAGAGGTCGATCGATCGGTACATTTCGTGCATTTGGAAGAAGAAGAACTCCAAGAAAAACAAGTAGCGATCGAAGAACTCCAGCAAGCTATTTTGGCCGCCAATGAATTTGACAAACTCAAATTGGAAGCCGATCTCGCCGAAGAACGCGACGGCTACAATATGCTCGACCATACTCTCGACGGTCAACGCCAAACCATGCGGGAACGTCAGACTTTTCTGCAAATCCACAGCCGAGTCCTCCGCCAACGCCAGGGACACGAGCCTGTCGCCGCCGATAAATCTCAGATTGAATGGGCATCGATCCTTCAATTATTAGACAATCAACGCCAACAGCAACAGGCAGAAGTGACTCAGATCGAAGCAGAAATCGATAATCTGCGGCAGACGATCTCCCAAACTAAATCCAAAATCGAACGACAAGTTGAGGCTTATCTCCGCGAATCCAAACAAGTTCAAGCACTCGAACATCAATATTTAGCTACCAAACAGTTATCGACCGAACTAGTTGCCAAAGTTGGTCTGTATCAACAGATCGTCCAGCCATTACAAGCTGGAATTGATACCTTCAAGCAGCAATTAGCAGGATTAGCCGATACCGTCGAGCACCCACCAGAAAATCACCAAGCAATGCAAAATATTGAATCCCTCCTCAATAATCTCGTTCATGGTTTGCCACTAGAAGGCTAAATTTGCTAGTAATTAGGTACCAATTATCTATCCCTTGACTTAACTACCTCCAACTCCCAGCAGTTGGAGGTATTTTTTGCTACTCGATTCAAGTCCGCCGACATCCGGGTGGGTGTGAAACTTATCACAAATCGAGCGCGTCAATAAGCTGAGATTCAACTATTTGCGTGAGTTTCTCCTGACACAGAGGCTCCGCCAACGGGTTAAGAAAATCAACAAGGCATTTTAGGTAGCAATCGCTCACGCGCGGTTAAGACATGCAAAAATCCTTGAAACCCAGATCCCCGACTTTTTCGAGAAGTCGGGGATCTGTCCGCAGCGATATGGCAACAGCGATAAGTAGGAACTTGAAGTGCTGATTGAGCAAGGTCGAAACCAGCACCAGCAACACAAATCTAGTACCACTTCCCAAACCCCACCAATGAAGTTTTTACCCGCCGATCGATCGGCACTACCAATTCCAGATAAGATTTAATACATGCACCGCTTAACTCCCACATTCAAACCGTTAAAGGCAGTGCGCCGCTACCTCAATTGGCGATGGCTGATCCTGTTACCAGTGATGGCAACTGGTAGTATTTCTCTACCCCTTCCGGTACCAGTTCAGGCTCAACAGCCAAATCCAAACGGACTATTCATCCAAGCAGATACTCAAGAAGCCAATTCCAAAACCGAAGTAGTCACCGCCCGGGGTAATGTGCAACTGCGCTACCCCAGCCGTAATCTCAAAGCCAGAGCCAATCTCGCTCAATACTTTATCAAGCAAAAGCGGATTTTACTGACGGGTAATGTTCTCATCGTCCAGCAGGGCAACACTATATCAGGAGAAAGTGTGATTTACCTCATCGATGAAGGTAAATTTATCGCCAACCCGAAACCCAAGGAACAAGTTCGCAGTAACTATATCGTCCCCGACCAGGGTGGTAAAGGTCTGACAATCCTCTCCAACACCCAAGAAGCCAACACCAAGACCGAATTAGTCACCGCACGCGGTAATGTCCGCCTTAGCTACCCTGACAAAAAACTTCAAGCACGGGCGAATACTGCCCAATATAATATCAAAGGTAAACAAATCGTCCTCTCTGGCAATGTCCTCGTCGTTCAAAATGGGAGCAGTCTCCAAGGCGACACGATTACTTATCTCATCGACGAAGGTCGATTTATCGCCAAGCAAAAACCAGGGATACCCGTACAATCTATCTATGCGATCCCTGACACAAATAGTAGCCAATAGTTAGCTAGATGCCCGTTCGTCACCAATCGATCCCGTGAAGATTATCCTCGAAAACATTCATAAATCCTACGGGAAGCGGAATATTGTCAATCGTGTCAGTCTGTCAGTCGCTCAGGGTGAAATTGTGGGTTTGCTCGGCCCCAATGGTGCGGGGAAGACCACCACGTTTTATATCGCCACTGGACTAGAAAAGCCCAATCAGGGCAAAGTGTGGCTGGACGATGAAGATATTACCAGTTTATCGATTCATCAGCGCGCGCGATTGGGGATTGGCTATTTAGCCCAGGAGGCGAGTATTTTTCGGGGTCTGAGTGTTGTCGATAATCTGTTGCTGGTGATGGAACAAACCAACGTCCCCCGCCGGCTCTGGCATCAGAAGTTGACCGATTTGATTACCGAATTCAATTTGGAGAAGGTTGTAAATACTTTAGGCAACCAGGTATCGGGGGGCGAACGCCGCCGCACCGAAATCGCCCGGTCGCTAGCAGCCGGGATTAATGGCCCCAAATTTCTATTTTTAGACGAGCCATTTGCGGGGGTGGACCCGATTGCGGTAGCCGAAATTCAAAAAATTATTGCCAAACTACGCGATCGCAATATGGGTATCCTAATTACAGATCATAATGTCCGGGAAACCTTAGCGATTACCGATCGAGCATACATCATGCGCGAGGGTCAGGTGTTTGCTTCCGGTAGTAGTGAGGAAATGTATGCCAACCCATTGGTGCGCCAATACTATTTAGGTAATAGTTTTCAAGTTTAAAATTTAAATTAATATCGTGAGAAATCTCAGTCTATCGCGAATTCTATTACCAGGTATTTCGGTGATGGATCGATATATCTTCACCCAATTATTACTACCATTTTTATTTGGGGTTGGCGCATTTTCATCGATCGTGTTAGCGATTGGGGGCTTATTTGACCTCGTGCGGAAGATCGCCGAAGTCGGATTGCCGATCTCTGTCGCGCTCGAAGTAATGGCACTCAAGATGCCCTTATTTGTCGTCTACTCTTTTCCGATGTCGCTGTTACTGGCTGGGATGATGACTTATGGGCGATTTTCAGCCGATAGCGAGATGATTGCGTTTCGGAGTTGTGGACTGAGTATTTATCGGTTAATTTTACCGGCAGTAGTTTTGAGTGTGATTGTCACTGGCATTACTTTTCTATTTAGCGAATCGATCGTTCCTGTTGCCAATCAAAGAGCAGCGATGACGCTTTCACAAGCTTTGAAGGAGGATAAACCGACATTTAATACTGAGAATATCGTCAGACCAATCTTTAAAGATGTCGAACGAGATGGTAAAAAGGAGCAGGTACTTGAATGGCTGTTTTATGCCGAGAAATTCGATGGTAAAACAATGACGGGATTAACGATCGTCGATCGATCTCAACAAGATACCGGCTTGAGCAAAATTATCAATGCTCAGTCTGCTGTGTTTGATACCAGCAAAAATACTTGGGACTTTTATAATGGGACTGTTTATCTGATCGCACCCAATGCTACCGTCAGTAACTTTTTTAATTTTCAACATCAACGATTACAATTACCCAGTTCACCATTGGATTTTGCTGCTGTAGACAAAAATCCCGAAGATATGAGTATTGCCGAAGCGATGGAGTATGCCGAGCAACTTAGACTCACTGGGGACAAAAAAAAGATTGTTACTTTAGATGTTAAAATCCAGAGTAAGTTAGCTTTTCCATTCATCTGTCTGGTCTTTGGTTTAATCGGTTCGGCAATGGGGGTACGACCCCAACGGACTGGTAAGGCGACGAGTTTTGGGGTGAGTGTACTGCTAATTTTTGGTTACTACTTGCTGATGTTTGTGTGTGCTGCTCTGGGTCAGGCTGAGATTGTTTCGCCATTTTTGGCGGGCTGGCTCCCCAATTTTATCGGAGTAGCCATCGGGGGCTGGTTGGTCGCTCAGGCTGCTAAGTGAACAGTACTACTCATAACGAATACCCGCATCAGAGAGTCGTTGAATGGCTTCACCCAACCTGTCGAGATCGGCGATCAAACTGATGCGGACGTAACCTTCGCCGCCAATGCCAAAAGCATTACCTGGCGTAAATACCACCCCAGTTTTCTGCATTACCATCAGCGCAAAATCAGTTGAGTTCCAACCTACCGCGCAGGGAATCCATAGATACATGGTCGCTTTAGTCGGTTTAATCTCCCAGCCCAATTTTGCCAAGCCTTGAATCATGAAGTCGCGGCGTTCGCGGTAGCGGTTTTGGACTTGGGTCACATATTCATCGGGTAATTCGAGCGCAGTTTGAGCCGCTGTCTGGATCGCGGCAAAAATACCATAGTCGAGGTTGGTTTTGAGAGTGCGGAGTCCCTGGATGATCTGACTATTGCCGACGACAAAACCGACGCGCCAGCCGGCCATATTATAGGTTTTGGAGAGAGTATGGAACTCGACACCGATTTCCTTAGCACCAGGGATTTCGAGCAAGCTGGTAGGCTTGTAGCCGTCAAAGGCGAGTTCGGCGTAGCAAAGATCGTGAACGAGTAAAATTTGGTATTCGTGGGCAAAGGCAACAACATCTTCAAAGAAGGCGCGCGAAGCAGTCGCTCCAGTGGGATTGCTAGGATAGTTAAAGAACAGGATTTTGGCTTTGCGGGCGACATCTACCGGAATATCGTTGAGATCGATCTCCCAATCATTCTCAGGTTTGAGGATAATATTATGAATCTTAGCACCGGCGATCGCTGGTCCCCGAAAGTGAACGGGATAAGCGGGACTGGGCACCAGCACGGTGTCACCAGGGTTGATATAAGCGAGGGCAAGATGTCCCAAACCTTCTTTGGAGCCGAGCAGCGGTAAGGCTTCACTATTAGGGTCGAGGGTGACACCATAGCGACGATCGTACCATTTGGCGATCGCGCCCCGAAAATTGGCAGTACCTTCAAAGGGCGGATAACCATGATTGGTGGCTTCATCGAGAGCATCCTTGGCAGCAGCGATGACTGGAGCTGGTGCGGCACCATCTGGATTGCCCATCCCCAAGTCAATCAGATCTATGCCCTGGCGACGCGCATTGGCTTTGAGTTCATCCAACCGCGCAAAGACGTATTGAGGTAATGATTGAAGGCGGTCGGCGGGACTAATCCAGTCTAAGGTCATTGTCTATAATTATTAATGCAGTTCAGTTCGGTTGGCAGCTCTGGGCAGTCTGTCGCCAACGGCATCAGATCGAAATTCTACTTCATATTCGCTATTTGAGGCGAGTTACGAGGCATCTTTGTGAGAGAGAATTTGCTCGAAGTGCGTGGATCTAGCAGGTCGGGTTCGTTGGCGATTGGGCAAAGCCCAATCGCACTGGCTCTCATTAGTATAAATGAGAAACCGATCTGCACCCGATCGCCGCTTATCAATCTAGATTTCGGCTCATCATCTAGATCGGGCAACTTTATTACCATTCGATCGTCTTTAGTCTATAGTCGTAACCCCTCCTCTCAAACATTACCATGCCTAAGTTCTCGCTTGTCGTCTCGATCGGCATTTGCACGATCGCCACGACATTTTTTATCGCCCAATTTCCTGGATCTGCTAGGGTACGAAAGCTCAAGACTTGTGTCGATCCCCTCCCAATTTCCAAACGGGTGTCACTGACGCTCAAGGCTGATAAGAGAGAGATGGAAAATAACAAGCCTGTGTTTCGCCCGATCTCCCAAAAAGCATCTGTAAGGCCTGGAGATATCATTAAATATACCGTAATTGCTAAAAATAATAGTCGCTGTCCACTCAAGAATCTGATCTTAAAACAACCGATTCCGAGGGGCACTAATTATATTAAAGATTCTGCTGTATCGATCGATAGATCTGAATTATTGTTTAGTATCGATGGTGGTAGAACCTTTGTCGCCAAGCCGATGATTGGCACTCAGCCAGCACCAACGACAGCTTATAATTATCTCCGCTGGAAATTTAACGGTCTAATGGTGACTAATGCTCAAGTGCAAACTAGTTATAAGCTTCAGGTCAGGTAGGGAATAGGGGGTAGGGGATAGGGAGTAGAGGGCAGGAGAATGATTTTTATATTTCCTACCTAATCCCTACCCTATATCATCCATCTGCTAAACCTACATCCAAACAACCCAATTAATTATTAATTAATTTAGTTACCGCTACCGAGGATAAACAAGCTGACTAAAGTGCTACTGTTCCAGAGGCTATGTAGCAACATTGGTGCCAAGAGATTGCGAGTGCGGACATAGACAGTACCCAAAATAATCCCCAAGGTGGTTAATGGCAAAATTTCGGATAAGCTCAAATGGGCAATTCCGAAGACTAATCCACTAATGACGATCGCGCCCCATACAGGCACATAGCGAGTCAAGGAAGGTAGGAGAAATCCACGAAATAGGAATTCTTCAAACAAGGGTGCCGCGATCGCCGCAGTGACAAAAAACAGCACTAAGGCATTGGTATCTTCACCTTCAAGGACAATTTGGAGTAGGGGATTACTCCCACCTTGCCCGTGCCAGATTTTATCGTTGATTAGTGACACCACAATCACGATGGGGTTGGCGACTAAATAACCCCCAATCCCCCACAGTAGCCAGTTAGATTTCCAATTAAATTTAAACCAATCTGGTGGGAGGGGAAAATAAGCTTTAATCGAGAAATACAATACACTCAGACCCAAACTTGCCATTAAGACATAACTACTAAATACATATAGTCCTTGCCCCTGAGTAGTTAAGGTAGCTGGATTGACAAAAGTGCCAAAGACAATGGGTAGTAAAAACTGACCGACAAAAAAGAAGCCAACTACAAATACTTGCCAGACAATTTCCCAGTCCCACGGTGTAGACCACGGCGTACTGAGATTGGCAATTAATACTTCTGAAAAAGATCGCTCCGCCCGTTGTTGGATTGAAATAATAATTAGTCTGACGGTGAGGAAGACTAGCAAAAAAATTCCACCTACACCAAAGAGGACGCGAGGAATGGTAATTAAGGCTAATTTAATTAAGGAATCTTTAGCCTTGATTTGTTCGGTCAGATTGAGTTGTGCTAACTCAGCCCGATCGTCTAAATCTGTGTATAGTTGACTCAAGACTCGATCGCGAAACCAACCATCAAAATTAGTTGTAATTTCGGCGGCGATTTGGGGTGCAGTATTTTTGTCAGTACTTGCTGGTTGTTGCCAAATTCCGATTAATGATGCGGCGACATTTTTAGATGTCGATCGATCTGCATCGGTAATAATTTTGTGCCAAGTTTCGATCGCTTGCTGCGGCTGTTTATTTACTGCTTGCAGAATGCCAATCCGTAAATCTAACCGCTCGATTTCTAGTTTTGCTGCGGCGATCGTGCTATTAATTAAATCTGTTTGAAGTGTGAGTGAATTCTTGGTATTAGTATTGCTATCTGCCGATCCCAAATCTGCTAAACTACTAGTAAGTTTTTCGATCGCGAGGACATCACTTTTGCGGGCAGTTTGATACTGTTGAGTGGCAGATGTGAGGATATCTGTACCGACGATCGATGCCTGCAATACACCCAATCCCTCTAGATCGGCAGTCGGTTTCCATTCAGATGCTACCAAGACGAGATTGGTCTGGTACAGCTCAAATTTGCCCTGGATCTGGGGTCGATCGAATGTCCCAATCAGTGAAAAAATCAGCTTGAAGAGGATAAAGGCTGTCAACACACTCAGCAAAATGCGTCGCAGCGATTGAAAAGATGTTAGATTTAGGCGATCGAGACTCATTAAAATGCTAATTTAAAGTTTATCATCCGATCGTTATTATATGACGTTAACTCAGAAGTTTGCTTATCTATTTAGCATTGGTCTCGGACTGAGTATTCTAATTTACTTATTACGCGGGTTTGGCATCTTTACTTTTTTGCCGGGAGGAATACTACTCGGACTGATTTTTCTCACCATCCTCACTTTTTTTACATATACTATTCTCATCACCAAAAGATGAACCAAGCGGCTAGTTAGATACCTGAACTGCTGCTAATAGCCGATTCAATATTTCTTTACCATTAGGCGTGATGACGTGAATGCGGATAAGTCTGGATCTTGACTTCTCCACACAACTCGATACTGAGTTCCACCATTATTCCAGCGATCGCGATTTTGGTAGATGGTGATTGTAGTTGTAACTAAATTATCGATTTTGTGCCCTGCTGTCAAAACTGAGAGCAGGGTGAGACTCAGTAGCAAAGTCGATTTGACTATTTAGACTTAATAGTCGTCGCGGGCATCACTTTGTTATTGCGTTCGCGCAACATCCGTAATCTTTCAGCCCGAAAATCTTCGGTAGCTGAGTTTAGTTGGTCGCGTTGTTCGATCGCGTAATTGGAATTACTTTTGCCATTGAGTTGCGCTTGATTGATGATATTTAGCAATCCAGAAGTATCGCCACCAGATGCCCGACTGAAGGGGTCGCGATTGTCGCTACTACCACCGAAAGTATTATTGAATTGAGCTGAGGCGATCGTCGGAAACATGGTCACCGACAAGCACAAGAGTAAACTGATGGGGGTGAAGAGTAATTTCATATTTAAAGTTAAATAATTAGAGCGGGATTGGATGTCACTGGAGCCTACTTGGTGCAGCAGCTATTAATTAAGATGGTGAGGATCTCTTAATAGTTCCACTACTTAGGCTAAACGCCGTTTTAATAGGGGTTGAATTGCCGCTAGGGTAAATCCAGCAAAACCGACTAAAATCGCCAGTGAGGTGCCAAATGAGATGGCTCCCCAAGGTGCTTGTAAAACGGTACTGCTCAGATCCCACTGGACGTGATTGTATAAGTAACGAATCGGCTCGATCGCATAAGTTAGCGGATTGAGTGCGGCGATCCATTGCAACCATTGAGGCATAAATGACAGGGGTGCTAGTGCCGTACTCGCAAATAATAGGGGCAAGTTGACGACAAAAATCACAGCAATTAGCTCGATATGTCCGGGGAGAGCAAAAGTCAAGCCTAAGCTCAACGCCGTCACACCTAGTACGAGTAACAAGATAATCAGAGCAATAACTCCCAGTCCAGCAATGCTCGGCAGACCTGCACCCATCAAAGCATTCACGCCAATAATGGCAGCGGTTTGCACAAAACTCAGCGCGACGATATAAATTGCTGAGGCGGCGACGATCGAATAACGAGATGCCAACGGCGCGACGAGCAATCGATTGAGAAAGCCGAACTCGCGATCGAACATGACGGGTAAGCCAGCATTTAAGGCTCCGACAAATGCGGTAAAGACGATCAATCCCGCACCCAAAAATTGCCCATAACTCAAGTCATTACCCATCATCCCTTGGGGCGCATTTTGAAATAGAGCACCAAACAGTACCAACCACATCAATGGTTGAATAATTCCCGCTACCAGTGTCGAAGGGCGACGCTGGAGTTGGATAAATAGACGTTTGGTGAGTGCGAGGGTTTCTTGAATAAAGTCAGCTACATCATTAGATGCTGATGGTTCTGGCGATCGAAGGCGATCGTTGGGGGCTAAATTTAGAGGTGTGGAAGTGTCGATCGTGCCGCTCATGTAAGTTGATGGTGAAGAATAAATTGTGGATTTTGGCGATCTTCTGTGAGTAACTCGTTGTCAGTTGTCAGGCTCGAACTGACAATAATGATGGACGAGGAATGTATCTGTTAGCAGTATGCCCACCCAAAACAGGGATGTGCCAGCCGATCGAACTAGTTGTGACGATCGCGTGTCGGGGGCGATGAGGATCGCCTCCGATAATCGAAAAAAGCGACGATGAGGGATACCAACTTGGAATCAACTCTCGACGATCTCCCTAACTTTCTACTCCCTATCGCATCCGTTGTTTTTGCTCGGCTTTGAGGTCGCGCTTACTCGCGGCACTCAGTTCGGCATCGAGCAAGGTTTTTCCGGTAGCAGCCAGATAGACATCATCTAAACTAGGTCGCGATTGGGAAATGCCAAAGATCGGGATGCCAGCCGTCTGTAATGACTGCTGGATGGTCATTAGGACATCGCGCTCGGGTGTGACGACTAGATTTAGTGAGTTCGCCGAAGTAGCATTGACGATCGCCTCTTGGACGAAGGGTAATTCACTGAGCATTTGTTGAGCTTTTTCGGCTTCAAGCAGCGGTGTGAACTCGCGAATGCGGAGCGTAATTCGATCGCCACCCAATTTATTTTTGAGATCGGTGGGGGTACCTTCGGCGATGACTAAGCCACCATCGATGATCCCGACTCGATCTGCCAGTGCGTCTACTTCTTCGAGATAATGACTGGTAATCAAAATCGTCGTCCCACTAGCGCGGAGTTGGCGCAAGAAGTCCCACACGACCACCCGACTCTCGATATCTAGTCCGACGGTTGGCTCATCTAATACGAGTACTTCGGGCTGATGCAGTAACCCCGCAGCCAGATCGATCCGCCGTTTTAAGCCACCGGAATAGGTACCGGTTTTTTTGTCAGCATAACTATTGAGATCGAGAATTTCAAGTAAGACTTCGATCCGCTGTCTGGCTTCGGCTTTGGGGATATGGTAGAGGGAGGCTTGCAATTCTAGCAATTCTCGACCCGTGAGGATTTTGTCGAGGGCGACTTCCTGGGCGACGTATCCGAGGCGTTTGCGGGCTTCACGGGGCTGTTCGAGGACGGAAATGCCATCAAGTTCGATCGTGCCACTGTCAGGCTTGGCAAGGGTACACAAGCACCGAATCGTGGTAGTTTTGCCCGCACCGTTGGGACCGAGCAAGCCAAAGATTTCGCCCCGCTCGACTTGGAAGGATACGTCTTTAACCGCTGTGACGGTGCCATAACTCTTGGACAGATTTTGAATATTTACTATGGCTGCCATCATCTATCTCTGATTATGGACGATTGGTAGTTAGGTTAGCGATCTTAAGATCGTCATTAAACTGCCAATCTCTATGTTAACAATTTCCATTACCGGGCGGAACATTTTTTAGTTTTCTCGACTCGATCGATATCGATATGAGTTGGGAGTACCAGGCGGTAAGTTGTGGCACTGAGCGTAGCAGTAGACGATAGATACTGGTGGGTTGCGAGTTTTACTGATGAGGGCAGAACCCGGATCTGGGGGTACCGACCCCCAGCCCCCCCGTTGAAAGGCGGAACGCCGCCTCTCAAACTCTCCTGCGTAAGGTTCGACTTGTGAGTTGCGTAAAGCGGCATTCGCTCCATACTAGCTTTTAGTTGGGAATTAACAGCCATGTAGGGTGGTCACTGGTCACCATCTAGGTTTCAGGCAGTCTCTATCTCAAAAATATTAGTTGGGAATTAACAGGCATGTAGAGTGGGCACTGGTCACCATCTAGGTTTCAAGCAATCTCTATCTCAAAAATATTAGCACCTACTTACTCATCGCTGCTTTTAGATGCGCTCTTGAGTGGCTTTTAACATGTGGTAGGTAACTAGGAGCTGCGTCAGGGCGAGGGGATAGCTTTGAAGGAGTTCGCCGGTTGTACCGGTGATGTTGCCGAGATTGGGGTTGACTTCGCGGTTGCAGACGCGGTGGAGATCGGGTATGTCAGCACAAATCATCTGTTCGAGGAGATTAACTCGATCGACCGTTGCATGACTATCGATCTCTAGGACATCGACTGGTTTGCCCATATCTCGATCGAGATTGAGGCGGATCGTGGGCTGTGCGCTCAAATCACGATCGATTGCTTGGCTGAGATCTGGATGGGGAATTGTCGGGCGCAGGATTAGCCGGACGTTTAATGATGGCTCATTTTCATCGGCATTACGATCGGGCGGATAGAAGCTGGCGACGAGATCCGCCCATTGGCGTTGGGGGCGAATGTATTGCTCGGAGTCGGATTCGCGCTTTTGGAGTTCGGTGAGGACTTGGGCTGCGGTGTAGCCGCGTTTGAGGGTATCGCGTTTGATTTTCCACGCGGTGCGGAGGGTTTCGGGTGGAGCTAGATATACTTTGACATCAAAGCAGTCGCGGAGGGCGGGGGTAGAGTAACCGAGTAAGCCTTCGACGACGACAAACCGATTTGGTTTGATATATTTTGGTACATCGAAGGTACCAGTGGTGTGACTATAAATCGGCTTGAGGATCGGTTGTCCGCTGCGGAGCAGTGCTAGATGCTGCTGCATGATATCCAAGTAATTGCAGTCGGGATGGAGGGCGGTAATATTTAGCTCGGCGCGTTGCTGGCGATCGTAGCGATGATAGTCATCCGTACCGATAACCGTCACATTTTCTTCACCCAGGATTTGGGCGATGCCTTTGGTTAATGTTGTTTTACCCGCTGCGCTGTCGCCGACGATACCAAGCATGATGGGACGGTTACTCATTATTTTATCAATCTCTGGATCGACCTATTGTACTGTCAATCGTTCGAGTAATTATACACTCAGCTCGATCGATTTCATCCTATTATGCATTCATATTTTTGGCTAGATCTGCAATTATTTTACATAAATTAGACTTAATTGAAGTGAAGATCGATCGACTTAAAATCTTTGCTCAAATTCCACCAACGCCCGATTTTCACCAAACAGATTGGTAGAGCCTCGGATCAGAATTTGGTCGCTGACGCGATAGCGGAGGCTATAGTAGGGTGATTCATTATTGGTGAGGATTTTAAATACTGAAACAGAGACTTTGGGCGTGAGATCTGTGCCGATTTCGGCAGCAATCCCAAAGGTAGAATTGCTATTAGTTTTCGCGTCTTTGGTAATGGTGGGAAAGAGCCGAAAATCGCTGAGACTGAGGATATCGCTAATCCGATCCTGAAGAGTATTCAGGAGGTTGGAGCTAGCAAGGCTGATGACTCCCAGCCCGATATCGCCGCCAGATGTCAAGCGTTCGGCTAAGGCACCACCGAGGAGCAGGACGATTTCAGGCTGGGTGCGGGAGGGGGTACTGGTGAGTTCAAGCCGCTGGGTGAGTTGACTGGCTAATCCGGCGACGCGGGCTTCGACTTGAACAGTTTGGACAGAACCCAGGCTGGTGGTGTAGAAATCGGCGGGTTGATTGATTTCGCCATCTTCGGTAGTGCGCGCGAGCGAGTTGCGTTGAGCGGGACTAGCAGCACTTTCGAGGGTTTTGGCAACGAGACGAAGGTTGAGGACGGGATCTGTGCCTAATGTGGGGAAGAAGTCGGCGGTCTGAGGGCCGCTAGCGAGCCGAAATTGAGTTGTAAACAGGTTGACTGAGCCTTTTTGGAGTTGGACTTGTCCGAAGGGGCGGGGGTTGTCAATGGTGCCGTCGAGGTCGATTTTGCCGGTGGCGATGAAGTTGAGAATCGGTGCGCGGGTAATCTGGAGGTTATCGCCGAGGGTGATTTGGAGGTTGCGGAGTTGGGTAGCATTGGGATTGGGGGCATCGGCGATGACTGGCTGAATGCCTAAGATGGTAGTAGTCGTTGTATTTGATGAATCGGGCAGGAAAACTTGTCCGTTGCTCAGTTGGATATTACCACTGAGGATCGGGTTGACGGCGGTACCGAGGATTGTCAGTTTGCCATTGACATCGCCGTTGTATTTGTCTTTAAGATTGACGGCAATGTTATTCATTTGGACGGCTAACTGCCTGCTGGGATCGATCGAGAATGAGTTGGAAATTGGGATGATGCCGGTGGCGACGATTTGGCCGCGATTGAATTTTCCGGATAAGTTTTGGACATCAATTCGATCGAAATTAAAGATAATATCGCCATTGATATCGGTTAAGGGTTCGGGAATGGCGACACTTTGAATTCTGCCTTTGCTAATCTTGGCTGTCCCGCTAGCGGAGAGGCTTTCAAACCCCCCTTCGGGTTTCATTTTACCAGCGATTTTGAGGGCGATTTTACCTTGTCCGTCAAGCCAGAGCAGTTGTTGTTTACTCAAGACATCGAGGATTTTTAAGCCTTGATTTTGGAGGCTCAAATCGATGGCGATATCGTTACTAGTTGGCGGGGTGAGGGTAAACGGTAGTTGATAGGGGATGCTCCCAGTAATTTTAATCCGATCTTCGAGATCGACTAATGGACTGTTGGCAAAAGTGGCATCGCTGGTAAACTTTAGCCGCCCATCGTCATAGTTGAAGTTACCAGCGACATTTTGCAGCTTGGTGGTATTGAGTTGTCCGTTCTGGAGGGAAACTGTCCCACTGGCACGAGGATTGGCTAAATTGCCGCCGATTTGGGCCGAGAGGTTGATGCCACCAGTAACTTCTACGGGCAGCTCTATCAGGCTAGTGAGTGACTGTGCGGGGAAGTTTTGGATGTTGACTGTGGCGTTCTGATTGTTGACTCCAAAATCTCCAGCGATCGCAATTTGGCTATCTTCAATGGTGAGGTTGAGGGGTTCGAGATGTAGTGTACCATCGCGCCAGTTGCCAGTAGCAAGGAGGCGATCGAGACGGTAGCGTTCGAGTTGCCAGTTGGAGCCAGAGATATTGAAATCAGCACTGAGTCCAGCTTGAGGGGTACTCGCGATCTCAATGTCACCACTAAAGTCGCCTTGAAGGTTGCCCAGATCGGGTACGATATTTTCGGACTGCTGGCGACTTGCTTCGCGATTGAGCCACCGGCGGAGTTCGGACAAGCGGCGCAGTTCGTTATTGAGGGGTTGGGGGTTGTTGGCGAGTGGCTCGGTGTTGGTGCCTAGATCCGCAGCCTTACCATATTTGCGACGCGGGAACGGCGTAAAGATGTCGTCGGTACTAAAAATCTGGAGGAGGTTGCGAACATCTTTGATGCTACCGTTGGGGACTTGTAGTTTGGCTTGGAAGGTGGGACTAGTTGCGCCCGGTGTGAGGCTGGCATCGATCTTGTAGATGTATGCACCACGTTGGATTTCGCTATTGTTGAGATTTAGTTGTCCGTTGGCATAGCGGAAATTGGCAAGGAGTCGATCTCCTTGAAATGCACCAAAAATCGGATTGGTGACTTCGATTTGGGTGCCAGTCACCCCATAATTGGCTAGATCGACCTCTAAATTTCCGGCGGCAATCCCACTGAATCGATATGTTTGAATCCCAGCACTTTTAGGAATCCACGGTTGTAATAAAGCTACCGGCAACCGTTCGACATTAACATCGAGTTTCTTGCCATTCACGTTACCTTTAGCAATCAGATCTCGTTGTTTGAGATCGAAACTTTGGGGTTGTAAATTGCGATCGAGTGACAGGGCGATCCGATCGGTTTTACCAGTGAAGGCAATATCTACTCCCTGTCCAGGATTTGCCTGAATATTTCCGACTAAACTGGGGTCGAATTTTGAGGTGCCAACCTGAAGGTTAGTTAATTTTGCTTGTCCCGATACCTGGAGATTGGCGAGATTATTACTTTGGAGGTTGCCGCCGATCTGTAAGTTGGCATTGAGCTGTCCGGCTAATCGATCGATCTTCGCGATATTTGGTGGTGCGAATTTAGACAGTCGATCGATCTCTAACCGCTCGGTGATGACGTTAGCTTGCCACTTACCGCGATCGAGACTAAGATTTTCGACTTGAATATTGCCACCGAGAATATTTTTAATTTGCCCAGTCCCACTAGCTTGAATTCGATCCAATTCTGGAGTATTGAAATTCCCAGCGACTTGGAAATTTCCAAATAATAAACCTGCCTGAATTGGATCTGGTAACTCTTGATTTAATGCGCCTAGCTTCAACCCCCTTACGGCTAGATTGCTTTGCCATACTCTACCCGCAACCTTGAAACTATTCGCCCCAATTTCGCCACCATTTGCTAGTTTTAATTTACCACTTCCACTAGCTTGAATTGCTGCGGGTGTTAATTTATTCAGATTACCAGCGACTTGAAAATTGCCACTGATTTTACTAGTCCTTAACTGCGGAGTTAATTGGTTATTGAGACTACCTACTTTAAAATTTGTAATTGCGAGATTACTCGACCAATTACCATTGGCTAATTGCAAATCTGTAGCGCGAATATTGCCATCAGCAAGGTTTAAGTTACCATTCCCAGCTACCTCTAGCCGATCGAGATTAAACTTAGCTAATTCCCCCATAGCAGTAAAGTCACCACTTAATTTAGCTGCTGTTAATCCCTGCGGTACTCGATCGCTAACACTGCCTAATTTCAAGCGATCGACTCCAAAATTACCGCGCCATTTTCCCGATCCGATTTCTAGTTGTTTAGCTTGAATAGTTCCATCAGCTAAACTTAATTTACCATTACCACTAATAGTGATATTTTCTAGCTGAGGCTGCTTAATATCTCCAGTAACTCGGACATCAGCATCCAGTTTAGCCTGACGATAATTCAGCGGGATTTGAGGAGCTAGGCCACCCAAAACTAATGCTGAAGATCGAAAATTGCCTTGCCATTTACCGCGAGCGATCTGTAAATTAGTACCAACAACTTTACCTTGAGGTAGATCGATTGTTCCCGATCCTGTGCCGCGAATCGATTCAGGTGTATAAGACTTGAGATTTCCGGTAAGATTGGCTTGACCGCTCAACTGTCCACCAATTTGCGAATTAAATGCAGCTAGCTGAAGATTTTTAGTTGTAAATATACCCTGCCAATTACCATTAGTCAGTGTGAGATTTTGAGACTGAATTTCACCAGCTTTGAATTTGATCCTCCCACGTCCTTGGGCGGCGATCGTCTGCGGACTAATTTTAGTTAAGCTATTTCCACTAACCTGAAAATTACCACTAACTATGCCTGGTGGCAACTGACTTTCATTTACAGTTGCTGGGATTAAACTAGCTCCGGTTGTGCCATTAGTCAAGAGTTGTAAATCGAGCGCATTACTACTGAGATTAGCTTGCCAGTTACCGCGATCGATCTTAACCCGATCGGCGACAATTTGTCCGGCTGGCAACTGCAAATTCAATTGACCTTGGGCTTGAATTCGTTCGAGTAGCGTCGGCTCTGCCGAATCGATTGCCAGATTGTTATTCAGTCCCGCTACCTGAATATTGCCGCCTAATTTACCGCGATAATTAGGTGCTAAATCGAGCCTACCAATCTTGGCTAATTGC
>JBBRVB010000006.1:0-36716 GCA_038247275.1 Chroococcales cyanobacterium
ATATCCAACTACTTATTTCAGTATAGTAGACCCACATGCGCCAATCGCTAACGATCGACATCATCGGTGATTGCTGGCTGGAGATCGCCAATGATGTAAATGTCATCTGGATCGTGTTGACTCGACTCGATCGATCGTGCGTCTAGAAATTGCGGCAGCCAGTTAGAGTTATTAATGTCGCTCTATTGCTCATGCATGACAGACAAAATTTAAATTTGAGTACATGTTGACAAGTCAACGAGATCCCGATGACATTCACATCGATTGTAGATAGCTAGGGATCGATTCGGTTTGGTGGCGATTATTATGGGTGTGACACTTTTGCGGAGTAAAGAAATGACTTAAAGATCGGTGAAGTATTGAATTTTGTCAAAGTCTCCGCCAACAACAATCGCGCTGGCATATTCAGGCGAAATATCTAGTTTATAGATCTGCCAAATGCCCGCTACAGGTGCGGAAATAATCGCCGCAGGGGTATCCGGATCGATCGAGACTTCAATTTGGTCTAACGGTGTACTCAAGCCTGTGGCACAGGCTTTGAGGTAGGCTTCTTTTTGCACCCAGGCATGAAAAAATGCGGCTTGTTGACGATCGAGCGGGAGGCGATGAAAAATGCCTTGCTCGGCGGGAGAAAAAAAGCGATCGACCAAATCCGCTGCTGGTAATGGATGAATATATTCGATATCGATGCCGACTGGCGATTTAGCACTGATAGCATACACGGCTCGATCGCGAGAATGCGATAAATTAAACTGGATTTGGGTGTCTTCAATGGCGGGTTTGCCATGTTGACTATAAGTAAGCACGATCTGGGCTGGTGTGCGATCTAGGTACTGACTCAAAATCTGCCGTAAGTAGCCCCGCGCGACGATCCAGCGATCTCCATGCGTCGGGTTAATAAATTTCGCAGCGCGCTGGCATTCCTGGGTAGTTAAAAATTGCCTAAACTCGTCAATTTGGGTGGGGGAGCGATCGAGATTGGTACTCCAGACATGAACATCGCGATCGGATAACATCAACATGCTTGGATCTGGGGGACAAGGAATGGTAGATAATTAAAGGCAACCTATTTTACTCCCGTTTGAGTTGTGCCTGCTCTAGTGTCGATCGCTAGCTGCCATCATGCCGTCGGGGATAAGATCGATTTTGCCGAGCCTTTTGAGGCTGAGATCGAGTTACAGTAATTGTCGTCGAATTAGATTTAGTATATGCGAACCCATTATTGCGGTACAATCCGCACCGAACAAATTGGCGAAACTATTACCCTGTGCGGATGGGTAGATCGTCGCCGCGATCTTGGGGGGGTGATTTTTCTCCATTTACGCGATCGATCTGGTTCGGTACAGGTAGTGAGCGATCCCGTTCGTACCCCTGATGCTTATCACCTCGCCGAAACGCTGCGGAGTGAGTATGTCGTCAAAATTACCGGACGCGTCTATGCTCGTCCCGCAGAATCTCTCAACGATCGCATTCCTACAGGCGAAATTGAAGTTTATGCCGAGCAAATCGAGGTATTAAACCGCGTCCACCAGCAATTACCATTCCAGGTATCTCAGACTGAAAATGAGTTCGTGCGCGAGGATTTACGCCTCAAGTATCGCTATCTCGATCTGCGCCGCGAACGGATGAGTGCCAATTTGCAATTGCGCCATCGAGTAATTAAAACGATTCGCCGCTGTTTGGAAGATCGGTTTAATTTCATGGAAATCGAGACACCAATTTTGACTCGCTCGACTCCCGAAGGTGCGCGAGATTTTATCTTACCCAGTCGCGTAAATTTGGGTGAATGGTTCGCGCTCCCACAGTCACCGCAGTTATTTAAACAACTGCTGATGGTGTCGGGATTCGATCGCTATTATCAGATTGCCCGCTGTTTTCGCGATGAAGATTTACGAGCAGATAGACAGCCAGAATTTACCCAGTTGGACATGGAAATGAGTTTCATGTCTCAAGAAGAGATTATCAGCCTGAATGAGGAATTAATCTACCAGATCTTTAAAGAAATCAAAGGTGTTGAATTAGATCTACCATTGCCTCGGATGACTTATACCCAGGCGATGGCAGACTACGGGTGCGATAAACCAGATACCAGATTTGACTTAAAATTAGTCAATGTTTCCGAGTTATTTAAAGACTCCCAATTTAAAGTATTTTCAGGGGCGATCGCCAGCGGTGGCGTAGTCAAAATCTTACCGATTCCTGGTGGTAATGAAACGATTTCCAACGTGCGGATTAAACCAGGTGGTAACTTATTTAAGGAAGCTGCCGAAGCAGGTGCCAAGGGCGTTGCCTATATTCGCGTTCTCGATAATAATGAAATCGAAACGATCGGGGCAATTAAAGACTCGCTATCTGAAGAGAGCAAACAACAACTACTCACCCTCACAGGTGCCAAACCTGGTGACTTATTACTATTTGGTGCTGGCGATGCCGCAATAGTAAATAAAACACTCGATCGATTGCGATTAGTCATCGGACGCGAACTCGGTTTAATCGATGATAATAAAGTCAATTTATTATGGGTAACTGACTTCCCGATGTTCGAGTATAATGCCGATGAAAAGCGGCTCGAAGCTCTCCATCATCCCTTCACTGCACCCCATCCAGACGATATCACCGATCTGACAACCGCCCGCGCTCAAGCCTACGATATCATCTTCAATGGTACCGAAATCGGCGGCGGGAGCGTCCGCATTCATCAACGGGAAGTTCAAGAACAAGTCTTCAGCGCGATCGGATTATCCCCCGAGGAAGCTAGTGACAAATTTGGCTTTTTACTCGAAGCTTTTGAATATGGTACGCCCCCACATGGAGGGATTGCTTACGGACTCGATCGACTGGTAATGTTACTCGCTGGTGAAGATTCGATCCGCGATGTCATCGCTTTTCCAAAGACGCAGCAAGCACGCTGTTTACTTACCAATGCACCTGCGAATGTGGATGCCAAACAACTCAAGGAATTAGAGGTAATTTCTACTTACAAACCCAAGCCAGCTAATTAGCATTTAGATCGATCTAAATCTGTTGAGCCAACAGCTAGCAATCCTCAATGAGAAGCAGAGATCTTTTTTCTGCTCTCTGCGCCCTCTGAGGATGGTGTGTGGTTAAAATAATCTCATGAGTGATTTAGGGGCATAACTAATCGATCGATTTACCGATGATGCTGCCAGTTGATTGTAAAATGTTGGTCGGCACGATCGGCAGATGCAATGAAGAAGAAAAACCTGGCAGTATTATTCGGTGGTAGATCCGTCGAACACGAAATCTCCGTCATCACAGCACTCCAACTGATGAACGTCATCGACGTTACCCAGTATGAGATTATCCCCGTCTACATCGCTCAAACCGGACGCTGGTATGTCGGTGACAATCTGCTCGACAAAAATTTCTATCGTCGGCTTCCCAATTCTGTCAAGGAAGTTCAAGAAGTCGCGCTCTTGCCCATCGCTGGTAGCAAGGGACTCAATTATCTCAATTCCCGCCACAATGAAATTTTACCCATCGATATCTATTTCCTCGCCTTCCACGGCACCTTTGGGGAAGATGGTTGCATCCAGGGGATGCTAGAGATGGCAGATGCGACGTACACCGGTTGTGGTGTCCTCCCGGCGGCACTGGGGATGAATAAGTATCAGTGTAAAATCATGCTGCAAGCGGCGGGTATTCCTGTTTTACCTGCGGTACAGATCGATCGACGGGATGCCCAAACCAGCCTCGCTGCCGTGCGAGAACAGATTTTTGCCACGCCTGGATTGGAGCAATTACCATTATTTGTCAAACCCTGTAATTTGGGTTCGAGTATTGGGATTGGGGTAGCTAAAGACGAGCAGACATTAAATGCTTGCCTGGTGAATACTTTTAGATATGATAGTCACGCGATCGTCGAACCCTGCGTTAAAGAAATTCTTGAAATTAATATTTCTGTCCTAGAAGATGACGATGAGATTGTCGCATCGGTCATCGAAATGCCAGTCTCACTCAGTGGTATTCTCACCTTTGAAGAAAAATATCTCCGCGATGACGGTAGTAAAAAAACTGGTGGTAACGAATCACAAGGAATGGCAAGTTTGTCCCGGATCATCGATCCCCAAGACCTCAATCCCGAACTCAAACAAGCTGCCCTCGACTATGCCAAAAAAGCTTTTAAAGTATTAGGTTGTTCTGGGGTATCGCGGATTGATTTTATTATCGATACTAGTTGCGATCGGCTTTATTTTAATGAAATTAATACGCTTCCCGGTTCGCTATCTTTTTACCTTTGGGTAAAATCTAACCCACCGCTATTGTATACAGATCTCTTAAATCGGATTATTCGCCAAGCCGAAAAACGTCAAGTTACTAAACTCGCACTCAAGCGTCAGGAAGGAATGCGTGCAATATTCAAATAGATTAGATGCGATCGATTCCTGTAAAAATTCGGGGATCTAGTTTGTAGTCTGTAGGGTGGGCACTGCCCACCATCTATATTTCAGCCAGATTAAATTCGTCTCAATCGATGGACAATTTCGAGATACTTTGCATGACGCTCATCATTAGTCCAGCTCAAATCGAAATTATCTACGACCATGCCATCCAAATTTATCCAGAAGAATGCTGTGGGATTCTATTAGGAAAAATGGCTGGAGTGGTCAAAACTGTCATCGAAGTTATTCCAACTACTAATGTTTGGGATAACTCACATTCCAACCATCCTGAAGATCTAAATAAAACAAAACAGAGTCGATATACGATCGATCCTCACGATGTTTTTACAGCTCAAAAATATGGAAGATCGCTAAACTTAGAAACTATTGGCTTTTTTCATTCTCATCCCAATCATCCAGCAATCCCATCTACATGCGATCGCGATCGAGCCTGGGAAATTTATTCATACCCGATCGTCTCTGTAATCAACGGTAGAGTCAGCGATTTCAAAAGCTGGGTCTTAGATAGGCAAGGTGTATTTCAACCCGAAGAAATTTACTAATAACTACGATAAGTATCAGACTTATTTACTACCAAATATCAAATATTAATTAACAACAATCGACGATCGATTATCCACTAAATCATCGACTAGTTGTTGGTGTCAGCGGTTCTAAAATCTGATTTAATACCCGGAGTTGATCTGCCGTACCCATACAAATCAACATATCCCGATCCATAATCATCGTCTCTCCAGTCGGGCCAACAATCAGAGTACCATCGCGGCGGCGGATCGCCAAAACTAGAGAGCCAGATTGAGACCGCAATCTCGCCTCTCGCAATGACAAACCAGCCACTGGACAAACCTGAGCCTCGATCTCAAACTCCTCCATATAAAACGATCGATCGCTGGCAATAATCCCGTCCATAAAATCCATTACTTGAGGGCGTAAAGCCGCAGCAGCCATCCGTTTCGCGCCAGTAATGTAGGGGGATATTACCTTATCTGCACCTGCCCGTTGGAGCTTCTGAACTGCGTCTTCATTACTAGCGCGCGCGATTGCCCGAATATTGGGATTGAGAGTTTTGGCAGAGAGGATGATATAGAGATTTTCGGCATCAGAAGGTAGAGCCGCTACCAAGCAAACCGCTTTTTCTACACCCATTTTCAGGAGCGTTTCATCAAGAGTAGCATCTGCTTGAATTGCGCTGTATCCTTCTGTTTGAGCAATCTTCACCTGTTCGCTACTTGCATCGGCAATTACAAATACCGTACCTTCAGCCGCAAATTCAGTGGCAATTTGTCGCCCAATTCGCCCAAAGCCACAGATGATAAAGTGTTCAGCTAAAGATTCCACAAGTTTCTTTTGTTGTCTGAGTTTTCTACCTTCGATAAAATAGCCTTCAATCAAAGCTTCCGTGAATCGATTGACAATATAACCAATCGTAGTTACCCCAGCCAAAATTAAGGCGATGGTAAAAATCCGCCCACGATCTCCTAATGGTTGAGTCTCTCCATAACCAACTGTCGTCAGGGTGATGACGGTCATATAGACCGCATCCAACCAGTGCCAATGCTCGACTAAGCTGTACCACAACGTGCCGATAATAAATACTAAAGTCAGGGCAAAACCACCCCGCCGTAGGTCTTTCCTGATGCGATAATATTTTTGCTCGGCAGAATCCATTAAATTCAGTTGACAGTTTATGGCTTGCCATGATGTCAAAAGTTTGACAGCGAAGTTTTCATCCAGTCCTCAAGGCGGTCGTCACAGTGCTTGTAGGGATGCCCTTTATATGTATCCTGAGATTTCTAATTTTGACACTGGTGCAGGGTGTCAGGTGGTTAAGTAAAGATGGGTATTGCCGACTTTACATAGTACGACAATACCCATAATTATCTGTGAACTTCTAGCGATCGGTTGATAATAAGACTACAATCCAGGGATATTTAGTCCGCTAGTGAGTAATTCCATCCGTTCGCGCATGGTGGCGGTGGACTTATCATAAGCATCCATCATGGCATCGAGGACTAGTTGAGAGAGTTCCTCTGGACTTTTGCCAGCAGCATCAGCTCCGATATTGACTCTACGCGGTTCTTGATTACCACTTAAAACGATTGTGACATCGCCTGCTTGACCTTCAATTTCCATCTGCTCCAGTTCTTCTTGAAGCTTTTTGGCATCTTCTTGTACTTGTTGAGCTTTTTTGAAGGCATCAGCAAGTTCTTTCATCTTACCGAGACCGAAACCGCCAAATCCTTTTCCTTGAGTCATAATCTTTTAACTTTTAGTCAATCTAAACAATATCCCATCTTACTGGAGTCAGGGAATTCGAGGGTGAGGGTATCCGTCAGTTATTGGTATTGGGCTTTAGGCTTTGGGCTTTAGGCTTTAGGAATACTGCCGAGCACACTTACTTCTATATTACCCAATTAGAGTTTCGGAGTTGAAACTACAGATCGAGACATATCGATGTAGTAAAAGTGTTAAGGGGCGCTCTCACTCACATCTAACACCTCAAGTCTGGAGCCGAACACCTAATTTCTAACACCCAAAGCCTAAAGTCCAATACCTAAAGCCTAATACCTAAAGCCTAAAGCCCAAAGCCTAACGCCTAAATCCTCATCTAGAACTCGCCGAGCATTTTTACTTCTGGTTCGAGTTCGATCGCATAGTGTGTCCGAACCCGACTTTGAACGTAGTAAATCAGTTCTAAAATCTCACTAGCCTTAGCATTCTTGCGGTTGATAATAAAATTAGCATGAAGGGTAGAGACTTCCGCATCACCAATTCGGTGCCCCTTGAGTCCCAACTCTTCAATTAAAGCTGCTGCATAGAGCGGGCTAGGATTGCGGAAGACGCTGCCACAGCTAGGTCGATCGTAAGGTTGTTTGCTGTGACGCTTTTCGAGATCTCGGAAAGTCCGCGCTTTGATTTCTTCAGCATCGCTGGTTGCCAACAATTTGAAGGTTGCACTCAGTACGATTCGCGAGTCGCCTTGCAGAATCGATGTCCGATAACTATAGTCTAAATCTTGATTTGTCAGTGTCTCGATCGATCCATCAAGGTCGAGCACCTCCGTACTTACCAGAATTTCCTGAGTACTATGTCCGTGTGCGCCAGCATTCATCACCACAGCACCGCCAACAGTGCCCGGTATCCCCGCTGCCCACTCCATTCCACCCAATCCCCTGCGAGCTGCTTGCCAAGCTAGGCTAGCGAGCATTTTACCGGCATCTACCTGAATCGATTGATTTCCCGCATCTACTTGGGTATTCACATAGCGGAGATGACGGGTGCAAATTACCAGTCCAGCCAAACCTTTATCGCTGATGAGTAAATTCGATCCCGCACCAATAATCGTCACTGGGAGCTGGTTTTGTTTCGCCCAAGCCAATCCACTTTGAGTTTGGGCGATGGTTCTAGGTTCGAGATACCACTGAGCAGATCCACCGACTTTCCACGTTGTCAAACCTTTCAGGGGTACATTTGCCTGAAGCGGGCAATCGGTAGGAACTTCCACCTCTGGCTCTGGGTCCGTTTCTATAGTTGAAATTATGACTGGCTGCTGATGAGGCTCGATAACTGCTGATTCGGCAGTGCTGAGGCTCCGCGAACAATCGTGAGAAAGTGTCATGGTGGAAATGTCAGGTAGTTGGTGGAAATCGGGGGCAGTCACTAGCAACAAGAAATCAAGTAGCTCGATAAATTTTTAGCTACATGGATACAGCCAACCATCTTCAAAAGTCAAATTTGCAACAGCCTAACTCGAAGTGGGTTAGCAATGATAATACACTAAACATTCAGGATCGAGCGACGGTTTCAGTTTGTTTGGCATTGAGCATAGTTTGATAAAAATCTAAGACCCCAGGAATAATTTGGTTGAGATTGCCCGCACCCAAGCATAAGCAGATGTCACCCTGCTGGAGATTGTGAGTCAGGAATTGTGATACAGCGTCAAGGGTGGGTTGATAGCAGACATTTGGGTGATAGCGACTGATTTGAGCTACAACTTTTTCGCCACTGATTACGCCAGTATTGGCTTCACCAGCACTATAAATATCTGTAATTACCACTAAGTCCGCGTCTTTAAAACATTGGGCAAAGTCCGCCAAAAATTCTAGAGTACGACTGTATCGATGGGGTTGGAAGACAGCTACGACTCGTCGTTCGGCACCGACTCGCAGGCGGGCGGCACTCAGTGTAACGAGGATCTCACTGGGATGGTGAGCGTAGTCATCGACAAAGGTAATGTTATTTTGGTATCCTCGAAGTTCAAAGCGGCGTTTGGCACCACTGAAAGTCGCTAAACCAGCGGCAATCGCGGTAAAGTCTAAGCCAATCTTTCGACCGACAGCGATCGTTGCCAATGCATTACTCAAGTTATGTTTTCCCAAAACTCCTAACTTTAGTGTTCCCAATAATTTGCCAGATTCATATACTCGTGCCGAAGTCCCATCGGCATGATAATCGAGTGTATCGACGGTATAGTCGGCGACTCGATCTGGCTCGACACTATAGGAAATTGTCGGCTTGATGCGCTCTTTGACGATCGGACAATCGATCGAGCCGATCGTCATTTGACATTGCTTGGCAAATGTGGTGAAGGTATTAACCACCTGCTCTAAACTCTTATAATGGTCGGTGTGATCGAGTTCGATATTGGTAATTACCCCAATTTTGGGCGAGTGTTTGACAATCGAACCATCAGATTCATCAACCTCAGCCACAAAATATGCACTTTTTCCCACCCTGGCAGTGCCATCCCAAGCAGTAACTTCACCACCGACAACAATTGTCGGATCGACACCAGCTTCTACCAACATGTAGCCGATCGCGCTGCTAGTTGTAGTCTTGCCGTGCGTCCCCGCCACACCGATACTCGTATATTCGGCGATTAGTGCTGCCAATACATCCGAGCGGTGAAAGATCGGACACCCTCGCGCCAACGCTGCTGTCAATTCGCTATTAGTTTTCCCAATTGCTGTCGAGCAAATAATTTGTGGTGTTTGCCCAGATGGATGGTTGTCAAAAAAATCTAGATTACTTGCATCCTGCTTGAGAAAGATGTGTGCCCCTTCTGCTGCCAACTTTTGAGTAATGTTTGTCGATTTTAGATCGGAACCCGATACGGGCAATCCCCGTCTTGCCAATACATAGGCAAGTCCTGACATCCCAATCCCCCCAATCCCGATAAAATGAATCGGACGACCGCCAAAATCAATAGAGCTACCCATAATATTTTCTCACCAGCAAGCCTTAGCAACAGGCGTTATCATAGCAATAATTGTTTGTCTTCGATCTAAATTTGTTGGTCTAGTCCGATCCAGAACGAGAATCGGTTTGTCCGTTCGCAGGGCATCACGCTAGCTTAATCCGCCAAGTCCGATCGAAACTACTCTTGATTGAAGAATACCAAAATAGGATCGAGGGACTCATAGTTCAGCAAACCTCGATCGCGCGATTGAGCTAGCAGACTGTTAAGTAAGATCGTCGCTTTTGATGGAATAACTATACCAAATTTCATCAATTAGTCCAGATCTTTAGGTAAAGTTACATTCAACTAGTACCAAAAAGCTACACTAAGCCCTAAATATTGGCGATCGCCTCTTCGATCTAGTCGCGCTGGTCGATAGTAAAATAGATATATGAGCGAGAAAGAAAAATCAGATAGTATCAAAATTGTTGCCGATAATCGGCAGGCTCGGTTTCTGTACGAAATCCTCGAAACTTACGAAGCGGGGATTGAGTTGGTGGGAACGGAGGTAAAATCGATTCGGGCAGGTAAAGCTAATCTGCGCGATGGTTATGGCTTGTTGCGGCAAGGGCAAATCTGGCTACTCAATGCCCACATTTCCCCCCACACTGCCACTGGTGCATATTTCAACCACGAACCAACGCGCACCCGTAGAATGTTGATGCACAAGCAAGAAATTCGCAAGCTAACTGGCAAAGTCGAGCAGCAGGGTTTAACATTGGTGCCATTGAAGATGTACCTCAAGCGCGGTAAGGTCAAAGTCACGATCGCGTTAGTCAAAGGTAAGAAGCTCCACGATAAGCGCGACGATCTCAAGAAGAGAGACGATAAGCGCGATATGGATCGAGCCATGAAACGCGGTTAGTTATTAAAGTTAGGGGTAGGGGCAATTCATGAATTGCCCCCTTTTGCTATGTGCCTTAGTAAAAAACTATGTTTAGAGGTTGGGTTGAAGAATGAAACTCAACCGCCGAGTACGATCGCGAATTAGCTGCCTGTAGTTTAAGACCATGTGCTTCAATCTACTGAAAATTCTGTAAAATAGGAAAGGAGTCGCAAGTAAATAACCCGATCGAAATAATGACAGTTATCGCTGACACCACTTTGATTAACATTGAAGATATTACACCCGCAACTATGACAGTTGCCATGTTCGATCGAGAACTACGCGATCTCACTACAAATACCGATCTTGTCGTTCGATCGGGATACGACGATCTGGATTATTTGGATTTTGCACTGTTAACATTACCATCTGGTCATGATGTGACACTCGTTCATCATCAAGGTTCGCCACAGCCAGGAACAGAATTATGCGTTCGATCGAATTTAGAGAATATTGCCTCAGTTATTCGTGAAACTTGTGCATTTTTGAGTGTCAATGAATCCAGCCTTCAATGGATTCATCCCAATATCCAACAACAAATAACCGTTGCTAATTCAAAATAAATATCTAAATATAGTTGCAATATGTAATTTCAACTGATATCTTGGCAATTCCGTCTTCCAATCGAACATTCTCTCGTCCTCCTGTCCAATAAGCCATCAGCGGCGGAGATCCAGCATCAGGTTCAACAGTAGCCATGAATTCAATACCTTGAGCATTTGGTGGTAAAGCACCCCTATAAGCTTTTACTTTTGGAATCTCACTGTATCTGGAAGGTTTACCCCACATTTCCTGACTTTCGATTTGCTTTGCTGCATCTAATTTTGTTTGCGATGGAGATGCTAATCGGTGATAGAGCATAATATCTTCTAAAATGAGATTGATTCACCCGGATGTGAGCACAACAAAATTCTCTATGTGTTTTCATGTAGTGATTTATTTGATTCATCACGATCGCATCATCTTTCCAGCCATGCGTAGGTTGGGTTGCACGAAGCAAAACCCAACAACCTCATCCAGCGATATTTGAGGTTGTTGGGTTTCATTCTGGTTGATGAGCGATAGCCGTTGGCGGAGCCTCGCCGTTGGCGACATCACAACCCAACCTGCATGATTGGATTCCGATCGTGTAGCTGCAAATTAACCCCCCGTAGAAGCCGCTAGCTCGGCTAAACGCTCTTGTTGGTCTTGAGAGATACAACTTTGAATTACGTCCTCCAGATCGCCGGACAGCACCTTTTCCAGCCCGAAATTATGCCCTAACCGATGGTCGGTAGCGCGGTTGTCTTTGTAATTATAGGTGCGGATTTTTTCCGATCGAGAGCCAGTCCCGACTTGAGAGCGACGCATCGAGGTAACTTCCTCTTGCTGTTCGCGGAGTTTGATATCGTATAACTTGGCGCGTAAGATTTGCATGGCGCGTTCTTTATTCTGACGTTGAGATCGTTCTTCGGTACAAAAGATCCGAATCCCTGTCGGTTTGTGGAATAGATCCGCTGCGGTTTCAACCTTGTTGACGTTTTGTCCGCCAGCACCACCCGATCGAGCGGTACTCATTTCAATATCTTTAGGATCGATGAAAATCTCGACTTCATCGACTTCGGGCATGATTGCTACGGTTGCAGTAGATGTATGTACCCGTCCGCCAGATTCAGTTAGAGGTACTCGCTGCACCCGATGTACGCCAGCCTCAAACTTGAGTTGACTGTATACCTGCTCACCTTGAATTTCGAGTACAGCTTCCTTAAAGCCGCCCATTTCTGCTAGCGACTCGCTCACCAGCTTAACTTTCCAATGCTGAGTTTCCGCATAACGCGAATACATCCGCACCAAGTCTCCCGCCCAAATTCCGGCTTCATCGCCCCCAGTACCCGCCCGAATTTCTAACATGATATTTTTATCATCATTAGGATCTTTAGGTAATAGTAAAACTTTAAGTTTGCGTTCGAGTTCGGCACTTTGTTCTTCAAGTTCTCCAGCTTCTAGAGTTGCCATTGCTTGCAGTTCGAGGTCGTTTCCCGACTCTTTGACGATCTCTCTGGCTCCGATTAGATCTTCTTGAGTCTGTTTCCATTTGTCGAAGGTTTCGACAACGGTTTCCAGGGCGGCGCGGGCTTTGCCAATCCGCTGCATTTCACTGGCATCTCTAGCAATATCTGGATCGCCGAGTTTGCGGGTGAGTTCGTGAAATGTTTGTTCGACGGATCTGAGCTTGTCTAGTAAGTATGATTCTGCCATTGTCTTTTAGGGAATAGGGAATAGGGAATAGGGAAAAACACTCGATCGCTAGAAATGATAAAAATGATAAATAATAAATAATCGCATGTCAGTCAATTAAAATGATAGATTTTGTTTTGAAAGTGAATATTTGTCTAGATAAATAATTGTTGGATATACTATCCCCTATTTCCTATCCCCTATTCCCTAATTAAAAAACCTAGAGACGCGAAATCAAAATAGATCGCACCTCTAGGTTTTTTAGATTATTTAAGCTATTTCTGTTCTTCAGCAGTAGCAGCTTCAGGAGCAGGAGCAGTAGTATCCAACATCCCGTATTTTTTGAGGAAACGATCGACTCGACCTTCAGTATCGATGATCTTCTGTGTCCCTGTGTAGAAGGGATGATTACCAGACCACACATCAACGCGGAGTTCTGGTTGGGTAGAACCAACAGTCATCACAACTTCTCCGTTGCAATAAACTTTGGCTTCTGGGTACCAAGTAGGATGAATATCAGCTTTTGCCACAATCTTTAGATGTTAGGTGTTAGGTGTTAGGTGTTAGGTGTTAGGTATTAGGGGTTTCGTTTGAACGGATACTTTCACCCCTGATAATTAATTGTTAACTATGAATCGATGTTTGTTGTTTATTTAATCTAGCGATCTTAGTTGCTAATAACCAATAATCAACAAACAAAATCGATTTAACGTTTCGAGTATTGAGGAGCTTTGCGGGCTTTGTGCAGACCGTATTTTTTCCGCTCGACACAACGGGGATCGCGAGTGAGGTAACCTTCAACTTTGAGGGGTTTGCGGTTGTTGGGGTCGAGTTCGCAGAGGGCACGAGCTACACCTAGTTTAACTGCGTCGGACTGTCCAGTTAGGCCACCACCGTGGGCATTAACGAGGATATCGTATTCAGCTTCTAATCCCAGAGTTTCCAGGGGAGATCTCGCAGCGGAGATATAGCCACTCTGAAAGTTGAAATAGTCTTCGCCAGTTCTGCCATTGACTACTAGTTTACCAGTACCAGGGACGAGACGGACTCGGGCGATCGACGATTTCCGGCGACCTGTACCCCAGTAAACTGCGCGCTTATTATCTTCCATAATTATGCTCCAGGAGTAGTTTTGATGACCAGGACTTCAGGTTTTTGAGCAGCATGAGGATGTTGAGTCCCTGCATACACATTCATCTTGGTGAATAGATGTTTGCCCATTGAATTTTTGGGTAACATGCCTTTGACAGCTTGTTCGATAATCCGTTCGGGAATCCGCACTTGTAGTTTAGCGAAAACTTCGGTTTTCATCCCACCAGGACGACCAGAGTGTCTTCTATAGACCTTCTGAGTGCTTTTTTTACCTGTGACCTGAACTTTTTCAGCGTTGATGACAACTACGAAATCGCCAGTGTCGATGTGCGGGGTAAAGGTGGGTTTATTTTTCCCACGCAAGATCATCGCGATTTGGCTGGCTAGACGACCGAGGCGTTGGTCGGCAGCATCAATGATGTACCATTTGGCATCAGCCGTATTATTGGTTGGCGGTAAGTAGGTTTTTTCCACGTTCTTATATGAGTTGTAGGTTGGGTTTCAGTTCGGCTTACTTTTGCTCACTCTAACTGTAAGGTGAAACCCAACATTGGCGATCGAGTAGAGCTATAAATAAGACTAAGTTTTTGGCAGTAGAAATTGAGGTTGAGTATCGTACCAAATCGACTCAGGGAAGGGCAAATCTGGATATCCGACTCTGAGCAGACACAGACCTTTTGCGGGGGCGGAATGCCTAACTAGAGATCGTTGTTCGGTCTGCCAGATGTTGGTAAATTCGGCAACTGATAAATCGCCATTTCCCACCTGGACTAGCAGTCCTACCAGCAATCGTACCATTCCGTACAAAAATCCATTTGCTTGGATCTCGATCTGAATGAAGTCCCCCAATCGATCGCAGCCAATATCCTGAACCTCAACCCAAGAATGCGATCGACCCGAATCAGTCCGATGAAAAGCAGCCAGATGATGGGTGCCGAGCAATGGTGCTACAGCGGCTTGGATGCGCTCGACAACCAACGGTTCTTGATAGTAATGCCAAGTATAGGGGCGAACAAACAAGTTGGGTTGTTTTGCCGTATAAATGGTGTACCGATACCGTCGATAAAGAGCTGAAAACCGAGCGTGCCAATCATCAGCAACGGCGGTGGATGCGCGGATGACAATATCATCTGGCAACCGCATGTTGAGCACAGCCGCCCACCGAGTGGCAGGAATCACACTGGGGTTATCAAAATGGGCGACTTGTGCCGCCGCATGAACGCCGCTATCGGTACGCCCCGCACCATAAATATTTGCGGGTTGACCGAGGACGGCGGCGATCGCCTGTTCTATTTCGGACTGCACCGCCCTGCCGTTAAGTTGCTTTTGCCAGCCACATAGATTGGTACCTGTGTATTGAATGACTAGAGCAACCCGCTCGGTACTGTTAGTTATGAGTTTGTGGTTTTTAGCGGCCATTGAATCACAAATAACAGGTGGCGGTGTACAGGCTCTACATCATTTCGATGATCGCCATTTCTGCATTGTCACCCCGACGTGGTACTGTGCGGACGACGCGAGTGTAACCACCTTGTCTACTACCGTAGCGTTCGGGTGCTTCCGCAAATAAGTTGTGGACTAGATCTTTGTCGTAGATGTATCCCATCGCCTGACGGCGAGCTGCAAGAGTCCCCGATTTGGCTAAGGTCACCATTTTTTCGACTTCTGGGCGCATTGCTTTGGCTTTGACTAGAGTTGTCGTGATCCGACCGTGGCGGATCAGTTCGGTAGTCAAAGACCGTAACATTGCTTTGCGCTGGTCGGCTGGTCTACCCAGCATTGCCACGCGACAGCGATGACGCATTATATTTCTCCTGTGTTTTACTAATCATCGAGTTACTGTTGAAAGTAACTCTTGATGCTGTGAAGATCGAGTTATCTTTCAAGATAACTCTTGCTGCTGTTACGATCAAACTCCCTTGGGGTCTTGCGATACAGTATGTCGCGACTTGTTCGAGGTGGTGATGATAATCGATATTATTCGGTCACTACTCGATCGCTAAGACTGCGCCCCGATCTGCTCAGACTTTCACTGATTTATCGTGGGGGAGTTTGATCCCCAGTCGCTTTTCGAGAGCTTCGATAACCTCCTCAGCGGACTTGAGACCGAAGTTCTTGATTTCCAAGAGATCTTCTTGGGTGTAACCCATCAAATCGGAAACAGAATTAATCTGCGCCCGTTTGAGGCAGTTGTAGGCTCTGACGGAGAGATTTAACTCTTCGATCGGAATTTGGTTAGAAGGATCTTCTTCATCGGCATATTCTGGTTGGAAAGATTCCAAGCTGATGTCCTTGAGCGGATTGAGCAGATCGACCAAAATTTTGGCGGATTCACTCAAAGCTTCTTGAGGAGTCAGACTACCATTAGTCCAGATTTCGAGAATCAGACGATCTTTTTCAACTGCGCCATCAATCCGCACATCTTCGGTGGTGTAGTTAACCTGGGTAACAGGCATAAATACAGCATCGATTTGAAGCAGATCCATTGCTAGACCTTGTTCGCGGAACTTATCTACCGATCGATAGCCTTTGCCACGTTCGATCCGGAATTCCATTTCCAATTTGCCACCATCAGCGACAGTTGCCACATATTGGTTGGGATCGACAACTTCTACTTCTGAAGGTAATTCAAAATCAGCAGTTGTAACTTCGGCTGGCCCTGTTACATTCAAGCGACCGATTTGCGGTTGAGAGGTGTAACTTTTGAGTTTGACTTCTTTCATGTTCAGCAGCAGTTCGAGAACATCCTGCCGGACACCAACTAAGCTCGCAAACTCGTGGTTGACCGTACCGGGTTTAATCCCAGCTTTTTCATCTTTGATTAGTCCGGCTACTCTTACCGCAGTAATACATGTCCCTTCTAAGTTGGACAGCAGTACCCGTCGGAGTGAGTTGCCGATTGTCGTACCTTGACCTCGATCTAGAGGCTCCAGGATAAACTTACTATATTGACTTTGATTTGACTCGGTCTTAGACTCGACACACTCGATCTGAAACTGCGCCACAGAGTGACCTCCCTACCCAGTTTGTACTTACATTTAAACTTTTGCAGATTACCGCGCGAATCGCTGGTGAATCTTTTCTAACCTCACTAGTTACAATTCATAATTACGGTCACTGGCAATGCCAATTTCGCGGTTACAAACTATAAATTAGCAATTACTCTATACTCTGCGTCGTTTTGGAGGACGGCAGCCATTGTGAGGAATTGGAGTGACATCGCGAATTAGGGTGATTTCTAACCCTGCACCTTGGAGGGCACGAATCGCTGTTTCACGACCCGCACCAGGCCCGCTGACCATCACTTCAAGCTGACGCATTCCTTGATCCATCGCACGTTTGCCCGCACTTTCAGCGGCTGTTTGCGCGGCAAAGGGAGTACCTTTTTTCGCACCTTTAAAGCCACTAGATCCACTAGAAGCCCAGGAGATGACATCTCCATTCGCATCAGAGATCGTGACGATCGTGTTATTGAATGTGGACTGGATATAAGCTACGCCGTTAGGAACATTGCGCTTTTGCTTTTTTGGGCCAGTCTTTTTACTAGGTTGTCGAGCCATGTCGGTCTATGTATTAGAAAATATCAATGAGGTGATCGATGAAACATCGGCTGTGGTCTGTGCGGACGATCGACGATGATTTAGGATATTTAGTAAATATTCATCAATCGATCGAGTCAATATCCATCATGGTCGGCGGCGATTTGTCAACTATTTGGACAAGTTAGTTGTTTGGGTAGTATGACCCAAATTTTCCGCCCATCCAAGCACTGTTGACGGGTGGCTGTGACTAGTTTAGACACACTAATTGGCGAGGAGTAACCAGCCGATCGCATACCATCATTACTGATAGACGAACGGCCCAAATTACTAATCGCCAATTGGCTAGTTTGAGGTTGCCACAACCATCGCATCCTATTTCTTACCAGGAGCTTTTTTCTTCCCAGCGACCGTAGCGCGGCGACCGCGACGAGTCCGCGCATTGGTGCGCGTGCGTTGGCCGCGAACGGGTAAGCCCATTCGGTGTCTCCGTCCCCGATACGAACCGATATCTACCAATCGCTTGATATTCATCGATTCCCAGCGACGCAAGTCACCTTCGATCTGGTAGTCGCCTTCGACGCGTTCCCGAAGGAGGGCTACGTCAGATTCTGATAAATCCTTAACTCGTGTATCGGGATTTACACCTGTTTTTGCTAATACTTCTTTGGCTCTGGTTAGACCAATGCCAAAGATATATGTCAGACCAATTTCTACGCGTTTGTCGCGTGGAAGGTCTACACCTGCTATCCGTGCCACACTTGTTTCTCCACTATACTTTGCTCTTGAGATGGTCGATCGAAGGCTGAAAATGGCTGGTTTGGGACTGAAGCAACTCGCCCAAACCGTTGTTCTCGCTCGACTTCCATTGAATCTAACCGAGGGATCGATAACTAACTAGCAACTTGGACTAGTCATCTAACCTTGGCGTTGTTTATGTTTCGGGTTGGCGCAAATCACCATGACCCGGCCACGTCTACGAATGACGCGACACTTTTCACAAATCTTTTTGACAGACGCTCGGACTTTCATGCCAATTTTGTCAACACTGCAAGCTTAATATTATAACATTTTTCAACTAATTGTCAGTAGTAATTACGCGACAATTATGCCAAAAGAGGATCTGCGAGCATAGGACAGGGCTAAAAATAGTGGCTTCACGATCGAACCCAACTATTTTCGATCCCATATTCACTAGGCGGGTAGCCCTTTTCGGAGATCGTCAGCGATCGTTCCGACTTATTTTTTATTCCGCAGTCGGTAAGTGATCCGCCCTTTACTCAAATCGTAAGGAGTGAGTTCACATTTGACGCGATCGCCAGGAAGAATTTTAATATAGTTGCGACGAATTTTACCGGAGATATGGGCAAGGACATTAAACCCATTATCTAGATCGACTCGAAACATGGCATTAGGCAAGGATTCTGTCACCGTGCCTTCCATTTCAATCAAATCTTGTTTAGACAAGTAATATTTACCTCAAATACGATGTTTACGAAACGTAGATTGTGGACAAATGCTGGCAGATACCATCACTCGATCTCACGTCCAATTCTATTTTAACAGGGGCAAGGAGATTGGCGGTGATGCTGAGAATTGAGGGAAATTAAATCTCGATCGACAAATAATTTTCCATTGACCACCGGGGCGAACAAAAAAACTTTGGTTCGCCCCGGTTCACCCAGCCACGCGATTGCTAGCCGATGAATGCTGTCAACTGCTCGGTCACTGCTGCCAATTCGCGATCGCCATCAACATGGTGGAAAATGCCCTTGTGCTGGTAGTAATCGATCAGCGGTGCTGTTTGCTCCTCATATACTACCAACCGCCGGCGAATCACATCCTCGGTGTCATCGGGGCGGTTTTGGATTGTAGCTCGATCGAGTAATCTAGTTACCAATCGATCTTGAGGCACATGGATATTAACTGCCAGATCGTATTTTTGCCCGATTTCGGTCAGCAATCGATCGAGAAATTCGGCCTGAGCGACATTGCGAGGGAAGCCGTCTAAGATCCACCCAGTACTCACAGCATCATCTTGGATCAACCGCCCGCGAATCATATCCAAAAGCAACGAGTTAGGCACCAACTCGCCTTTATCCATGTAGGATTTGGCTTGTTGACCGAGATCGGTTTGCTCTTTGACCTCAGCTCGTAAAATATCACCCGTGGAAATATGCGGGATGCCACAGGACGTAGCCAGGATTTGCGCCTGTGTACCTTTGCCTGCACCTGGGGCACCCAGGAAGATTAGTCTAGTCATAATTTAGGTGTTAGGGGTTAGGTAATTCTACGATGGGGAATTAGACTTTAAGCTCTAAAGGTTTTAGAGCGAAGACCTTCAGAGCCTAAAACCTAACCCCTAAAGCCTAAAGCCTTACTTGGTGAAACACATGCGGAGGGAACCTCCGCGTGATTTCATCCGCAAAACTCAAAGCCTAATCCTTGCCAATCATGCCTTCATACCGTTGAGAGATTACTAAAGTTTGGATTTGTTTGGCAGTATCGATCGCCACACTCACCAAAATTAGTAGTGAAGTTGCCCCAAAACCTTGGAAGGTGGTGACACCGAGCGAACTTTCGATCGCTGTTGGTACAGTTGCCACTATTCCTAAAAAGAGCGCGCCTAATAAAGTCAACCGCGATAGGATGGCTTCAATATACTTACTAGTAGCTACCCCCGGTCGAACGCCAGGGATACTTGCGCCCATTTTTTTGAGGTTCTGCGCCATGTCTACAGGATTTACGACGAGCGAACTGTAGAAATAGCTAAAGAATACAATTAGTATGACGTAAAACGCTATATGAGCGGCGGTACCAGGAGCCAAAAAACTGGCGATTTGGGAAACAACTTGAGTGACTGGGCCAGCACCAGCGTTATTGCCCACAAAAGAAGCTAGCGCACTAGGTAACACCAATACTGAAGAGGCAAAAATAATCGGCATTACGCCACCTTGATTGAGGCGCAAAGGCAGATAGCTAGTCCGTTCGCGTTGGATTCTGCGGCCGACTTGACGACGAGCGGAGATAATCGGAATCCGGCGCGTTCCTTCTTGGACAAAGACAATCCCGACGGTCATCACAATGAATACTGCCAGTAATGCTACGGTCCGAGTCACAATTGAGCTGTCGCCACTTTGAGCGAGATCGAACGTAGCACTTAAAGATGTGGGTAACACTGCGACGATGTTCAGGAAAATTAACAGCGAAGCACCATTACCAATTCCGCGCTCGGTGATGAGTTCGGAAATCCACATTACAAACATCGAACCAGCCGTCAACGCAAACACCGTCCCAATCACAAAGAAAATGTCTTGATGCCCGGGGAGGGTATATTTTTGCAGCCATTGGGAAATCCCAAAACTATAGATGACCGCCCAACCTAATGCCACATAGCGAGTGATTTGAGAAATCTTCCGTCGTCCGGCTTCGCCTTCTTCTTTTTGCAGCTTTTCCAGCGCAGGAAGTGCCGTTGTCAGCAACTGAATGATAATCGAAGCATTGATATAAGGAATAATCCCTAAAGCAAATACCCCGACGGTGGATAATGCACCACCAGAGAAAATATCTAAAAAGCCGATGGTGGGGCTATTTTTGATACTTTCGGCAAATGCGACTCGATCGATCCCTGGGATCGGCACGAATGTACCCAGCCGTGCTAAGATTAGCAACCCCAGGGTCACTAAAATTCGACCTCTTAAACCAGCCGCTTGAGCCATCTGTACGAATGTCTCTTGGGCGGATGGTGCTTTTTCTCTACTAGCGTCCATCTAAAATTACCTCGGCAAATTTATTTAATGTCAAAACTGAAATAATATCAAGAACTGTGACCTTTATGAATTTCAGTATACAATTTTCGAGTTAATTCTGGGGTTTTTAAACAAGAATCCAGCAGTACCGATTTAGTGTAAGCGGCACTGCTGGATTCAATCTAGTTTTTCGATCGCGATGATTGATGAGATGAAGACATCTTAAACTACTTCGCAAGTACCACCAGCGGCTTCGATCTTAGTTCTCGCTCCAGTTGTAAAAGCTGCTGCTTTACAATTGAGCGCGACCGTAAGTTCGCCATCACCTAATAGTTTCAATGGGCCATCATTAGTTGTGACGATTCCCGCAGTCATTAGTGATTTCAATGTAACTTCACTATTGGCTGGCAATTCAGACAGGCTCCGAACGTTAATTACGGTGTAGAACTTCTGATTGATGAGCGGGAAGTGCTTTAATTTGGGCAACCGCCGATAGAGGGGCATTTGACCACCCTCAAATCCAGGACGAGTGGGGCTACCGGAACGGGATTTTTGACCCCGCATTCCGAAACCGCCGCTGGCACCTTGTCCGGCGGCGATACCGCGTCCGACGCGGCGTTTGCGATGTTTGGAACCCGCTTTGGGTTTTAGATCGATTAATCTCATATTCTTTATAGAGGGTAGAGGGTAGAGAGTAGAGGGTAGGGGGATAGTGGGTAGGGTAGAAGACAAGATGAAGACTTTCGGACGCAAACGTCCTCTCATTACCTACCCTCTACCCTCTACCCTCTAATCCCTATTACGCGAATAGATCTGCGACTGTCAAGCCGCGATCTTCAGCGACTTGGTTGAAGCTGCGAAGGGTTTTGAGAGCGTTGACTGCGGCGCGGGCATTATTGAGCGGGTTACCCGAACCGAGTTGTTTGGCGAGGATGTTTTTGACACCCGCAAGTTCTAAGACAGTGCGGACGGCTCCACCGGCGATTACCCCAGTACCAGGAGCAGCAGGGCGCATCATCACATTAGCACCACCGCCACCACCGACGATCGGATGTGGAATAGTATTCGATTTGGTCAATGGGATGGTAATCAAATGCTTCTTACCATCAGCTACGCCTTTACGGACTGCGCCGATTACGTCGCTGGCTTTACCTACACCTACGCCAACTTCACCTTTTTCATTACCAATCACAACGATGGCGCGGAAGCTGAGTTTTTTACCACCCTTAACTACTTTACTCACCCGCCGAATTTGGATTACCCGTTCTTGGTAGGTAATTTCCTTTTCTTCCTTCTTGCCTCTGCCGCCGCCTTTACCGCCGCCGCCTTTGCCGCCACTGCCACCGCGCCGGTCGCTGCCACCGCTACCGCCACCGCGTCGATCCTGTTGTTCTTGTGCCATAATCTGATATTTACTGAGTTACGATTAGAAATTCAAGCCAGCTTCACGAGCAGCGTCAGCAAGGGCTTGGACGCGACCATGATATAGATTACCACCGCGATCGAATACTACTAGTTCGATCCCTTTAGCTTTGGCACGTTCGGCAACCAATTTACCGACTTCGACTGCTGCGGCAATATTACCACCACCACTCAATCTGGACTTGAGTTCGGGTTCGAGGCTAGAAGCCGCTGCGAGTGTATGTTGCTCGGTATCATCGATGACTTGGGCATAGATATGTTGGTGGGATCTGAAGATCGCCAACCGAGGGCGGGCAGTCGAACCGATTACGTCTTTGCGAACGCGACGGTGACGACGCTGTACTGATTCTTTACGAGTTAATTTCATATTATGTTCTATTTCTTCCCAGATTTACCAGCTTTCCGGCGGACAACTTCACCTTCGTAGCGAATTCCCTTACCTTTGTATACTTCTGGTGGGCGAACATCGCGGATTTTGGCAGCAGTATTGCCGACTAATTCTTTATCAATCCCACTAATGGTGACACTAGTATTCTTTTCTTTGGGAACTTCAATGGTGATTCCCGCTGGTGGATTGATTTTGACGGGTAAGCTGTAGCCCACATTGAGTGTGAGGACATTACTATCAACAGCCGCCCGATAACCAACCCCTTGAATTTCCAATTTCTTTTGGAAGCCGGTGGAGACACCTTCGACCATGTTGGCAACTAGTGTCCGACACAAGCCATGTTGCTGGCGGGCAGTACGGGACTCATTGGCTCGATTGACGACGACCATCTCGCCTTCCATCAAAACTACTACCCCTGATGGGAGTACGCGCGAGAGTTCACCTTTAGGGCCTTTAACTAGCACTGATTGACCGTCGAGAGTGACAGTCACTTTAGCGGGTAAAGGAATTGGACGTTTACCAATTCTGGACATACAGATTATTTACTCCTTGTCAATGAAATTGCGATGCATTAGCTGCGCGCAAAGATGAATATTTGAGCCAGGGGAGCAAGATTTAGTAAATATAAAGTTACTAAGTTCTAAAAAATCGTGGGTCGATTTCTACTTACTGACTACTGAATGCGCCACTATTACCAGACGTAACAGAGGATTTCGCCGCCCAAGCCTTGTTTGCGGGCTTCACGATCGGTCATGATCCCACTAGAGGTGGAGATGACCGCAATGCCAATACCACCGAGTACTTTGGGTAAGTCTTTGTGGTTGGAATAAACGCGCAATCCAGGCTTGCTCACCCGTTTGAGTGCGGTAATAATTGGCTGGCGATTTTTGCCTTTATATCTGAGGGTGAGGACTAATTTCTTGTCAATCCCTTCGCCAGTTTCTTCATACTCACCGACATAGCCTTCTTGTCTGAGGACGGTGGCAATGCTGCGAGTAAGCTTGGTTGCTGGGAGATTGGTGGTTTGATGTTTGACGATGCTCGAATTCCGAATCCGAGTGAGCATGTCTGAGATGGTATCGTGTGCCGCCATTGGTAATTTGTTGTTGAGGGTGATTAGTAGCGAGTGGCTGGTGGTGAATGGCTAATGGTGAGCCATTGCTCCCCATCTCGATGTCACGATTGCCGCTGTACCTTTAGCTAGCGATTAACTGGCGCGAAAAGGCATTCCCATTTCTTTTAATAACGCGCGCCCAGCTTCATCGTTCTCGGCTGTGGTAATAATCGAGATATCCATCCCGCGAATTTGGTCGATTTGGTCGTATTCGATTTCGGGGAAGATCAGTTGTTCCCGAATGCCGATACTGTAGTTACCGCGCCCGTCAAAGCTTTTGGGGCTGATGCCTCGGAAATCCCGAATCCGGGGTAGGGTCAAATTGATAAACCTGTCGAGGAAGGCATACATCCGATCGCCACGTAAGGTTACCATCACGCCGACAGGCATCCCCGCCCGAATCTTGAAACCCGCGATCGCTTTTTTAGCGCGGGTGACGACGGGTTTTTGACCGGTAATCTTGGCGATTTCAGCGATCGAAGATTCTAGTGCTTTAGCATTAGTAGCTGCTTCGCCCAATCCTCTATTAACAGTAATTTTAATGACCTTGGGCACTTGCAGCGCATTGGTATAACCAAATTGCTCCATCAGCTTGGGGGTAATTTGCTCTTGATACTTGGTTTTAAGTTGTTGTGCCATGATGTTCGGGTATGGATTCCTGGGCTTGGTCAGGATAGTAGCAAGCGATAAACGGACAAATAACTAGTAATCTAGTCGATAATTTCGCCAGTTTTCTTTAACATGCGGACTTTTTTGCCTTCAGCGTTCACTGTGTAGCTAATCCGACTAGCAACGTTTTGGGTGGTCGAGTAGACCATCACTTTGGAGCTATGAATTGGTGATTCGGAGGTATCGATTCGACCTGACTCACCTTCTTGAGCTGGTTTGATGTGCTTAGTCCGAATCCCGACACCTTTGACGATCACTTTGCTCAGTTCGGGAATGGACTTGAGGATTTCGCCGATTTTACCTTTATCTCTACCAGAGATAATTTGCACGGTGTCGCCTTTTTTGACGTGCATCCGATGTTTGACTTTAGGTTTTTGGATTGCCATTTTTTAGAGTACCTCTGGAGCCAGGGAGACGATTTTGGTGAAGCTTTTTTCACGAAGTTCGCGAGCGACCGGGCCGAAAACGCGAGTACCTCTGGGGTTACCTTCAGCATTGACTAAAACAGCGGCATTGTCATCGAACCGAATACTCATGCCACTATCGCGGCGCATGGTATGTCTGGTCCGCACGATCACTGCCCGCACTACTTCGGATTTCTTGACTGCCATGTTGGGGGTGGCATCTTTGACAACGGCGATAATGGTATCGCCAACGCCGCCGTAAGTCCGATTACCCGCACCGAGGACGCGGATGCACATAATTTTGCGGGCACCGCTATTGTCCGCAACGGTTAAATAACTTTCTTGTTGGATCATTGTTGTCTAGAGGGTAGAGGGTAGGGGGGGAGAGGGTAGGGCAGAAAGTGAAATTTCACACTCGAACCATCACCATTCCTAGCCCCACCTGGTGATTTAGGCTTTGGTACTAAGTATTTCCGCAAGTGTCCAGCGTTTGGTGCGGCTGAGGGGACGGGTTTCGGAAATCCGTACTCTGTCACCTTCTTTACACTGGTTTTCTTCGTCATGAACTTTATATTTTTTAGTTCTGACGACTACTTTGCCGTATTTGGGGTGGGCGGAACGATTCTCGATCGCGACCACTACGGTTTTTTGCATTTTGTTGCTGACGACGATGCCAACTCTTTCTTTGACTGCCATTGTGTGTTGGTTACCTGTGGCTGATTATATTGACAAAAGACTAAACCTTGGCGGTTTTACGTTGGTGTTCTACCGTCAATAACTGGGCGAGTTTATGACGGTTATGTTTGAATTGGTGGGTTTTTTCTAACCGACGGGTAGCTTGGCGGAGGCGGAGGTCAAACAAATTGCGTTTGACAGCAATAATCTCCGCAGCTAGTTCTTCGTCGGTTAAGCTTGTTACTTCAGCAATTTTGGGCAGAGCCATAACCTTAATCAGTTTCGTCTTCTAAATGTGGTTTGATAATAAATTTGACTTTGATCGGTAGTTTGTGCATCGCTAGACGCATCGACTCCCGAGCAATATCTTCAGGAACGCCACCAATCTCGAATAAGATCCGACCGGGCTTGACTACTGCGACCCAAAATTCGGGAGAACCTTTACCAGAACCCATCCGGGTTTCTGCTGGGCGCATCGTGACTGGCTTGTCGGGGAAAATCCGAATCCAAATTTTACCGCCCCGCTTGAGATAGCGGTTCATGGCTCGCCGACAGGCTTCAATCTGCCGAGAAGTGATCCAGGATGGCTCGATCGCTTGTAAGCCGTACTGACCGAAAGCGATTTCATTACCTCTGGTCGCTAAACCAGTCATTCTACCGCGTTGTTGTTTGCGGAATTTTGTTCTTCTGGGACTTAACATGTTTGAATTCTATCCTTCATCAGAGCGGTCATCGAACTGCTGACGGCGACGTTGTTGGTTCTGCCGCCGTTTGGGTTGAGCAGCACTAGCTACTTCTAGATTTTCTTGTCCGGGAATGATTTCGCCTTTAAAGACCCAAACTTTGACCCCGATGATCCCATAAGTGGTATCGGCGGTCTTGGAAGCATAGTCGATATCAGCGCGGAGGGTATGCAAGGGCACACTACCTTCCCGAGATGATTCAGTTCGGGCGATCTCAGCTCCATTGAGCCGTCCGCCGACTTGAATCTTGATCCCTTTGACTTCAGCGCGTTGTGCCCGTTGAATCGCCTGACGGACGACGCGACGGAAGGAGACGCGGCGGGAGAGTTGTTGAGCGATAAATTCCGCAATCAGAGCGGCATCAGCATCAACTTTAGCAATCTCAATCACGTTAATCCGAATCTGACGATCGGTACCCAATTTCTTGAGTAGAGCTTGCCGAATTACTTCGATCCCGCTCCCTTGACGACCGACGACGACACCCGGACGAGCGGTGTGGATTTCGAGTTCGATTTGGTCGGCTTTACGCTCGATCCGCACCTTGGAAATCCCGGCTGTGCTGAGGGTAGGATCCTTTTCGATATGCTGGCGAATGATGTAGTCTTCTTTGAGAACTTCGGGATAGCGGCGGCTATCTGCGTACCACCGCGAACGGTGTTCCTGCGTGATACCTAGTCTAAAGCCGATCGGATGAATCTTCTGTCCCATGTTATTTCTTTATATGCTCCCTAGTTCGTTTCCGCCACTGCCACGGTGATGTGACATGTCGGTTTGCGGATTTTGTAGGCGCGACCTTGCGCTCTGGGGCGGAAGCGTTTTAACGCGGGGCCGCCATCGGCAAAGGCAGTAGAGACTACTAACTTGGCTGGATTCATCCCATTATTGTGCTCGGCATTAGCTACAGCCGATCGCAAGACTTTGATAATCTCTTCACATGCTTTATAGGGCATAAATTCGAGAATAATCAAGGCCTCCCGGTAGGAACGTCCCCGAATTTGGTCTAGTACGCGGCGCACTTTAAAGGGAGACATGCGAATATATTTCGCAACTGCTTTGATTTCTGTTTTGTTATCGATCGCCATAATTTTTTTCTTGAATCCATCTAAAATTCAAATTAACTTTGAATTATCTACCGGATTTTTTGTCTCCCTTCGAGTGAGAACGATAGTTCCGCGTAGGTGAAAATTCCCCTAATTTATGTCCGACCATTTGATCGGAGACAAAGACAGGAACGTGCTGACGACCATTGTGTACTGCGATCGTGTGTCCGACCATTTGGGGCAAGATCGTGGAAGCCCGCGACCAAGTTTTGATGACATCTTTACGACCAGATGCATTCATTTTTTCGACCTTTGTCATCAGATGATCTGCGACAAATGGTCCTTTTTTGAGAGAACGACCCATAATTTAGTGGATAGTGAATAGTGGATAGTGAATAGTGCGGAAACAGGGCTTTGCCCAGGTGGAGCACCTTTTCAAGATAGTGAATAGTTTGCCACGCGATTGGCTGGGAGTGAACAGTGCATAGGAAATAGTTCTTGATTTTGCTATTAACTATCCACTGTCCACTATCCACTCTCTTAATTCTGACGACCGCCTTTACCACGTTTCGAGGATTTCCGGCGACGGCGGATGATGAGTTCGCTGCTGGCTTTCTTCTTCTTGCGAGTTTTGTAACCTAGAGTTGGTTTACCCCAAGGCGTAACTGGGCCGGGACGACCGATTGGCGCGCGACCTTCACCACCACCATGTGGGTGATCCACGGGGTTCATGACGCTACCTCTGACCTTGGGACGGCGACCTTTCCACCGGTTACGTCCGGCTTTACCCGCATTGGTATTCCGTGCGTCGGTGTTGCCAACTTGACCGATGGTGGCATAGCATTCTTTCCGCACCATTCGGACTTCACCAGAAGGCATCTTCAGCGTCACATAGTCCCCTTCTTTGGCGACTAGTTGAGCAGCAGCACCAGCCGAACGCGCGATCTGAGCACCCTTGCCAGCCGTGAGTTCGACACTGTGAACTGTTGTACCTAGCGGGATATTAATTAGTGGCAAAGCATTCCCAATTTCAAAAGGGGACTCAGGGCCAGTAACAATTTCCATGCCGACAGTCAAACCAACTGGATGCAGGATGTAACGCTTTTCACCATCTCTGTAGAATAAGAGCGCGATCCGGGCGTTCCGGTTGGGATCGTATTCAACTGTGGCTACTTTGGCGGGGATGTTGATTTTGTCTTGACGACGGAAATCAATTTGCCGATAGAGCCGTTTGTGACCGCCACCACGACGGCGACTGGTGATCACACCGCGATTGTTGCGCCCTTTAGCGCGGTGCTTATTGTAAACGAGTGATTTTTCCGGCGTACTGGTGGTAATTTCAGCAAAGTCTGAAATTACGGTTTCACGAGTACTGGGCGTATATGGCCGATAAGAGCGGGTACCCATAGTTTTAGGGGGTAGGGAGTAGAGGGTAGGGGGTAGGGAAGAAAATTAGTCTCCAGGTTGGTAGCACAGAGCAGAATCCAACATTCTAGAGATGTTTTCGATCCTGTGATTACACTTCAGGGAAGAGGATAATTTCTTGACCGGCGACGATGGTGACGGTCGCGCGTTTGTAGCGAGGTTTGGCACCCAAGAATTTACCAACACGGCGAGTTTTGCGGGGCAGATTTTGAGTATCAACCCGTTTGACCTTGACGTTGAATAAAGACTCGATCGCAGCTTTGATTTGCGGCTTGGTAGCTTGTGGAACTACATCAAATACATATTTGTTCTGTTCCATCGCGATCGTCGCTTTTTCAGTGACGATTACGTTCCGAATTAAATCTGGTAAATCGCGGTCAGCAACTCTAATCGTCATTGTAAACCTCCTGGATTTTGGCGATCGCTTCAGCAGTAGCGACAATCTGGTCTGCATTCAGGAGATCGAAGACGTTTAGCCCCGACGCAGAAATCATTTTGACTTTGGCAATATTCCGTACTGATAACAAAGTATGGTCTTCAATTTCAGCAACGATCACTAATACTTTGCCATCAGCTTCCACACCCCACCGAGTCATCGCTTGGACGAACTCTTTGGTTTTGGGTTGAGCAACGTTGGTAGTAAAGTCCTGAACGACGATAATATCTTCAATCCGACTCATCAAAGCTGTCCGCAGTGCCAATCGACGCTCTTTGCGGTTCATCTTCATGTTGTAATCTTTGGGCTTAGGACCAAAGATGACCCCACCCCCCCGCCAGAGCGGAGACCGAATCGAACCCGCACGAGCGCGTCCAGTACCTTTTTGTTTCCAAGGTTTGCGTCCACCACCCCGAACTTCGGCACGAGTCTTGGCACTAGCTGTACCCTGACGCGCATTATTTGTTTGCCGAATCAGAGCGCGATGAACGATGTGAGAAGCATTTTCTGCTCTTGCAACTGCCAATTCGAGGGTGGCGGAGCCAGCTTCCTCGCCTTGCCAGTTGCGAATGACGCAATTAGCCATAACTATTTACTTATCTCCCGATCTACTTTGTGTGACTACTTACCGACTTTGACTTCAGGCACGATCCGCAGTAGTGCGCCCGGTTTGCCAGGGACGGAACCTTCGATCAGGAGAACATTCCGCTCGACATCGATTTGAACTACTACTAGTTTCTTCACGGTGATCCGTTTGCCACCCAATCGTCCAGCCATTTTCTTACCAGGATAGACGCGACCGGGGGTTGTACCCGCACCAGTCGAACCAGGTTCGCGGTGATTTTTGGAACCGTGAGACATTGGTCCCCGCGCAAAGTTCCAGCGTTTTTGCCAGCCTGCAAAACCTTTACCGATACTATTGCCAGTCACATCAATAAGCTGACCGACAGCAAAAATATCAGGTTTGACTTCTTGTCCAAGCGTCCAATCTTCGGTACTATCGACCCGAAATTCTTGGAGATGACGCAGTGGTGGAGCCTCGGATTTTTTGAGGTGTCCTAGTTCTGGTCTATTTAGTGCTTTTTCTTTAACTTGGTCGAAACCAATTTGGATGGAGCTATATCCATCGGTGGCTTTGGTTTTGATTTGGGTAATGGTACATGGACCTGCTTGAACGACGGTGACAGGAATTGCTCTCCCTGTCTCTTTGTCGAAAATTTGGGTCATGCCCAGTTTGGTGCCGAGAATACCGATAGACACGGTGTTTTAAATTTCCTTAAATTTGAGACATTAGGATTTTGATGGACTTCCACCGGCAGGCGCGTCCATCTGTGGGTTTGACTTAAATTTACCAATCCAGCTAACTTTAGCAACAATGCTGACGATCGCTAGCATTGTTGCAGATGCAATAAGTTTTCACTCGTAGCGCAGTAAGGACATATAGGTATCAATTGGGATTCGTTTTTATCGCCGCATAGACTGAGACAGCAAGCCGTCTAGTATCTATTTTGACCGATTCACCATCGTCGCAGTTCACTCGAACTGGAAGTTTTAGACCACAATCTACAAGTTTACACTAGACGATCGATCTTGTCTACACATGATGTTAATCGATACTGTCAAGGTGGCGGCATCTTGGCGATCGCTGCTGTCGCCGGATGAACTGACACACCTTATAATACTTTGGCTCAGATCGATCCTGATGATTGCGATCGAATCCGATTTGGGATTGAAGGCAATCGGGGTAAAAAGTGTTTCAATCGATAGTCAATCGGCTACCCCTAGCGACTCACGCTAATATAAGAGTCACTCATCCTTTACGATCGAATCAAAATTATGACATCTCAACTGGTGTTCAACTTAGCTGGTGGTTCGGTAACTTGTGGCTTTACATTGATAGCAGCCCAGGAATTGCAGACTAAGCTGCATGAAATCGTCCAAATTCTGAAAGCTAAAACAGCACAGTTGCCGGGAAGCGGCGGTAAGCTATCACCAGCAAGACCGATCGAGTATCAATATACTGGTGAGGTTTTCTTGGAAATATTCTGCAATCCAAATATCTGGGCTAATCCTTTTGTTGCCAAAGTCTTAATTACCTTGCGAGACGATCGCATCCGGCTCAGTAGTGAAGCTGAACTGACACGGATTATTGAAGATGTCGATCGATTTGTGGAACAATTTAGCTAAGAATTGAGATCCAGATCGTATGCATACGATCTGGCGATTGGTTCCCTCCCTGAGAGCCATGAATAACGATGAGTGAGCATAACTCGATTAGATGCGAATTTAGTTGAAAATGTGCCAAGATCGAACTAATATTCGCGACTGAGCTATCTCTAAAAGTTATTTGATATATATCTACGGTGTAAGAAATCTCACTCATTACGTGGCATTTACTAAAGATGGTTCTCAGGGAATTACCCTGAGATTAAGATACTACGATCGCACCCAATTTTTAGCAGATAATGGTGAGACTAACTACACAGTCGCCGCAAATCGACTGGTAATCCGCAAAGATAACAAGATTGTCTATCAAGAAAAAATTCAAATTCTCCAAGCATTACCCGGCACAACTCCACTTGACAATACCACCACCAAGAACAAGGTCAAAAAAAATCCGAATCCAGCAAATAGTGGTGATACTAGCCAAAAACGGAGTTCGACTAGTCAAGAGACCTCCAAACTCAAACGATGAAGATCGGCCCGATCCTCTTTCAGCACCGATACTTCGACGATCGTCAATATTTCGTTAGGTATCTTTAATATTACAATATTAATTTAGCTTGAGTAACTCAGACAAAACCACCGATCCGGGTGTAAAATTTAGATATCACAGTACCTAATTCTCAGTGTAATCTACCAAAAGTTGCCGTAAAGTCTCGATCGGCTCAGTATTTTTACGTGCATTGACTGGACGATTGAAATTCGATCGAATATAGTAATAATGAGGTCAAAAATCGAAGTGTTTGTATGAACGAGGCTCAAAATTCTACCCGTCAGTTACCATCGTCACCACCCGATCGTAACGTTGGCAATCCCAGTCAACTAGCAATTTTGTATAACTCGATTGACAAGCACTCAGATGTCGAAGCACTATACACTCATTCACTCACTATTTGTCAACAGCAATTTGGTGCCAACCATATTTATACTGCCCAAAATCTAAATAATTTAGCAGTTCTATATGAGTCAATGGGTAAATACACTGATGCCGAGTCTTTGTACACACGAACTTTATCGATTAGAGAAGAGCAATTAGGTGCCAATCATCCCTTCACCGTTCAAAGTTTAAATAACCTCGGATTGCTCTATGAATCGATGGGTCGCTATACAGATGCGGAGCCATTTTATACGAGGTCATTATCGATTAGGGAAGATCGAATAGGTGGTAATCATCTTCATATTGCTCAAAGCCTCTATAGTCTGGCTCAGTTGTATGCCGCAATGGGCAGATATACTCAAGCCGAACCTTTATACATTCGCTCTTTGGAGATTTGCCAACAGGAATGGGGCGAAAATCATCTCGATACGGCTCAGAGTTTAAATCATTTAGCTAGTTTGTATCTAATCATGGGGCGATTTGCGGAGGCAGAGCCTTTGTACATGCGTTCCCATGCAATTTATGAACGCCAGTTGGGATCGGACAATCCTGAGACAGCCCAGAGCTTGCAAGCTCTAGCGGCATTGTACCTAGAGATGGGAAAAGATGAAGAAGCAGAATCTCTGTATATTCGCGCACTCAAGATCTACGAGCAAAAAGTCGGTGCCAATCACATCGATACTGTCACTAGCCTAAATAATTTAGCCGCCTTATATTCAGCAGTAGAGCGATATGACGATGCCGAATCTCTGTACGTGCGCGCTCTCAAAATTTGCGAACAGCAATTGGGGACTCACCATTTAGATACAATTCCGAGCCTCAACAACTTAGCAGATCTATACAAATCGATCCAGCAATTTGAAGATGCTACCCCTCTGTACACGCGCGCGCTCGAAATCAGCGAACGGCAACTAGGAGCCAATCACGCGCATACCGCTAAAAGCTTGGGTCATTTGGGAAACTTGTATTACGAAATGGGTCAATTTGCAGAGGCGCAATTGCAACTAACGCGTGCACTGGCGATTTATGAACAGCAGTTGGGGCGAGAGCACCCATCTACAGCTCAAGTCCTCAATAACCTGGCAAGTCTCTACTATCGGGTGGAAAACTACTCAGAAGCAGAACCCTTATATGCCCGAGCACTGGGGATTTACGAGCGTCAACTCGGACAAGATCACCCGCATACCGCTCAAGGCTTAAATAATTTAGCCGTACTGTATTATAAAACTGGTAACTACAGTGCTGCCGAACCATTGTATGTCCGGGCACTAGCAATCAGAACCCGTCAACTGGGTGAAAATCACCCCCACACCGCCCAAAGTCTGAACAATTTGGCAAGTCTGTATTATAAAACCGGACAGTATCGTCAAGCAGAAACACTCTATACTCAGTCACTAGCGATCCGAGAACAACAGCTAGGTAAAGATCATCTCCAGATTGCCACTAGCCTAAATAATTTGGCTTTCGTTTGCCAAGCCATGAAACGTTGCTCGGAGGCAGAGCAATTCTATACCCGTTCGCTAGCCATTAGAGCACAACAGCTAGGTGCAGATCATCCCAAAACTCAAAAAGTGCAGTTAGACTTTCTTGACTTTCTACAGCAAGTCGTAAATACTGGACAAGTCGATCGACTCTCAAATCTCCCGCTCACTCAAGCCCTGCTGCAAAAAATGTGTGGGGTGTTGGATAATCAGGCATAAACTAGTGCAGCGGCAGCTAGTTGTAGTAATTATTACTTAATGTCGCGGTCGAATTTTACAAAGCAACATCGATTTAGTACCAAATGGGGAGTATTAATGTGATATGATTTGGGCAACAGGGCACAACCTCAACACTAATTACGGAGACTTATCTTCACCGAAATAACATCATTAAGGTTGGATAGATCTTGGGGAAAGTCAGGCTGTGAGGGCACCGGCTAGTATTAGAAAATTTAGCCGATCCTGCAAATTAAAACGGAGATAATCGATCGAAATATGCAGTTGAGACAAATATCTTGTTTTTCAAAAATGTCTTAGATCGATCGACAAACATTAGACCGAATCGGGATAGTGTGGTAATTTACCGGAGTGGGCTTTGACGATCGCTTAGATCTCAGTCTCTCCCACGCAACCTTCAGTTCACTGCCATTAATTTCAGCGAAGGAGGCCGAAGTGCAGGATAAGTGTGTCAAAAACCGGAGTAGATCGAAGCGACGGAGTATTTACTGTCCGATTCATGACTGTTACCTTGACAGTATGAGCAAAAAGTATTATTTGTTTGCCGACCGCCCAGAACAGCTTGAAGCTAGAGGTGTAGGTCGTTTAGCGGCTCAAAGGTCGATCGCATTTTACACTACGATTTCGATTACTGGTGAGTGGCTAGAAGCTTTTTGGTGCGATCGCTGTCAAAGTACCAAATGGTACTATGTCTGCAAGACCGATCGAGTCTATGAGATCTCGCTAGCTCCAGATGAACTGTGGCAACGCGTCACCGGAGTCGTTCATCCCAATGGTAATCCCTCCGTTGGGGAATTCACCCGGAGAGAGGCACGGGTCACGCGATATCAAGGGGTTAAGGCTTTTAATACTATTCGCTGAGTTAACTCGCTTGTATCTAAATATACCAGTAAAACATGGCTGACACCACCGCATTTTGGCGGATTATAAGCTGTGTTTTAACCTCACGAACGTTAAGCTTTGCGAGATTTAGACTAGTTTGGGGCACCATAGAATCAGACATCAGATTTAAAAATCACCGCTTATCCAATTTATCAAGCTTATATGCCAGCAGCAGTCGCAGATCGAGTAATACTAGTAACGGGTGGGGCGGGGTATATCGGTGCTCACGCAGTCAAAGCTTTAGAAGAGAAAGGGTTTCAAGTAGTTATCTTGGACAATCTAGTCTACGGACATGACGAGCTAGTTGCCGCTAATCTCAAAGCTAAATTAGTAGTGGGAGATATCGGAGATCGTGCTTTCCTCGATAAACTGTTTACCGATAACAAGATTGATGCAGTGATGCATTTTGCAGCGTTTGCCTATGTGGGCGAGTCCGTAACAGATCCCGCCAAATACTATCAAAATAATGTGGTTGGCACCCTGACACTCCTCGATGCGATGCGCCAACATGGTGTTACCAACTTGATCTTCTCTTCTACCTGTGCCACCTACGGCAATCCCCAGTATATTCCGATCGATGAAAGTCATCCCCAACAGCCAATCAATCCCTATGGAGCTGGAAAATTGGCCGTCGAGCGAGTCTTACAGGATTACGATCCAGCATACGGACTAAAATCAGTAATTTTCCGCTACTTCAACGCTGCTGGTGCCGATCCCGATGGGATGTTTGGGGAAGATCACAATCCCGAAACTCACTTGATCCCGCTGATTTTACAAGCAGCAGCGGGTAAACGCGCCGCGATCTCTGTATTTGGTTCTGATTACGAAACTCCCGACGGTACTTGCATTCGCGACTATATCCACGTCACGGATTTGGCTCAAGCCCACGTTTTGGGGCTAGAATATTTGCTCAAGAATCAAGTCAGTCAAATTTTCAATCTCGGCAATGGTAATGGCTTTTCTGTCAAGGAAGTCATCGATACTGCCAAACAAGTCACTGGTAAAGACATCCCGATCGAATTTTGCCCCAGACGCGCTGGCGATCCAGCTACCCTGATCGGTAGTAGCGATCGAGCGCGTCAGATCCTCGGCTGGCAACCAGAGTATGCTGATATCAAGGCGATCGTCACCCATGCTTGGAATTGGCATCAATATCGACATTTCTAGCTATATAAAATCTGAATCTACCAAGGAAAGATCGATAGTCCCCATCATGAATGCAAAAACCACAGATGCTAGACCCGAACTGCTAATTGAAGCGGGCAGAAGTGAGAAACAATATTGGCGAGATCTCTGGCGTTATCGAGAACTGTTTTACTTTTTGGCTTGGCGCGATGTGATTGTCCGCTATAAACAAACTGCGATCGGGATTGCCTGGGCGTTAATTCGACCATTTCTGACGATGGTAGTATTTACATTTATCTTTGGTAATTTAGCCAAGATGCAAGCACCGCTAGGAGTCCCTTACCCAATCTTGGTATTCTCTGCCATCTTACCCTGGCAATTTTTTGCTAACTCACTATCTGAGTGTAGTAACAGTCTGATTGCTAATTC
>JBBRVB010000007.1:0-33121 GCA_038247275.1 Chroococcales cyanobacterium
AATAATGACGATCGGAATAATCACCATCCAACTAGTTAAAACTCCACTTACCCCCAACCTAAAGAGTGTCAATTCAGGTAGCTCGGTACCCAATCCTTTGAAAATACCCGCAAACACTGGGATCAAGAAAATTGTCATCCCTAGAAATACCAAGATTGCCAAAATTCCGACAGCGACTGGATACGCCATTGCCCCTTTGACTTGGTTTTTGAGCCGAGACATATCTTCTAGTACCTTAGCCAGACGATTGAGTACTTCATCGAGTACCCCACCCACTTCACCAGCCTGCACCATACTGACATACAATGTGTCAAAACATTCGGGATGTCGGCGCATAGCATCCGAAAGGTTAATCCCCTGCTGAACGTCGATACTCACCTGAGCGAGTACTTTTCGCAGCTTGGGATTACCACACTGCTCCGAAAGTACCGTCAGACATCTGACCATTGCCACCCCAGCATTCACCATCGCCGCGAACTGGCGGGAGAATACAGCTTTGTCACGAACCGTTACCGGATTTATGGCTGCTTCAATATCTTGTAAGTCAATCTTAGTGATATCAAAAGATCTAACTGGTTTTATATTTTGAATAAATTGATATTTCTGTTTGAGTTTTTTCCGAGCAGACTCTACAGTTTGAGCATCAACTTTTTCTTGTTTGACATTACCTTTAGCATCGCGGACTTCAGCTATAAAAGTTGGCATATATTTAGGAAATAGGGGCTAGGGGTTAGGGGTTAGGGGTTAGAGTTTTATTTGGGTAAAGGGTAAAGGGTAAAGGGTTGATAGTATTAATACTCTATCCCCTACTCCCTATCCCCTATTCCCTCCTCAACGTCCATTCGTTGCCATCATTGGTGTAGATCCAATTAGACGCTGGAGTTCATCAGGTCTAGAAGATTTAGAAACGCCAACTTCAAAAGAAATAGTACCTTCACGAATGTGTTTGGCGAGGATCGATTCCATTGTGTTCATACCTAACTTGGCACCGGTTTGAATCGCACTATAAATTTGGGCGGTCTTACCTTCACGAATTAGGTTAGAAATTGCGGGTGTGACGATCATGATTTCTTGAACCAAGACTCGTCCGTATTCACCAGGTTTAGGTTTTTTCTTTTGGACGAGAGCTTGACTGAAGACGGCGACTAATGAGTTAGATAACTGTGCGCGGATTTGAGGTTGTTGTTCGGGGGGAAAGACATCCAACATCCGATCGATCGTCTGAGCGGCAGAACTGGTGTGTAATGTTCCCATCACTAAGTGTCCGGTTTCGGCGGCACTAATCGCCAAACTAATCGTTTCTAAGTCTCGCAATTCTCCGACTAGAATTACGTCTGGATCTTCCCGCAAGGCAGCTCTGAGAGCATTGGAGAAGCTTTTGGTATCTTCACCTTTTTGACGTTGGTGGATGAGGCTTTTGATATTAGAAAAAACATACTCAACCGGATCTTCGATCGTCAAAATATGTTCGCCGCGAGTCCGATTGATCAAATCGATCATTGCCGCCATCGTCGTGGTTTTACCCGAACCAGTTGGCCCAGTAACGAGGATCAATCCTCTGGGACGACAGCTCATTTCTCTAACAATGTCAGGCAATCCCATCTGATCGAAGTTGGGGATTTTGGAAGATAATGCTCGCAAACATGCTGCATAACAACCACGTTCTTTATAAACATTGACCCGAAATCTTGCCAATCCTTTCACGCCATAAGAGCAGTCGATTTCCCAGGTTTGTTCGAGTTCTTTACGCTGCGTGTTATTGAGCATACTGAAGATCAGTTTTTGGCACTCTTGTGGGGTGAGTGGTTCTTCCCCAATAGGGGCAAGTTTGCCACTAACACGGAAATAAACTGGTGCGCCTGCTTGAATGTGCATATCGGAGCCACCCATTTCAACGAGTCGCTCCATCAGGTCTTCGATCATTAATTCAGACATAACTTAGGGGATAGGGGATAGGGGTTAGGGGTTAGGGTTTAGGGGATAGGAATTAGAGGTTAGGGGTTGGGAGTTAGGAATGTTTTCTTAGTTTCAGGATTTGCGACGCTTGCGTCTGTTCATTTCCTATTCCCTATCCCCTATTCCCTAATCACTAAATCTAGGTGTCATACAATACGGACAATCGAGCCATTCTGGTTTGAGTTCGGCGGAGCAAGTCCTACAGACGAGGGTAGTTTTGCGTTTGGCTTTGAGTTCAGCTTCCAAACCAGAGTCAGTAAAGGTGACTCGTTCCACTTCATCGAGAGTAGTCTGACCTTCCTGCACCATTTGGAGACTGTAAGCCAATAGTGTCTTCATCCCTTGCTGAACGGCAGTTTCCTTGATGATGGCGGTAGAAGCGCGTTGATTGATCAGTGTCGCTAGCTCATCAGTAATTTGCATGACTTCGTAGACCCCCACCCGACCGCGATAGCCGACACCATTACAGTTTTTGCATAGACTACCAGCGGCTTTGGCAGATTCGATCGCATCGTTAGATAGTTCATTAGCTTTGTAGAAGGTGATGACGGCATCCCCAGCAGCAGACAGCCCAAATCGACCGAGTTCTTCGCGAGTAGGAGTATAGGGAATGCGACACTCAACACAAGCTTTGCGGAGGAGTCGTTGAGCGACAACACCGATGAGGGCGGCTGATACCATGAATGGTTCGACACCCATCTCATCGAGCCGCGCGATCGATCCTGCCGCGTCATTGGTGTGGAGGGTAGTCATGACCATGTGACCGGTTAAGGCGGCCTCCATCGAGGTTTTAGCCGTCTCTTGGTCGCGGGTTTCTCCGACCAGGATAATGTCCGGATCTTGCCGCATGAAAGCTCGTAAGATCGACGCAAAGTTCATCCCTTTTTCGCGAATGACCTGAACTTGGTTGATGCCTGGTAGCGCATACTCGATCGGGTCTTCCGCCGTACTAATATTGACTCCAGGGTCATTCCTTTCGGCAAGCAGTGAATACAGCGTGGTCGATTTACCCGAACCAGTCGGTCCCGTCACCAAGATCAATCCAAACGGACGACTACCCATCGAGCGGACGATTTCCAGCGATGGCAGATCGCTAATAAGTTTATCCAGCCCCAATTGAGTCGAGGAGTTATCCAAAATCCGCATACAGACTTTCTCCCCATAGCGGCTGGGCAGAGTACTCATCCGAAAATCTACTTTCCGACCCTCAAATGTCCGGCGAATCCGCCCATCTTGGGGCAACCGCCGCTCGGCGATATCCAATTCAGCGATGATTTTGAAGCGAGAGATGACGGCTGGAATAATATGTTTGGGCAAAATCGGAAAACTCTGCCGGAGGACTCCATCCTTGCGAAACCTGACTCTCAAGCCTTCTTCTTGCGGCTCGATGTGAATATCCGAAACCTTTTCGAGTAACCCTTTAGCAAGAATTTGATTGACCAACTTGACTACCGGAGCGGCTTGGGCACCCTGAACGTCAATTTCATCATCTAGCTCATCCTCAACATTGCCTAGCTCTGGCGTATCAAAATTCTCAATTTCGATACTGAGATTTTTTTGAGAATTGTCAGCGGCATCCTGTTGAATCCGCTCATCCAAATAGCCATCAAGGAGTTTTTGATAATCTTCAGGTGCGATCACCTCACTCCGCCAAGCGATGCCGTGGGGACGCAGAATTTTATCTAAATCATTTTTGGCTTGAAGATCGTGAGGGGCAATCATCGCCACCGTCAAAATAGGTGGATCTCCGTCCATCCTATAGATCGGTAAGAGTTTGAGCTGCCGACAACTATCAGCAGATATAAAAGTATTAATTAATTCCCGAACTTGCAGCTTATTGATTTGAGCGGAGGTAATATCCACCGCATTTAAACCATAAACAATTTTGAGTTCAAATAACTGTTGTTTTTTATACTGATTTTGGAGTTCAGCCGGCAAAGACTTACCCGTTAGGGATTCCAACACATCCGTCAATGGATGGTTATTAGCCCGACTATCAACCAATGCCTGCTTGAGCTGTTCGGCATTGACATAACCCGACTGAATCAGCTTGTTGCCAAAGGGGGAAAAGTCATTGCGGACGATAAGTGCCCGTTTGGGCGATGAAGATTGGGTCATAGCTGCTGTAGTGATCTCCTTAGCTTTACAGTATGCCCACAGTTGAACTGGATCTCTTCATTCGGTCGAAATCTGTTGGTCGGGAATAATTAAATGGCACCGATCGTTGGTGCCTTCAACTCAACGATTGCTTTTAGTAGCGGCTTCGATCGCCGCTAGTGGTGTTTTATGTCACTAAGTTGGGCATGATAAAATGAGACTACTTGTGGTGAGTTGACGATTACCGCTCGGCGCGGCTACGCCAACGCTCGATCGGCTGACTAGGTGATGTCAACTGTCACTCGATCTCAGTATGGGGTCTGCTTGCTGGCGATGTGGAAATCCAAAATCTAGATCTCGACACTGCCAAAGGATTAGACTATTACTAATAATCGATCTCTAAAAAGCACGCGATCGACCCAAATCAGATTTATACTCAAAAGGCAGATTCACTGAATTAGCCTTGCTTACAGACATATATTTAAGATATGTATTTAAGCATTAATCACTGGCTTGCACACACTCGATCTCAGAGCATCTCTTTTAGAGCAGCTTGGATCGAAATTGGATAGCAGTCTGTTAACTGGAATGAATGAATGATGAGTGAAACCCCACAACAGCCAAGTAACCCAAGTGATGAGATCGTCTCATCCCAATTGCCATCAGAGACCGAATCGTCCCACCCAACAGTGGCACCGGTAGCTGCCGCTAATGACTCCACTCCCCCGATACCAGCAGTGGTAGTTGACGAGACTGGTGTCCAGGTGGATGCTACCACGCCAACATCAACGGCTTCAGTTGGGGTAGACCCCGAGCAGACCTCGACTCAATCCGACCTTCAGGCATTGACGGTCAAGTTAATGGAGATCTCCAATCAACGAGATGCCTTCCAAAGTCAATATCTCAGAATTGCTGCTGATTTTGATAACTTCCGCAAGCGGAACACCAAGGAAAAAGAGGAGACTGAAATCCGCGCTAAACAGTCCACGATCGTGGAACTATTGAGTGTTGTAGACAACTTTGAACGTGCCAGAACCCAGATCAAACCTCAAAATGATGGGGAAATAGGAATTCATAAAAGCTATCAAAGCGTATACAAACAATTGGTCGAAAGTCTCAAGCGGATTGGGGTATCCCCGATGCGTCCTGAAGGACAACAATTCGATCCAAATCTGCACGAAGCAGTCATGCGTCAACCCACGGACGAACATCCCGAAGGGACGGTGATCGAAGAGTTGCAGCGCGGCTACTACTTGGGAGATCGGATTTTACGACACTCTCTGGTCAAGGTGGCTGCGCCTCCCGAACAATTACCGGCAGATAATGAGACTAATTTCGATGCCGATCGGTAGCATCTAGATGTTACTTACCAATCGCGATCCCATGACCTGTGACTGTTGCCGCATTGGCGTTACCGATCGGTCAGCACTGCCACTAAGCAAGATCGCGATTCAGCTCTAGCCCAACCCAGACCCCCCGTTTTTCCATTCTTTAAATATTGCCTCAAGTTTATGGCAAAAGTCATCGGCATCGATCTCGGTACAACCAATAGCTGCGTGTCTGTTCTCGAAGGCGGCATCCCTGTCGTCATTTCCAATGCGGAGGGCGGTCGTACCACACCTAGTATCATTGGATTTGCCAAAGGTGGCGAACAACTCGTCGGTCAACTCGCCAAACGTCAAGGCGTTACTAATGCGGAAAATACCGTATATAGTATCAAACGCTTTATCGGGCGGCGGTGGGAAGACACCGAAACAGAGCGCAATCGCGTCCCTTACAATTGTATTAAAGGGCGTGATAACACTGTCGATGTCCAGATTCGAGGCCGGACTTATACGCCGCAAGAGGTGTCGGCAATGATCCTCCAAAAGCTCAAGAAAGATGCCCAAAATTTCTTGGGACATCCGGTGGAGCAAGTTGTCATCACAGTTCCCGCCTACTTTACCGATGCCCAACGCCAAGCAACTAAAGATGCTGGGACGATCGCGGGACTCGAAGTATTGCGGATCATCAACGAGCCGACAGCCGCAGCACTAGCTTATGGGCTAGATAAAGCTGACACCGAGCAAAAAATCATGGTGGTAGATCTGGGTGGGGGGACATTTGATGTGTCGATCCTGCAACTCGGGAATGGCATCTATGAAGTCAAAGCCACTTCTGGAAATAACCATTTAGGTGGAGATGACTTTGATAATGAAATCGTCCGCTGGATGATCAAACACTTCCGCACAAACGAAAACATCGATTTACTAAAAGATAAGATGGCTCTGCAACGACTGCGTGAAGCTGCCGAAAAAGCCAAAGTCGAACTCTCTACGATGATGAATACATCGATCAATCTCCCATTTATCGCGGCAGATACTCAAGGTCCCAAACACATGGAGATCGAGCTGACGCGGACTAAATTTGAGGAAATGGTCGCCAAGCTAATCGAATCAACCCTCGAACCCGTCCAACGCGCCCTCAAAGATGCCGATCTCCAAACCAAAGATATTGACAGGATTTTACTAGTCGGTGGCTCCACCCGGATTCCCGCAGTTCAAAAGGCAATTCAAGACTTCTTCGGTGGTAAAGAACTCGATCGATCGGTCAATCCCGATGAAGCCGTGGCAATGGGTGCCGCCGTCCAAGCAGGCGTTGTCGGTGGGGATGTCAAAGATGTCCTCCTCCTCGATGTCACTCCACTCTCGATGGGCATCGAAACCCTCGGGGAAGTCTTTACCAAAATCATCGAACGGAATACGACCCTCCCGACCAGTAAAGGGCAAGAGTTTTCAACCGCCACCGACGGTCAAACCTCCGTCGAAATCCACGTTCTCCAGGGCGAACGGGCAATGGCAAAAGATAACAAGAGCTTGGGTAGATTTTTGCTCACAGGCATCCCGCCTGCGCCCCGTGGGGTACCTAAAATTGAAGTTTCTTTTGATATCGATGTGAATGGGATTCTGAAGGTCTCAGCCCACGATCGCGGCACTGGTCGCGAACAAACCGTCTCGATCGCCAACACTGGTGGTCTTAATCACGTAGACATCGAGCGGATGCGGAAAGAAGCCGAGACTTACGCTCAAGATGACTGGCGGCGACTGCAACTGGTGGAACTCAAAAACCAAGCAGATGCCCTATTTCATACCTACGACATCACGCTCAAAGACAACGGTCATCTCATCAATGACAGTCTGCGCGAACAAGCGGAAACCACCGCTAGAGCACTCCAGATGTTGCTGCTCGAACCATCAGCGAACTTGGAAAATGTCCAACAAGCGATCGATAAGCTCCAGCAGAATATCTTCGCGATGGGTACGGCAGTATATCAACAAGGGACGATTCCCAGCAGTAGTAACACTCCCCCAAACTCCAATCCTCATCCCACCCGACACGCACCCCTCAGTCGTGCTGCCGCGCCACCACCACCGCCACCACCAGCCAAGAAGGTCTCCAGCACGCTCACATTAGATTATGATGATGAAACAGCCACTACAGACTATGAGTCTGTAGAATAGCAAGTCGGGAATCGGGAATGGAGAATTAAACATTACGGTTAATACTCCATCCACTAGTTCTGATTCCTTTACAATGAGTGTCAAAATGTTAGAACGATCGAGTATAGATTGATGAGTGCTCGGCAACAATTAGCAATCGGTCGAGAATCTACTCATATTCTTGCCGATCGACACTCGATCTCAAATGATGTTACTAAACCAGCAGCGATGATTTTCTCAGGCGGAGGCTACCTAGACCACTAGCACATTGCTGCTGGCGATCTTTAGCAGTGGTCACTTACCGCGTGTTTGCCCCATGTCGATCGATTTCCACACTAGCCCCGATTCTGTTTCCTACCACTCCTTGTAAGATAAAACCTCTGTATGGCACGCGACTATTACGAAATCCTTGGCACATCTAGAGATGCCGATCAGGAAGAAATTAAACGCGCCTATCGTAGACTGGCGCGGAAATATCACCCAGATGTCAACAAAGAGCCTGGGGCAGAAGACACTTTCAAAGAAATCAATCGTGCCAACGAAGTCCTCTCCGAACCCGAACTTCGCGCTCGTTACGATCGCTTTGGGGAAGCGGGGGTATCATCAGGTGGTGGTGCGCCTCCGGGCTATGGCGACATGGGCGACATGGGTGGCTTTGCCGCAGATATCTTTGATGCCTTTTTCAATGGCGGTTTCGGGGGTAGTGCCGCCGGACAACAACAAACCGCACGTCGTCGCAATGGCCCATCTAGAGGCGAAGATTTACGCCTCGACTTGAAGCTCGAATTTCAGGAAGCAATTTTTGGCGGTGAAAAAGAGATCCGCATCCCCCACCTCGAATCCTGCACCACCTGTAAAGGCACTGGTGCGAAACCAGGCTCTCAACCGCAAACTTGTGGCACCTGCGGTGGAGCCGGACAAGTTCGTCGCAATACCCGTACTCCGTTTGGCAACTTCACACAAGTATCGGTCTGCCCCACTTGTAATGGTGACGGTCAGGTCATCGAAGACAAATGCGAAGTCTGTAACGGTGCCGGACGCAAACAGGAAACCAAAAAGCTCAAAATCTCGATCCCCAAAGGGGTCGATAACGGCACCAAATTACGCATCGGTAAAGAAGGTGATGCTGGCTTGCGAGGCGGCCCACCAGGGGATCTCTACGTGTATCTCCATGTCGAAGAAGATGCCGAATTTCGCCGGGAGGGAATTAATATTCTCTCACAAGTAAAGATCAGCTATCTCCAAGCAATCTTAGGTAGTCATATTCAAATTAACACCGTCGATGGCCCCACAGAGCTAAATATCCCAGCAGGGATTCAACCGAATACCGTCCTGAAGCTCGAACAAAAAGGCGTACCGCGTTTGGGTAATGAAGTCAGTCGCGGCGATCACTTGCTGACGCTCCAAATCGATATTCCTGGTAAAGTCAGTCAAGAAGAACGCGATTTACTAGAAAAGCTCGCTAAAATTCGTGGCGATCGGGTCGGCAAAGGCGGGATTGGTAGTATCTTTGGGAATGTCTTTAAGTAGGGAATAGGGGATAGGGAATCGGAATCGGATAATAATCTGAAATTTTTCGCTCTAAAACCCTAACTCTAAAACCCTATCCCCTATTCTCTATCCCCTATCCCCTAGATCGATGACTCAACTAGACCTGCGTGGGACACCTTGCCCGATTAACTTTGTGCGGACAAAGATGAAACTCGAACAGATGGCTGCTGGTGAGCTGTTAGAAGTATGGCTAGATGCTGGCGAACCGATCGAACAAGTACCCGACAGCCTCAAGATGGCCGGATATACGATCGAGCAGACAATCGAGCAACCAGAATTTTTCAAACTCCAAATCCGTAATAAACTAGGATAACGATCGATAAACATCTATAAAAACAATTAACTAAAATCTAGATGTTCAGCAGTTTTCAGCCCAGACTATGGTGCGTAGTCTAAAGTCCTATCCACTATCCACTATTCACTATTCACTATTCACTAATTCATGAAATTTGTCTGTACTCAGCACGATTTGAACGTTAACTTAGCCCTAGTCAGTCGTGCTGTTTCCACTCGTCCGACTCATCCAGTCCTAGCAAACATCAAACTTGAAGCCACCACCAATCCAGATGGGATTCAGCTCACTGGCTTCGATCTGAGTCTGGGTATCCAAACTAATTTTAGTGCCCAGGTAGCAGAGGAAGGTATCTTAACGCTACCAGCCAAGCTGTTGAACGATATTGTCGCCAAACTACCAAGTGGCGATATTACGCTCGACGACGAAGCTGGAGAAAATTTGGTCACGATTACATCAGCATCCGGTCGCTATCAAGTGCGTGGGATGAGTGCAGAAGAGTTTCCCGAACTACCCTCGATCGAACAAGGTGAAACCAACCAACTTTCCGCCACTGCCTTTATCGATGGCTTGAAGGGTTCGCTAATTGCTTGCTCTCAAGATGAAAGCAAACAAGTCTTGACTGGAGTCTATCTGAAAGTTGAATCAGATCGGCTGGAATTTGCCGCTACAGACGGTCATCGACTAGGAATCGTCGAAGTGTACCCCAACTCCTCAGCCGCAGGCGAGAGCGACCAGGAAGACCCCGATCCCGCGCCGACTGGATCGTTTGAAGTTACGGTACCCGCTAAAGCACTCCGCGAACTGGAAAAAATGCTCGGGAGCGGGCAAGAAGGCGACAGATTGGGATTGCAACTAGAGCAAGGGCAAGTCGTCTTTGGCTGGGGCGATCGCAAATTAACCACACGCACGCTAGAAGGGAAATACCCCGATTATCGGTTATTAATTCCCAAGCAATTCCAACGTCAAATCACCCTCGATCGCAAGCAAATACTTAGTGCATTGGAGCGAATTGCCGTCCTTGCCGACCAGAGCAATTTAGTAAAATTTGGTATCGATAGTACCAGTCAATCGATCGCCTTATCCGTCGAAAGTCAGGATCGAGGTAGCGGTAGAGAATCCCTAACCGCGCAAATCTCTGGTGAAAATTTAGATATTGCTTTTAATATCAAATACCTGATGGATGGTCTCAAAACACTCATCACCCAAGAAATTACTATTAGTCTCAATGGTCCACTCGAACCCGTCATTCTCACACCCCTTGGTGGTGTCAAAATGACCTATCTTGTCATGCCAGTCCAATTACGGAATTAATAAATAATTAATCACTGAATTTTAATCTGAATTTTTGGTCCTGATATTGCCAACCGCATCACCATCCCATCAACCATCGATATTTCCTTGACTGCCTCGCCGTCGATATAAGTGCCATTGGCACTGATATTACATAGCCGCCAACCCGTATCTTCACTCCATTTTAGTTCAGCATGATGTCGCGAGACAACAGCACTAAATAAAACCACCTGATTGTCTGTTGCTCGTCCGATCCGCACGATAGTTTCGGTCTGGAACGTCCAGTTTTGGACGGGAATTGAATTGAGTAGACTTAATACGATTGCAGGTGGTGCTTGAATCATGGCTGGTGGGAAGTGAGCTAATCGTATTCAGTAACTGTTTACAACTACTAAATTAGGCTAGCTGAATATGGTTGTAAACAGTACTTGAATTGAGGCGAACGAGCAATGGCACAATCTCAGATGAGCAGTCTGTCGATCGACATTGAATTAAGCTTTGAATCGATCGAGCATCCTCGGTCTTGCCAAGGAGGATCTAGCCATCCTAGAGAGTAATACCTTTAAGTATAAATCCCATCAGTAGAAATTGAATTTTTAGCTCGATTAGGTTAATCTTGACAACTATCAAGTTGAGGCTTGAAAGATGAAAGTTACCAAATCTCCTTTGCCTAAACCAATCCGGTCGCCAGGACGTAACAAATGTCGATTACCTTTTGACAGTACATTGTGATTGATATAAGTGCCATTAGCACTACCAACATCCTCGATGTAATAATTTTCATCTTCCAACCGGATATTGGCATGAACTCGCGACACTACTTCCGCACAAGGAAAACTCGAAACATCAATATCGGGAGCCACCAGATCGTTGGGCTTACCCAAGTGGATCGTTTGTAAATGAGGTGGAATGTCGATAGTCGTGCTGGTTTGTAAATGCAGTAATTGCCGGATAATTGGTGGTGGTGTTGGTGCTAGTGTCGCTTCAGGTACCATCGCGGGTACCGCTGCCTCCAGCGGCGGAACTTCGACTGGGGCAGTCGATGCCTCGATCGTTGCTGGAGACGCAACGGGTTCGAGCGGTAGTGCAAATATATCTGCTTCGGGATTTGTCAAGACTGTCGGCGGGAGACCGATACTGGCTTCAAGCGGTGCTGCGATCTCGACAGCAGCCGGTGGTGATAGCAAAATCGGTGCTTTAGACTCGGCGGCTCTGAGGTTGTGACCACACTGTCCACAAAATGTAGCATCAAGCTGAATAGATGCGCCGCAGTTTGGGCAAGCTCTGGTGGCTGGCAAGGCTGTGTAACAAGCTTCGCAGTTAGTTGCGCCTTCAGGGTTATCGTGCTTACAGTTCGGACAGACAATCATAAAAAATCTGATTTTAATTTTTAAAGACTTATGCTGATGGCTTGAACAGCCGATCGGTGAAGCTAAAATTTTAAGTTCTTGAAGATTTACCCTTTTCAAATTTTACCAGAATTAGGCATTCAGTTTTCAGTATTCGGGCGTTGCCCAATTGGAGTATGGAATATAGCAATCCTATTTGATTCATGAGAATCGATCTGGGTATGTTGAACCGCAGAGACGCAAAGGGCGCAGAGAAGAAAGAAAGAAGTTATCACAACTCATTTAGGACTGCTATAGATAGTGATTGGGTTGGGAGATGGGAGAAATTTATGTGTTGCACAAAGAGAAAACCAGATCTGAATTGAGCAACGCCGTATTCGATCCTAACAGATCGGCACGCAGACTTAGCTGTTCGCCGCTAGTCGCTCTCCAGCCGCTGCATCGAGCAACCATAGCAATTCACCCTCGGGTTGGATGCCGCGCGATGGATAGGTATCAGCATCGCCAGTGGGTGCAAAAATTTCGGCTAGCGCGGGTTGTTTGCTAGCACCAGCAACCAAAAAGATCGTGCTGCGAGCGCGATTGAGGAGGGGAAAAGTGAACGTCAGCCGGGGTTGACCATCTTTGTCGCCGACAGTTATCAATCGATCGACTACCGATAAAGCTGCTGTATGGGGGAATAAAGAGGCTGTATGCCCATCATCACCCATGCCCAGCAGTATGATGTCAAAAACTGGGATCGACCCAGCTTCTAGCCCAAAATTAGCCAAGATTTGCCGCTCGTATGCTTGAGCCGCTAGTTGGGGTCGATCGAAATTAGTCGGCATGGGATGAATATTTGCCGCTGGAATCGGAACCAGATCGAGCAAGACGCGCTTGGTCATGCCATAGTTACTATCGGGGTCGGTCGCTGACACATAGCGTTCGTCGCCCCAAAAAATCTGAATTCGATCCCAAGGTAAATCGGACTGAGCCAGAGCCGCATACAATGGCTGTGGGGTCGAACCACCAGATAGGGCGATCGTACAAGACTGCCGCTTGTGGATGGCTGCGTGGATGCGGGTGACGATTGCCGTCAATGCTGCTGCGATTAGTGCCTGTCGATCGGGATAAATATCAACTTTTTGGGTCATAAAGCGCGAGATAACAGATAGACTGAGTAATTAGATTTTAGGCGAGACTTGGTACCGATCGCTGGGAACTTACCCAAAACAAGCTAATCTAAGCTCTTAGATCCTCACACAACACATCTACCATCACTCACTGGTCGGAGCGAACATCTTAACATTTCAACAATTTAGACTATGCAACCTACTGTTAGTAGTTTTCTGACCCCCCTCGCGCTTAAAACCGCAGGTGCTGTCCTGATCTTGTCTTCCCTGATCGATTTAATTTTTATGCTATGTTTTCCACCAGAAAATCTAGTGTTAGAAGGTGGTCGCTGGTGGTTATATGCTACCAGTCAGCTAGTCGATCGTGGGCTATTACCATTAGTCGGTATTGCTTTTGTCGTCGCTGGTGATTGGATCGAGATCGTTTCTACCGAGGATGGGGGAGATCGGGGAAATATGCGGCGGATTGCGACTTTTTCGTTAGCAAGCTTACTCGGATTGATCTTTATTTTGATTATTCCCTTCCAATTGATTACTACCAACGATTTCAAATCCCAAGATCTCAAAAAAATTGGCGAAGAGGTCACCCAAATCGAAACAGGTATCAAAGGCAATCTCCAACAAATCGACGCGCTCAGTAAGGACAAAGTTAAAGAACAAATTACCGCCATTGACAGAGAGTTAGCCAGCGGACAGGCTCAAGGCGAACGACTCGCAAATCTCCAGCTCAACAAGTTGTTACTAACCGACCCCAAGAAATTCGCCCAAAAATCCGAGCAAAATCTCCAAATTCAAAGACAAAAGCGGGAAACTCAAGTTAGTAATAGAATGCTCCAAACTGGTGTACGGACTAGTTTAGCAAGCTTTTTACTGGCGATCGCCTACATCACGATCGGTTGGACGGGATTGAGACGAGTCCTAAAATAGGTGGTTCATTCAGGTAAAGCTTTGTATAGTATGAGTAGACGAGATCGAGCGAACCGATCGTAATTATCAAGTCGGAGATTTGTGTTCCAACATTTCAAGCAGGACTTAAAAAATGACTTAATTGCTGGGTTGTTGGTGGCGATTCCACTCGCTACTACGATCTGGCTGTCGATTAATGTGGCGACATGGGTTGTCAACTTTTTGACTCGTATTCCCAAGCAGATCGCTCCCTTTGATGGATTAGACCCAATTCTGGTCTATTTATTAAATTTTATAGTTGGCTTGACTGCACCCTTACTCATCATCCTCCTGATTGGATTGATGGCACGGAATATTGCTGGCAAGTGGCTCCTAGATGTCGGCGAACGCTTATTGCAAGCAATTCCCCTCGCAGGTGCGGTCTACAAAACACTCAAGCAACTCTTGGAGACGCTGTTACGGGATTCAGGCAACAAATTCCGCCGGGTGGTGCTAGTCGAGTATCCCCGCCGCGGGATCTGGGCATTAGCATTTGTGACTGGTACGCTCGATAGTGAGATTCAGTCCCAGATGCCCCAGGGGATGTTGAATCTCTTTATTCCCACTACCCCCAATCCCACCACGGGTTGGTATGCGATAGTCGCCGAACAGGATGTTCTGGATTTAACAATGTCGATCGAGGATGCATTTAAGGTCGTGATTTCTGGTGGAATTGTCAATCCTGGAAATGTCGCCATTGCCACTTTGAGTCAAGCCTCCGCCCCGATTGTTTCCCCGATGATTAGTCCGTTATCGACATCGACGATCGATTCTCCAGAGGAGAGGCTCCGCCAACGCGAGGAGAAGTCCTAATCGTCACTCATAGCTCGTAATGGATCTGTATCTGAAGATAGCCGCCCAGATTAAAAGTTTTTTTAATGCCAATGCGATCTTCCCTCTAGAAATAGAGGGAAAAATTTTGCGAGTTGAGGTAAAAATTCCCGACTTGGAACCGTTAAATTGGCTAGCACGGCAACAGTCAGACATCAAAACTTATTGGTCAGATCGTCACGGTCGATTTACAATGGCGGGAATTGGTACTGTGGATACGATCGCTAGTGATTCACCAATTAGTTATGCAGATGTATTTGGACAGCTAAGACAGAAATTATCATTGCTATTTCCACGAGTTCGCTACTATGGAGGCATCGGTTTTAGTCAAAATAACCAGATCGATCCGGGCTGGAAATCATTTGGTAATTATCGGTTTGTCGTGCCTAGATTTGAAATCTGGACAGATGGGATCGACACGTTCTTGGCTGGCAATTTTCTAGGTACTGTTGATGCAGCACAATGGGAGCGGGAGTTAGCGATGCTCTTGGATGAGTTACGGCAACTCGATTTAACTCAGAGAATAGTCGCAATCGATCCGCCTTTGCAAATCGATCGATCCGACACTCCCAATCGCATTCAGTGGCAGCATAATATCAACTTAGCATTGGCAAAATTCAGCGATCTCCAGCTCGAAAAGATCGTCCTCGCGCGTAAATCCACGTTGATATTTGCCAGCGATCTCCAGCCCCAAGCCTTACTATTACTACTTCAACTGCATAACTATCCCAGCTACCATTTTTGCTTCCAAATCGACCCTAACACGGCATTTATCGGTGCATCTCCCGAACGACTCTATTACCGTCAAGCTCGACTATTAAAAACTGAAGCAATTGCTGGTACTCGCCCGCGCGGCACATCGATCGAAATCGATGGCCAATTAAGCAATGAACTACAGAATTCGCCTAAAGATATTCACGAACATCAACTAGTTGTCAACAACCTCAAAACAATTTTAGCCGAACTCTGTGATGCCGTCACGATCGATCGCGCCGCAACTATTCTCCAGCTCAATAAAGTTCAGCACTTATATACCCAGTGTCAGGGCATCTTAAAATCCGCGCTGACTGATGCCGAGATCTTGCCACAGCTCCATCCTACACCAGCAGTAGGTGGTGTTCCCAGAACCCAAGCCTTGAAGCTAATCCAAGAACTAGAACCCTTCGAGCGGGGTTGGTATGCTGCGCCCGTCGGCTGGGTTGGGTCTGATGATACGGAATTTGCAGTTGCCATTCGATCGGGTTTAGTCGCTGGCGACCGCTTATTATTATTTGCAGGTGCTGGCATCGTCACCGGTTCGCAATCGGCGGAAGAATGGGCAGAAGTCGAAACCAAAATTCGTCACTTTACCGATTTATTTAGCCAGACGGAGACTGCCGCAATTAGAGCGAATCGATCGCATATTGAGCAATAAGAATTGTCAACTTTGCCCGTTCTAATTCTGATAACTGCTCCCAATCTAGTGGTCTGACAATATTATCGGGATTATCGACACCAGGATTACACCGCATCGCATAAGCATAAGGTCGCGCTATTACCAATAGATCGTCCGTTGCCCAATTTGAGAGTAAATCCCCAACCGACCGAACTAATTGCTCGACTGGCTCTAAATTACTCTTCGCCAGTTCACTCACATTGGCAGCAATCTGTGCTAACCACTGCTGAGGGACTCTGGTACCAAATTTGGCAGTAAGTGCGGCTAGTGGACTGATTTCAGGGGCGGCTGAGTCCCAACAAGATTGAATTCGCGTCAAAAAAGATTGTGACTGCTGGGCGATCTCTTCATCCGACCAATCATCTAAACTAAATTGACTGTCTGTTTCTGTATAATAATCGGCGGTGGCTGGGTCGGCTGGATTCCACGGATACTCGGCGGTAGTGGCTGCAAGGAGGCAATCCATTAATTCAGCTTCAGATAAATTGTCGCCGTCGGGGTGAGAATTGAATGACATGATTGCGCTCCTGACCTGTACGATGGGGTTTAATTATTAATATATTAAGTTATGTAAGCAACCGGCTAACTACCAGGAACTTTTTTAGTGAGAAGTTTATCTAATCTTGATGGAGGTCTGTTATTGACTACATTTTAGGGTAACCTAATTCCGTAAAAGTGGAAAAGTAGGTGGTGACTAGCTACAGCGATCGCGGCTACGCCAACAACAGTAGGATAGCAGCTATGTTCGAGTTTAATGATTTGAGGAGTGCGATACATCAATCGATCGAGTGACACTGGCTCAGTAAGTAATCGATCCATGGATGGGTATCGATCTCTAGTTGATGAAGATCGCTAGATTTGAAGAATTTCTGGATTATTTGGGCATTAGTGTTGCTCAGGTGAGGGATGATTTTTCATTTTGCGAAATGTGTCATCCCCCGCAGCATCGAATCACACTCTTGGTGACTGAACTTACAGCAGAATGATTCCGGCACTTAATGCGGATCGATTCCAGCCTACTAACTGCATTCAACTCGATTTATCTGTGATGATTACTCTCCTGTTGGTAGATGACCAAAACCTCATCCGACAAGGACTCAAAGCCTTGCTAGAACTCGAACCAGATCTATGTGTAGTGGGTGAAGCCGAAAATGGGGTGGTGGCGATCGAATGTGTCAAAACGCTCCAGCCGAATGTTGTCCTGATGGATATTCGGATGCCAGTCATGGATGGCGTAACCGCGACTAAAGAAATTTGCCGCCAATTTCCCCAAGTAAATGTCCTAGTTTTGACCACTTTTGATGATGATACTTATGTATCTGCGGCGATCGCCAATGGCGCAAAAGGCTACCTGCTCAAAGATACACCATCTGAAGAAATAGCCGCCGCGATTCGGGCAGTCGATCGGGGCTACACCCATTTAGCACCAGGAATGCTCGCCAAAGTGATGTCCAAAGCACAGCCCGCCATTACTTTACCGCCGGAACTCAAGGAATTAACCCCCCGCGAACTAGAAGTCTTGAAACTGATTGCCAAAGGCGAAAATAATCGCGAAATCGCCCATTCGCTCTACATTTCCGAAGGTACTGTCAAAAATCACGTTACCAATCTGTTGAATCGGTTGAATTTACGCGATCGCACTCAAGCCGCGATCTTTGCCAACATTTATTTGTAAACTAATTGCCAGCCGCATGGCGATCCCACTCAGCTACTTGGCTGGTTTACTACCAAATTTGTCAGTAATTTCTAGAATTTACGAGCTAAATTGGTAGTTAATCGTACATTTATTGTACTGAGTAAAGAATGGAGTTGGTTAAGATAATTGGATAGTATATACCCGCACTACCCAACTTTAACCCTGATGATTTCTAATTTCTCTAAGGTAAAAGTCGAGCGAAAATGTCCAAAGTGTGGTTGCATAGACGTGACTCGTTCGCAACGCATCGATATCACCGAGCGAGTTTTGGCTCTGGCAAACATCTATCCTTATCGCTGCCTAAAGCATACCTGCAAACACCGATTTGAAAGTATTGGCAACGTTTAATCGCTTGGTAGTAATTGAGCTAGTCTCCACTCGGCGGTGCAAATATTGCCGAGCGGATCTTTCAACTTAAGCAATTTGTCGATCGGGACAATGCGGCTGGAATTTTGGCCGACAGACGATCGAAGCTCCGATCGTGCTGACGGCTACCAATCTCGATTGCCATGAATCAGGGCATTCAAAAGGGCTAGTCAGCGCAAGCAATAACCGAAGCTGCTGGGGGGGTAGAATCGATCGCCACCGCTCAGATCGACGCAATTAATTTGCGGATAAACCTACCATACAAATATCAAAAATATCAAATTATTTAATATTTGTTTAATATCTACTGGCAGGGACTCAAATCTAGAGTTATGCTTAAGAAGTTAGCCGATGCTCTCGATCGGAGGCTACACCAACGAGAACGGGGTGTTAACATCTCGCATCATATATGGAAATCAGCAGTCCGTCGGCAGTTGTCAATCAGCGACCTGTCTCCCACCACATCAAGGAATTGCATGCTCTTTGTTGTGAGCACTCGACCTTACTAGATTTGGTAACGGATGCGATCGTCTTGTGGTCGATCGAGGGACAAGTAACGTATTGGAATCGCAGCGCAGAGCGGACTTATGGATGGACAGCCGACAGAGCAATCGGTAAGCAGATTTTAGACTTTCTCTACGATCTGGACGATCCGCACTACCAAGCCGCGATCGCCCAGACACTCGATCGCGGCGAATGGAGTGGTGAATTTCAGCTATTGACACGCGAAGGTAAAAGTGTGACGGTTGCCAGTCATTGGTACTTAATTGCCACCAGTACTGGAGTGCCACATTCAATTCTGACGATCGATACGGACATTACTCAGCACAAATCATTAGAGCGGCAATTGCTTCATGCCCAGCGGTTGGAAAATCTCGGCGCACTGGCGAGTGGGATTGCTCACGATCTCAACAATATTCTGACACCGATCGTGGCGATTACCGAATTATTGCCCCTAAGACTGAAAAATTTAGACGAGCGTACCCAGAAATTACTTGGTACTCTCGCCGAAAATTCCAAACGTGGGCGAGAATTAGTCGCTCAGATTCTGACATTTGCCAGGGGTAGTGACGGCGAACATGCGATCGTCCAAGTTCAGCATTTATTGGCAGAAGTGATGCAAATTGCCAGACAAACTTTTCCCAAATCGATCGAAGTAAGCCTCCGAATTGAAAATAGCCAGTTGTGGGCATTATCGGCTGATGCCAATCAGCTTCACCAAGTCCTGATCAATCTTTGTGTCAACGCCCGCGATGCCATGCCAGATGGCGGCGAATTGATCGTTATGGCCGAGAATATCGTTTTGGGTGATACATATCCAAAGCTACCGCTCAATGCACCTGGCGGGGCGTATGTGGCGATTACCGTAGCAGATACCGGAGTTGGGATCGAGCCGAATATTCTGGATCTAATTTTTGAACCGTTTTTTACTACCAAAGAAATTGGGAAAGGGACTGGATTAGGACTGTCGATCGTGCGGACGATCGTCGAAAATCATCATGGATTTATTGATGTTGTCAGTCAACTTGAGGGCGGTACGCAATTTCGATTGTATTTACCAGCAATCATTCCAGATAGCGACAACTCCCACTCCACTATTTCTATACCCAATCGATCGCATTTACCGTTGCTAGCTGGCAACGGCGAACTGATTTTGATCGTTGATGATGAACCTTCAATTCGTGAAATCTTGGGTACGACGATCGAATCTTTTGAGTATCGGACTATCTGTGCTAGTAATAGTCAACAGGCGATCGAGTTATATGCCCAACATCATGGTGAAATTCACGCGATTTTACTAGATTATATGATGCCTGGTGGCGATCCGACCCGCACCATTGCACAATTACACGCGATCGACCCCAATGTCCGCGCGATTGTCATGAGTGGCTTATCCGCTGGTGAAATATCCGCCCACCATCATGGTGAAACAGTTAAAGCGTTCCTTGCCAAACCATTTAGTACTGAAGATTTACTCTATACGCTTAAAACTGTTTTAAGCTAATATCTGGTTACATCTGAAGCTCGGTCTCAGCTCTTTTGATAGGTTTATGTAAGTAGATAGATGCAATTATTTATAAGCTAGATTGTACCTGAGAGGGTGTCTGAAAAGTCCAAAATACGCCCCCTGACCCCCAATTCTGGAGGAACCGGAATGGAAAGTCCCCCAGAATTGGGGGATTTAGCGGCGAACTGTGGCGAGGTTTCCTCGCCATACAAGTTCGACAATACAGGGGGCGTTCGGGTTGTCGATCGTACTTATCAGACACCCTCTGAAGTAGGGTGGTCAATGTCCACCCTACTTTTACTTTTTGCTCTTGACTCATAGTTATTAACAACCCAATTACTTAAATTAATTTATAAGTAATTCTAACTGGTGATAAATGTCTTCAGTAACTGCGGCTTTGAGGGATCTACCCAAGCGATTCTTTTTCTGAGCTGATTGCAAACATTCAGCCGTCGGACACAAATAAGCCGAGCGTCCTTGTAGCAAAGTCTTACCAAGATCGATCGCGATTTGTTTGGCAGGATGACATTTAACCACTCGCCAAAATTCACTTTTGGGGGCAATTTTACGGCAACTGATACACCGTCGATCGTTTTTGGATGCTGATACTTTGGGGGTTTTGTCCTCTCCAATCGAATTCAATCCTTTCATCCGCTTGCATAAACTTAATATCAAATAAGTCGAAGACAACCTCTCGCCCCAACAATAATGGGGCATTAGCGATCTCTGTTAATAACTAAGCTACTGGAGCTTTACTTGTAGGAGCATCCCACTTTTTATGTACAGGTTAATCGCCCTCACCCTGTATTGTTGCGAGTACTAACTAGCTCCTACCTTAATAATTATCCTCCGCATATCCAGCATCTTGATAATCAGGTTGATAACGAGATTGGTACTCTGAATCCGATTGGCGTTGAGATTCGACCTCTGCCATCGCCGCAACTGGATCGTACTTTTTGGCATCTTTGATATCGATTTTCCAACCAGTCAGTCGGGCTGCTAATCGGACATTTTGTCCTTCTTTACCGATTGCCAAACTTAATTGATCTTCAGGTACTAGTACGTGTGCTTGACGACCATCAGGATTGACCAGTCGGACTTCATCAATTCGGGCGGGACTGAGAGCGTTGGAGATGTAAGTAGAGGGGTCGGGCGACCACCGAATGACATCAATTTTCTCACCTTGCAACTCATTAACCACGACTTGAATCCGCGATCCTCGGGCACCGATACAAGCTCCTACGGGGTCTACATCGCCCTCTAAGGTATCTACCGCAATTTTGGTGCGGGGGCCGACATGCCGCGATGGGGGACTAGCCTCCCGCGCTACAGCGACGATTCTGACGAGTTCTTCTTCAATTTCGGGGACTTCATTGGCAAACAACTCGACGACTAAGCCCGCAGCACCACGCGAAACTAGCAATTGGGGGCCGCGCTGGGAGCCTTCACGGACTTTTTTGAGGAAGACTTTGAAACTCCGTCCGATTCGATAGTTATCGTTGGGTAGTTGCTCTTTTTGGGGGAGTTCGGCTTCGACATCTGGCTGTCCAAAACTACTATTAACAGACAAGATTACTGACTGACGCTCAAATCTGAGGACTTTACCCATCAGAGCGGTGCCTTCAAATTGCTCAAATTCTTCTTGAATGATCCGCCGCTGTTGATCCCGTAATTTTTGAGCGAGTACTTGCTTGGCTTGAATTGCCGCCATCCGACCGAAATCCTCGCGCTCGGGAGTAACGTCTAATACGACAGAATCACCAATCAGTTCTTTGAGCCTTTCCTCACTAACTTCCTCTTGTGATTCTTGTTGCAAACTATTTTTGACATCATCGATCGAAATTTCTTTATCTTCATCAAAAACTTCTTCAACAATTGTCTTAGTAGCAACGACTTGGAAGGCTTCTTCATCTAAGTCCAAGAATACATCGAAGTTATCAAAATGATCTTCTTCAAACTGCATCTGATCTAAATGTTGCGATCGCCGATACCGTTCGTAACCTTTGAGCAAAGCTTCCCGCAGAGCTGTTTGAACAGCCGAGCTAGGGAGGTTGCGATCTTTGCTGATTTCCTCAATCATATTTCTTAGTTGAGGTAAACCAACATTACTTTTTTTCGGTTGTTTAGCTTTGGGCATATTTGGTAGTTAAATGAGGGATATAAATTTTGACGAGCAAGATCTGCTAAAAATATTGCCGATGAGGATCTTAAATAATTAACGATCGTTCGCCCTCAGCAGTTATCATCTAGTGAAACTTTACTGACCAATTCTCTAGGGATTTCGATCGTGCGTCCTTTCTGACTTAGGTAGATTTTGGTGTCATCGCGGCGAATTAGTTGTCCTTGCCATTCAGTTTTACTATCGATGGGTTGATGTGTCGTTACCTGAACGGCAAAGCCCCCAAAAGCGTTAAACTCTCGATCGGTAGTTAGTTGTCTGCTAGTACCGGGACTGGACACCTCCAAGGCATAGGGAAAAGGAATCGTCTCGCTGGTATCGAGTGCGGTTTCAAGAGCGCGACTCATGCGTTCGCAGTCCTGTAATCCGGTATCGGCGTTGGGGTTGCGAATATCTACTCGCAAGCAGGGTGGACGTTCGTGGGTATGGAAAATCACGGCAACTACTTCAAGTCCCAATTCTGTGGCGATTGGGGTAGCAAGCTCGGTAATCTGGGGAATAAGGGGATGCGCCATACATGTAGTAAGGACTAGAAACTAGTGGCTAATGGGGAATGGTTGCAAAGCGGTAGTAACTAATTTCACTCTCGATTCACGCCTAATCTTAGTTACTCCCTGACCTGTGTCAAATTAGACAGTTAGGTAGGGTCGTGAGTGGATGGTGGATTGCAATTGTCTATTTCTTGAGTGAGATCGGAGAATACTGATGAGTGATGCGATCGTTCGCGAAGGAATCGAAGACAGTACTCTTATCATGGACATCAGATCCGTAGCAAACAACAAAAAAAGTGGGTTTCGACCCACTCCTGGTAATTTATTATTCCAAGAAGCATAGGGACAAGCTAATTACTCAGCTTGTCCCTAAATTCCATCTTAGCAGAGTTTTCATTCGAGAGTAAGATGGTAGCTAGTAGGCAAAGACTACATCTTGACCGATCGATCCGTCAGTCGCATCGCCACAATTAGGCATTGCCAGTAGTAAATTGCCAATCTATCCATCTCACCACCCAGTGACAATATGACTCTAAATCTCTACTTTCTGCGTCACGGACAAACTGCATCCAGTCGCGGTAACTTATTTTGCGGATCGATCGATCCAGCTCTGACTGGCGATGGTGAAGAAATGGCTCAATTATTTGCCAAAGCTTATGCCAGTACTTCTTGGGAAGCTATCTATTGCAGTCCCAAAGAACGCGCGATCTTGACCGCAGAACCTTTGGCTGATGCCTTGAACATGAAATTAGAGTTACGAGATGGATTGCAAGAGATTAATTATGGTAAATGGGAAGGTAAGGATGTCGCCACAGTCGATGCCGAATACCATGATGACTATCTCCGCTGGTTAGCAGATCCCGGCTGGAATCCCCCAACAGGTGGCGAATCAGCGATGGCAATTGCCGCCCGCGCTCTAGCGGTAATTGAAGAAATCAGCCAGAAATACACTACTGGAAATGTTTTAGTCGTATCCCACAAAGCAACAATTCGGATCTTGCTGTGCAGCCTCCTGGGTATCGATGCGGGACGGTTTCGCTATCGCTTGGGAATGCCCGTCAGTAGCGTCAGTATCGTCGAATTTGGCACGCATGGCCCATTATTAAAGATCCTGGCCGATCGATCGCACTTAACCGATCGATTGCGCGATTTACCAGGAACGTAGGGTAATGGGTAATGGGTAATGGGTAATGGGTAATGGGTATGTGATTTGAGAGAATGCTTACATCCGAGCACCTAAAGCCTAAAGCCTAAAGCCCAAAGCCTAAAGCCTATCCCCTATCCCCTATCCCCTATTCCCTAATCCCCGTGCTTGCTACCCCTTGAATAAACTGTTTTTGTCCGAGTAGAAACAGCAATACTATCGGCACCGTTGAAATCCCAACTGCGGCCATCAGTAGTTGCCAATTGTTGGTAAACTGCTCTTGAAATTCAGCCAGCGCGAGTTGAACAGTCCGCAATTCGGGGCGGGTGGTAAAGATGAGCGGCTTAAATAAATCGTTCCACTCACCGATAAAGGTAAACAAAAATAGTGTCACCAGTGCGGGGCGAGATAACGGCAACATAATCCGCCAGAGGACTTGTAACCGAGTAGCACCGTCGAGCATGGCTGCTTGTTCGAGTTCCACCGGGATTGTCATAAAAAACTGCCGCAGTAAAAAAATCCCAAACCCGCTAGCAGCGGTGGGTAGAATTAGACTGCTGTATGTATTGAGCAGATGTCCCCATTTGAGAATCAAGAAGATGGGAATTACCAGCAGTTGAAACGGAATCACCAACGTGGCTAATAACAATAACAGTAAAGCTTGTCGTCCGCGAAATTTTAATCGCGCTAAGGCATAGCCAGCCAACGCCGACGTAAAGATCTGTGCCCCAGTTACCGCCAGTGCGACAAAGGTCGAATTGGCAAAAGCAAGGACAAAATTACCTTGGCTCCAAGCTGCTTGGTAATTGGCAAAAGTGATGCGGGTCGGTAGGCTGAATCCATTCGCAGTCAGCCCCACTGGCGTAATCGAAGTCACAAACACGACGACTAAAGGAGCCATAATTAGAGCAGCACCACTGAGGAGGAGCAACCAGTTGAAAATTTGCCACCATCGGAAATAGCTGGGATCGGATAACTTATGCACGGTTTTGGTCTGCGATCGGTTAAGATAGTAGAGCTTGAAGATAGTAATAAATCTTTAGATTACCTAGCAAAACATTACAATAGTTGTATGTGTTAGCAGTAGATGTGCAGCCACCAATCGGCTGAGAGTATAATATAGTATTATTCGGATACACGGGAGAAATCGAACTTATGGTGCAGATTGCAGCCAGTTTGGAACTTAACTTTACAAGCGAAACCTATAAAGATGCTTACAGTCGTATCAATGCAATTGTAATCGAAGGCGAACAGGAAGCTCATGAGAACTATCTGACATTGGGTGGGCTGTTGCCAGAATCTCAGGACGTTTTAGTCCAGTTGTCCAAAATGGAAATGCGGCACAAGAGAGGATTTGAATCCTGTGCGCGGAATTTAGCAGTAACTCCAGATCTGGAGTTTGCCAAAGAATTTTTTGCGCGCTTGCACGAAAATTTTCAGGTAGCAGCGGCGGCGGGCAATGTGGTGACTTGTCTGTTGATTCAATCATTAATCATCGAATGCTTTGCGATCGCGGCATACAATATTTACATTCCGGTAGCAGATGCATTTGCACGCAAGATTACGGAAGGGGTCGTTAAAGATGAGTATATGCACCTCAATTTTGGTGAAGTCTGGCTGCACGAGCGATTTGAATCCGCCAAAGCCGAACTTCAAGTTGCCAATCGTGAAAATCTCCCTCTCGTCTGGAAGATGTTAAATAATGTCGCCAAGGATGCCAAGGTACTAGGCATGGAAAAAGATGCGCTAATTGAAGATTTCATGATCGCTTACGGTGAAGCCCTGAGCAACATCGGCTTCAATACTGGCGAAATCATGCGGATGTCCGCCTATGGCTTGATCGGTGCGTAATTAAACATCTGCTCGATCTACAATGCTTGCGCTAGCAAACTTTGCCGTCAACCCAACCCCTCTCTCAAACTTGGGAGAGGGGTTGGGTTGACGGTAAGATTAGTGGTTAGCTTAATCGAGAATTCTTGGGACGGAAGGGGGTATTAAAACCCAACCAGATCGTCCCATGCCAACATCGAGTCACCCTAGTTACTCCTGCGCTCCTAATGTTTTGAGATCGTTAATTTGGGCTTTTGTCAAGCCATCAACGCTAGTAATCTTCATCCCCTCACAGGGACGAGCGGCGCGGCGGGTGGCTAAAGTATTCCCATCAGCCACATCCCAAATCCGAATCGTTTCATCTTCACTCGTACTAGCCAGAAAGCGACCACACCCGCTCACGGCTACCGACCAAACCCAACTCTGATGTCCGATCGAAGTATCAGTACACAGACCAGTTGCCATCGACCAAACTTTAATGGTGTGGTCGGACGCGCCGCTAAATAACCAGTTGCCATCAGGACTGTAAGCTAGAGTCAAAATCCAGCCGTCATGACCGGCTAAAGTATGGCAAAGTCCAGTTTCGATATTCCAGAGCAAAATTTGACGATCCATCCCGCCGCTAGCGAGGATGTCCCCATGCGGATCGAAAGCGACCGCGATCGCACGATTGGTATGTTGGGACAGAGTATGGATCGGCGGATCGCTCTCAAAGCTCCACACTTTAATAGTACGATCTTCACTGGCACTAGCAACCAAATCGCGATCGGGATGATAAGCCAAACCCCCAATCCGATCGGTATGTCCAGTGCGAACATGCACACATTGCCACCGCTGGGTATCCCAGACTCTAATACTCAGATCGCCACCACTACTGACTAAGTGCTTGCCATCGGGACTGTAGACCAGCGCGAGAATACCCTCGGCATGTCCCCGGAGCACCTGAATACAGTTCAGAGTCCGTACATCCCAGATTCTAATCGTCCGATCGTCACTACCGCTAGCAAAAGTCAACCCTTGCGGATCGTAAGCAACAGCAGCGATCGATTTAAGATGTCCGGCTAATTGATGCAGACAAGTCAGGCGATCGCTTGACCACACCCTCACTTGAGCATCTCGACTCGCCGTAATTAAACTTTGACCATCAGGACTCCAGGCGATCGATTTAAACCAATTGGTATAACCATTTAGGACTTGCAAACACTGACCATCGCCAACTTGCCAAAACCGAATCGTGGGATCTTCACCACCACTAGCCAGATGCTGACCATCTGGGTGAAATGCCACCGACCACAATCGATCGCTATGCCCCTCCAAGCGATGGAGACAATGACCATCCCTGGTGCGCCAAATCCGTAACAAACCCCCCACCCCCGCACTGGCAAACTGCAACCCGTCGGGACTAAATACCGCCGACCAGATTTCATGCCCATGTCCAGCCACAACTAGCCGACATTGACGATCCGGTGGTGAATCGATCGACTCAGAGACATCCCACAGGCGCAGAGTACCATCCAAACTACCACTAATGACTGTGGTGCCATCAGGATGATAATCAACTGTTGTGACCATGTTTTTATGGCCGTGGAGGACGAGATCGCATCTGCCACTCGCCACATCCCAAACTCGGATTGTGCGATCGGCACTACCACTGATTAATTGGTGCCCAGCAGGATGAAACTTGACATCCATCGACCAATCTTGGTGACCCTCAAACTGGCGGATACAAGTTCCAGTCTGGAGATCCCAGTAATAAATGAGATTATTGACACTACCACTGGCAAGATGCCGCCCGTCGGGACTAAAACTCAATCCCAGACTGTGAATCCCCTCGCCGATCGAATTGACGCAACTACCATCTTGCAGATCCCATAACTTGATGCAGCGATCGTCGCTAGAACTAGCCAAATAACGACCATCGGGGCTAAACTCGATCGCCCGTACCCAATTGGTATGTCCCGAACAAGTCAGTAAGCATCGACCGTCGGCAACAGACCACAACCGAATACCACCATTACTATCGCTAGCAGCGAGGGTCTGACCATCTGGACTATAAGCGATCGCCAGGATATTGCCAAAAGTCTGAGTGAAAGCACAATCGACCATCTGTGAGTTGGTAAAGTTTACTCCAGCCAAATTGATGCCCACTAAATATGCCTGCTGTACTACCAACTCCGAACAGTCCAAGTCGGTCACATCCAGCTTGAGATAAGTCAAAAAATTGAGGACATTACCTGCTAAATATCCCGGTTGCAGCGAGTTAGATTTTTGCCAACTCGCGAGGATTTGGCGCAGATACCGACCGATTTGGTGGGGATTGCCAATCTGCGTGCGGAGCCGGTCGATCGCGGGTTGGACGATCGTGCTTAATTGTGCCAGCCGGAGATATTCCTTCGCAGTTGCCTGGGCGATCGCGTGTGTATTCACTAAAAAAAGCTGCTGTTGCTCGATCTCATGACAAATCCGCTCCACAAATTTACCCGTTACATATTCCATCACCATCGGCGGTAACGACCAGTGTCGCTTCAGTTGCGCTCTGGGCGGATCGAGTCGCTCGGTGGGCGCAAAGATGATACTCCGCCGACATAAAGACTGCAAAGTACTCAGAAGATCGTCGCCGGGACGGTGCTGATTCCATGCGGGATGCAAGGATCGCTCCAAATCTCTGCTCGACATCGGTTCGCGACAGATCGCCAGCCAGTACATGACCTGATGTTCCTCGGCGGTCAGGCGTTCCCACTGCTGTTCGAGCAAAATATGAATATCGGTAAAGCTCAACTTATCCGATCTCAAGTACGGCAAAATTTCGCTCAAATCCCCATCAGCGACCTCCTGCACGGTCGCGGCAATCAGTTGAAAGGCTAAAGGATTGCCGCCACAGTATCGATCGATCTCCGCCCATTCTGACGGGTCGATCGGCAAACACCCGCGATCGGCAAAAATTCGCTGACCAGCAGTAGCATCCAATCCCGGTAAGGTCAAAGTTCTCACTTTGGCATTGAGTCCCTCAAGCTGACTAATTTCGGTCGGTTTTTCACGACTAGTAATTAGCAGACAGCTTTGATGATTCATCCGACCGAAGATGTTAAATAAATCCCCATAGTCACGATAGCCAGCTCGATACTGTCCGACCTGCGCCCCAGCTTGGAAGATTGATTCGACATTATCCAAGACGACCAGACAGCGATGTTGCTGACAAATTTCGAGTAATAGTTCGAGCTGACCGCAGACTAGCTTCGGCATCGCATCTAGATCCAACTTCCTCAATTCATTACTCAGGCGAGATCGCAATCCGAGTGAAAGCGTCACAGCCCGAATTAATTCTGGTAGCAACTCTCTCAGTGGCAGCGGATTGAGTAAGCTCCGCCATAAAATACAACTAAATCGATCTAGGTCGAGCCGATCTGGATCGCTGATGATGCTTGCTTGTAACTGTTGCGCCAGTTTGCTAGCGATCGTCGTCTTGCCCATGCCACCCATCCCCAAAATTGCCACCAACCGACAGCGATCCTCAGCCAGCCAAGAATGGAGTCGGTCGCGTTCTAGTTCGCGTCCATAAAATGCCGAAGTATCGATCGCGTCAATCCAGTGCATCCCCGACTGAATTGACTCGCTCTCGTCTGGCAGCTCACTGTCCGCCAATGATGCCAATACCTGTTGGAAATTACCCTTAGAGACTTTGGATTGAGTCGCGATCGACAACATCCGCCACAATTGAGCACCAACACCCTTGATGTAATTGCAGTCATAACCGACAGTTGCCGCCAGATCGCGGTAAGACTGACCGTGCCATGCTGCCCGAAAGACCATTGCTTGGGCTGGAGTCAGGTATTTTGGAGCCAGCAGTTCTTTGACGATCGCCTCAGCACGTTCTAATTCCATCCGCGACCCTCCACAACAACTCTCACCGTCGATCCTCCTCAAGATAACCGATCGGCAAAGATGATGTGACTACAGAATGTTTTAATCTAATTAGCTACTTTTTTGGCGACTGGGCGCGCTTACCGGTTCCACAGGTACAGCTTGTAATAGTCTCGCGATCGCCTGCGTACTACGCCGACCGCCCGCCATCATCAGCCGATGTGCCAAGACAGCCACAGCTAACTCCTTCACATCATCTGGCAACGCATAAGCCCGCCCTTGTAGCCATGCCCACGCTTGGGTTGCCCGATAGAGTGCCACCGCACCGCGCGGACTGACCCCCAGCGCGATCTCACTATCTTGCCGGGTGGCTCGGACGAGATCGACAATATACTGCGAGATCGCCGGATCGACAGCAACGGCACGACACTGCTGCTGGATCGCCTGGAGTTGCTCTACCGAGATACAGGGTTCCAAATTAGCCACCGAGACACCTGCTGCCAATCCTTGCAGCATTTGGAGTTCCTCAGCAGCAGCGGGATAGCCCAAACTCAGCGAGATTGTAAACCGATCCATCTGGGCTTCTGGCAACACAAACGTACCCTGCGACTCGATCGGATTTTGGGTAGCAATCACAAAAAAAGGTGCCGACACTAAGCGAGAATGACCGTCCAATGTGACTTGTCGCTCCTCCATCACTTCCAATAATGCCGACTGCGTGCGTGGTGTCGCCCGGTTGATCTCATCCGCCAGTAAAATATTTGTAAAAACTGGCCCAGCAATAAATTCAAATTCACGACTACCCGGATTCCAGATATTAGTACCCGTAACATCTGAAGGCAATAAATCTGGAGTACACTGAATCCGCTGAAATTTACCATCGATCGATTTTGCCAACGATTTGGCGAGTAAAGTCTTCCCCACTCCAGGGACATCTTCTAATAATACGTGTCCCCCAGCTAGGAGCGCGGTCAAAACAAGCTGAATCTGGCGATCCTTACCGACAATTTGACTCGCGATATTGGCGGTAAGTCGCTGAATGGGTGATGGAGAAACAATAGTAGCCATAATTTGCAACTGAATTAGTCGAAGGGACGGCGATTTAAGGATCGATCGTCCATCGAGGTTAAATGTGGTATCACTTTATCTTTCCCAATTTCGATCGACACTACCGCATCCCCTCGATCCAGAATCACAGCAAATAGCGTCACGATCTAACTACCACGCCATATCTGGTGTCTTGAATTTCGATCGAAATTCAGCGTACAATTTAACTCCATCTCTGACTTTTATGGTAAAAACGTACTATAATAGTAGTAAATCCACTTAACTTCATACTGGTAAGGCACAGGATAATTTCCCCCACTTTATGCCCAAACCAGCACCCCCAATTTCGTGCATCACCAATAATTTATTCGCCCCCTTTTGGTGTCCCCATGCTACTCGCCTCCAAACCTGCCACAGTTGTAACCAACCCTCAAAGTCGATTTGTGACAAAATCGGCAGTCGCCATGCATCTCAAGCGATCGCCAGACGAGATCTACAAAGTTAATTGCTGGCGATATGTGGTGCATGTTGTCGGCAAAAAAACCAGTACATTTGTCAGCTATGCCGACTTACCACCGATCGTCGGTGTCGCACTACCCAATCATCGCGATGTCCGCGCTTGGCGCAAACGCTGGAAAAAATACGACCAAATCGCCCCCCTATTTTGGCACAATTTTTATGCCGAAAAATTGCGTCAAGTCCAGACAATGCCCGAACTCCAGGCCTGGGAGGAAGTACTTAGTTATGTCGGTTTTGGCTTACCCGAATCTAGTCGGATCGAATTAGAAGGTATTTGTGCCGAGATGACTCATTTTCTGATTAGTCATGCAGCATAATCGCCTCTGAGCAAAGAGCGATAGTATCTTACCCAGCTATCTAAATCGACTCATCAGGCAAAGATCGGTTAATATTTCGACAGGAAGCGTTTAAAAATGTCCAGAGATCGATGATGAATCGAACCTTGTTACTCCCAAAAAATGCCGATCGCCAGCTTGTCTACTCTGGCATCGACTGGCAGCAATTCAAGTTAATTCAAGCTGGCTTTGCCGAGGCTCCAGGTATTCGGCTAGCTTACTTTGATAAAACGATCGAAATTCTGATGCCAGGAAGAACTCACGAATTGTTCAAAAGCATTATTGGAATGCTCATCGAGTTATTTTGCTTGGAAATGGCGATTGAATTTGAACCGACGGGTTCGATGACTCAGGAGCGAGAGGGCGAAGTTTCACTCGAAGCCGATGAATCTTATTGTTTTGGCACATCTAAATCTATTCCCGATCTAGCAATTGAAGTAGTCTTAACCAGTGGTGGTTTTGATAAACTTCAGCGATATCAAGTATTGGGAATCTCGGAAGTCTGGTTTTGGCAAGATGGGGTATTTAGTCTCTATCGCTTCCGAGATGGCAAGTACGATCGCATTACCCGTAGTGAAATCCCCGAACTCACTTCACTAGATATCGATTTGCTGACTCGCTGTGTCTTGATGGCAGAAACTTCTCGATTGAATGCTGCAAACGAATTTCGTAAGGCGATTAAGTAGCAATTATTTATTTCTTGTGGTGGCCGACTTCACCAGATCCAGGTGATGATTTAGCAATCGATTGTGCGATGAATGCAGGTGCGATCGTTGTCACATCTAATATTAAAGATTTTCGGAGTGCGAGGGAGTCATTGGGACTACGGGTGATGACACCAGTAGAATTTGTGAGTGTGTTAGCAACAGGATAATTTGAATCATGAGTCGATTGACATTACGATTGCCAGCAACATTACACCAACAACTCGCTCATCTAGCTGATGGTGAAGGGGTATCGCTAAATCAGTATATTGTCTATGCATTGACTCGTCAGACGACTTTAGCTTATGCGGTTGTGGCTGTTTCTGATGTGGAAGTTAAACAACAGCTACAGGCTTTTCAGTCATTAACAAATAAATTGGGGCAAATTTCGGATGATGAGATCGAGTCAGTTTTGGCGACACGCGAATTAGTTGAACCAGAGCCGGAATTGAGTGCGGATGTGGCTGCTCGTTTGCAAGAACGAATTCGTAAACGGGCATAGGATCGATCCTAGTGAAGATGGGCGGGTTCGTTTGAGATCGTTGGTGGAGCCTACTGTAGGTAATCGAACTTAGCGATATTTATTTGCATAAAACCGCCC
>JBBRVB010000008.1:0-30787 GCA_038247275.1 Chroococcales cyanobacterium
AATGTAGGCTTTGAAGTAATTGCCACTACTCAGGAGCCAGATCGCAGCTTAAATCTCCTGCCGATTATGGAAGAATCCCTCGTCGTTGCCATGCCCGAATTACATCCTCTAGTCTACCAACAGCAAGTATTCTTAAGCGATCTAGCCGAGCAAAAATTAATCTTACCGTCGATCGATGAATTTCCCTTTTACAAACAGTTTATTTATTACTGTCAACAAGCTGGCTTCGAGCCAAATATTATTAGAGATGTTCAGGCTACTTGGTTAGTCACAATGTTGAGCCTAGTGGTGGCGGAAGTGGGGCTGGCGATCTTACCCAGTAACGTCCAAAATTTACAGCGGCGCGGAGTTGTCTATCGATCGATCCAAGATACCAATCTCCGTCGCCAGATTTCGGTCATCTGGCGAAAAGATGATTCATCAATTATCTTGGCGGAATTTCTCAAAGTTGTCACCGAGCTATCTGATGCTAGACTTCCTAACTAACCATCCCCACTAATGTTGGCTCGTCGCCGATCTTTATTTCGACTAAAAGTGATAACATCAACGGCAGATGGTCACTGCTGGCGATCGAGTTAAGCCGACCATTATTAGTGTGAAGAGTAAGATCCAAATTATGACTAACCCCCGTCTCCGCATCCAACCTAAACTAGCATTAGTATTAGCGTTATTAACGACTGTTACTAGTTTATTAACTACCAGTTGTAGCGATCCAACTCCGATCGGTAGCCCAGGTAATACTAACCCAACTGCCAGTACTGGCACCACTAGCCAAGGTTTAAAAATTGGTTCCCTATTATCAAATACTGGTGACTTAGCCTCGATCGCCCAACCCCTCCCCAATGCCATTAAAATGGCTGTAGATACCGTCAATGGCTGTGGTGGGATTAATGGCGCACCCGTAACCCTAGTATCTGAAGACGATCAAAGCGATCCGAGTGCTGGTACTGCGGCAATGACCAAACTCTCGGAAGTAGATCGAGTTGCCGGTGTCGTCGGCGCATTTGGGAGTGGGATTTCGACTGCCGCCGCCGATGTTGCTGTGAGAAATAAGGTGATGATTGTCTCACCTGGAAGCACCAGTCCCGTTTTCACCGAACGCGCCAAAGCTGGTAAATATCAAGGTTATTGGGCGCGGACAGCACCACCAGATACCTATCAAGCCCAAGCAATGGCACAATTAGCCATCAAACAAGGATTTAAAAAAGTCGCCACGATCGTGATTAATAACGACTATGGTGTCGGCTTTGAGAAAGAGTTTGTTGCCTCCTTCAAAAAACTGGGCGGTACGATTACCAATGAAGCTAAACCTACCCGTTATGATGCCAAGGGTACTACCTTCTCATCTGAAGTTAAAGCCGCTTTTGAAGGCAAGCCCCAAGCCATCGCCGCGATCGTCTATCCCGATACTGGTTCGATCGTGCTCAAAGATGCCTACGAACAGGGATTGAGTAAAGGTGTGACAATTATGCTGCCCGATGGTGCCTACTCGCCCAAATTCCCCGATCAGGTCGGCAAAGACAAAGATAACAAATTTATCCTCGCAGGGGCGATCGGTACCGTTCCTGGGGCACATGGCAAGGCTCTAGAAGACTTTAATAAAAAGTGGCTGGCAACCGGAAAACCTCTCACCGCGTACCTGCAACACTCCTGGGATGCCGCAGCCCTCATCATGCTGGCAGCTCAATCAGCCAAAATCAATACTGGGGAAGGTATTGCTAGCAAAATTCGGGAAGTTGCTGGCGGTGATGGGCAAGAAGTTTCCGATCTGTGCGAAGCGATTACCCTACTCAAAGCTGGCAAGAAAATTAACTATCAAGGTGCTAGTGGTAATGTCGATCTCGATATCCAAGGGGATGTCGTCGGTGCTTATGATATCTGGAAAGTTCAACCCGATGGTACGCTCAAAACGATCGACATCGTGAATATCCAATCCGCTGCTGGATCTGGCTCCACACCTAAAACTGAAACCAAGCCCAAATTTTAAGGTAATTTGATTTCGATCGGGAACCGGATCGCAACGTCGGCTTGAGTTAGAAATACCATGACAAGATATTTCTAAACCAAGTCCCGATCTGAACTCAGTGGTGAAGATCGGGTGGTGTTAAAACGTGGGTGGGAATTGGAGCGGGGGCTGGTGCAATCTCTAGCTTAATCGACGTTCGATCGGGGAAAGTGGCGTTGATTTCTAGCTTTCCGCCTAGAGATTCGACATACTGGCGCAGTGTCGATAATAGGAAGTCCTGTTGATTTTCGAGTTTCGAGACTGCGGGCTGACTAATATCGAGAATTTTAGCTAATTCTTGCTGGGAAATTCCCCACCGCTCTCGCAATTGTTTTAACCTCATAGCTTCTACTTCCAAGATTAAATCTTTAGTGCCACTCTCAATTTTTTGGCGCATCTCTGGTGAGAGACTATCTGTAACTTGTTCTAGCGAACGTCCCATACCTACTCCTTATAGTTTATTGAGATGATCTGCATACCGTCGATATTCTTCAAAGGTGGCACCTTTGTCACGGCTAGCGCACCTCAAACCCTAACGAGGCAATAGGGATCGTAGCGATTTCTTCTCGATCGAGTCTCAATAAGCCAAGATCGATGACAATACGCGATCGAGTGCTAAAAATAGACCGATCGCCTGGAAGTGTTGCTAGACAAGGATTCCTGTAACGAATATTGACACTAATGAAATAACAGTGACAAATAATTAGTTAATGTACAACAACAACAGTCCGGCAGACTATGGAGAAATTTATAATTTACGGTAATGGACGGTACAGGACTCGAACCTGTGACAGCCTGCTTGTAAGGCAGGAGCTCTACCAACTGAGCTAACCGTCCGTATTTTTCGTGCTTACTGAGCATAACTGATATTTGGATTTGAGTCAAGTCCTAAAGCGGCAGTTTTTGAGAATAGCCACAACCTGCAAAAATGTCTGTTGGTCTGAAAATCGGCAACCGATCGAGCAATTGTCCTAGATTCGGTGTAGAACATCCATGAATACCGACATGAGTTGTGGTAGTAATAGTAGGAGTGCTGCTAATGGACAGGCAGCAGAAATTGACTGACGATCGGCAGTTACAGCTCCGTCCGCAAATTTGGTCAGCAGTCTGCTCCAAGCTGCAAGCTAACCATCCGATCGAGATTTTTGATAGCTAGGAACCGATGCGTATTGCTCTATTCACCGAAACTTTTTTGCCGAAAGTCGATGGCATTGTCACTCGACTCAAACACACGATCGAGCAACTACAACTGCATGGCGATGATGTCTTGGTGTTCTGCCCAGATGGCGGATTGCAGTCTTACCAAGGGGCGAAAATTTATGGATTGTCGGCCTTTCCATTGCCGTTGTATCCCGAACTAAAATTAGCTCTGCCCCGCCCCGAAATCGGTCAACAGTTGACAAAATTCCAGCCAGATCTGATTCATGTTGTCAATCCAGCCGTACTGGGGTTAGCTGGTATTTTTTATGCTAAATCTACCAATATTCCGCTGATTGCCTCTTACCATACACATTTACCCAAATATTTGCATCATTATGGATTAGGGCTGCTGGAGGGCTTATTGTGGGAGCTACTCAAAGGAGCGCATAATCAAGCAGATTTAAATCTTTGTACTTCCACTGCGATGGTGGGGGAACTGCGCGCACATGGGATCGATCGCGTGGATTTGTGGCAGCGCGGCGTAGATACTGAAATTTTTCATCCGGCTAGAGCGACGGTAGAAATGCGCGATTTTCTGTGCCAAGGGCAGCCAGCGACCCGGCTATTGCTATATGTAGGTAGATTGGGTGCTGAGAAAGAAATCGAGCAGATTAAGCCCGTTTTAGCATCAATTCCGGGGGCAAGGCTGGCGATCGTCGGTGATGGGCCACATCGCGATTGTTTGGAAGCCTATTTTGCCGGTACGCCAACTCATTTTGTGGGCTACTTGGGTGGCGAAAACTTAGCGGCAGCTTATGCGGTGGCTGATGCGTTTATTTTCCCGTCTCGAACAGAAACGCTCGGGTTAGTGCTGCTGGAGGCGATGGCAGCAGGATGCCCGGTAATTGCGGCTCGATCGGGTGGGATTCCCGATCTAGTGACTGATGGATCTAATGGCTATCTGTTCGACCCTCAAGATCCTCAAGGCGCGATCGTGGCGACACAAACTCTGTTTAGCTCAACCTCCAATCTCAAGCTCCGCGACAATGCCCGCGCCGAAGCCGAACGCTGGGGCTGGGCGGCAGCGACACAGCAGTTACAAAAATACTATCAGCAGGTGCTAGCAACTAAACATTAGACTTCCTGCGAAAGTCAGGGAATAGGGAAGATTTTCGATGAAAGTAGTACTCAAAAAAATTGTATTTCTACTTTCGCAGGAAGTCTAGTGATGTTAGAGGGACATATCTTTTGACATACTCCCTGCCGTAAACGGCAAGGATTCCTTAGCTTCGCAACTAGGGTTTCTGTTTCTTTCCCTTACGGGTTTCACGCAACTGCCCAATAGAGGTATCTCTATCAGGTCTAACGTTCGCTCCACAGACTGACACGGCTAGCCCAGCCGCCAAAATGTTCCGACTGGCATTTATATCACGATCGTGTTTTGCATGGCATACGCCACACTCCCACTCTCTGATATTCAACGGTAGTTTATCTACAATATGCCCACAGTTCCCGCACCTTTTAGAGCTAGGAAACCAGCGGTCGATTTTAATCAGTTCTCGCCCATACCACTCACATTTGTATGCTAGTTGACGAATCAATTCACCCCAACTAGCATCGCTAATGGCAAGGGCAAGTTTATGGTTCTTTACCATATTTTTAATCGCCAAGTCCTCAACCACGATAGTTTGGTTTTCACGCACCAGTTGAGTTGTCAGCTTATGCAAAAAATCTTTTCGAGCGTCAGTGATTTGGGCGTAAACCCTAGCTACTTTCACCCTGGCTTTATGTCGGTTGTTACTCCCTTTTTGCTTTCTAGACAAAGCTTTTTGGACTCTCTTCAACTTCTTGTGGAGTTGTTTGAATTGCTTGGGATTAGCAATCTTATCGCCGTTAGAGGTAGTAATCAGACTAGTTATCCCCATGTCCAGACCGATTTGTTTATCGGTTTTAGGCAGTTGAGTAATGTTAGTATCTACCAACAGGGAAACAAACCAGCGACCACTAGCTTCTAATTTAACGGTGATAGTAGATGGTTCACAATCAGAAGGTAAATCTCTACTCCATCTAATCGGCAAAGCCTCGATACATTTAGCTAAAAATACTTGACCATCTTTCCATCGGAAAGCTGCCTTAGTAAATTCAGCATGTCCGCCATTACTCTTTTTTTTGAAGTTGGGATATTTAGCTCTCCCTGCCCAAAAGTTAGTAAACGCTTTTTGAAGGTTTCTCAACCCTTGTTGAAGCGGTACAGAGCTAACCTCATTGAGAAAATCAAGGTCTTCTTGCTTTTTCCAGCTAGTAAGCATGGAGGAAGTTTTAACGAAGTCAATTCGTTCTTGGCGTTCATACCAAGCCTCTGTACGAGCAGCTAACGCCTTGTTATACACCAACCGCGCACATCCCATCGTCCGGCGCAAAAGATGTTCTTGCTCGGTCGTTGGGTAGAAGCGGTAGCGAAAGGCTTTTTGCATTCTTAAATTCTAGCACGTTCCTGGTAAGATTGCTAGTACTCAGTCACAGCGCATACTAGCGAACTTCGTCCGCTCCCGCAAATTCCCCGTGAACGGGGAGGTTTTCACCCAGTTTTCTGATAAAAAAACCACCGTTGGCGTAGCGAACACGTTGACCTGAACGCCTAAAACCTAATCCCCAGCTTCATCATTACTGTCGTTCGGTGGCATCTGTGCGCCGATCCCAAGCTGTTTCTTAGTTCGTTTCATGTCTTTCCAGAGACCTTTGATCTGCTTATAGGATTCTTCAGGAGTCAGCTTGCCAGCAGTTTCGAGGCTACAAATAAAGCTAATTCTCTGGGTAAATTCTTGCAGATTGCTATTAAAGATCAGGTGTTCGGGTGTAAAATCACCGTTGTAGCGGTTTTGTTGATATAGATAAAAGTCGCTCTTTTTTGACATTGATATTGCGTCCTAGTTGCTGCGATACAATTATGAATGACGAATTTTGATTGGTTCTCGCACTACCGTGTAGGACAGCTCGGAAAACTGCGAAATATTAATGGGGAGACGATCGATCCGATCCTTGGATTGAATATTGCCTCATTTTACTTGGATACTAAGCAGTGACACCGATTTAAATTTATCTTATCCTGTTATCGATCTTGACGATCGAATGTGTGGCATTGGATATTAAGATCTAAGTATCGGCTATTGACAAACACTTACAAGCTACTACCAGTTTTACTAGAAATTTGGTGTTACTTCCATAATTTTAACTATTTCAGCATGAATTGTCATCCACAGATTTACGAAGGTAAGGCAAAAATTCTTTACGCTACAGACGATCCAGAGATACTCCTGGCTTACTTTAAGGATGATGCTACCGCCTTCAATGCCCAAAAGCGGGGGACGATCGTCGGGAAAGGCGAAATTAATTGTCAAATCGCGGCACATTTATTTCGATCGATCGAGTCACAGGGGATTGCAACGCATTATATCGATTGTCCAGCGGTGAATGAGATGCGAGTCAAAGCAGTACGCATCATCCCGATCGAAGTTGTCGTCAGAAATATTGCAGCGGGTAGTCTCTGTCAACAAACGGAGATTGGATTGGGGACTGTGCTACCACAACCATTGGTAGAATTCTTTTATAAAAACGATCGCTTAGGCGATCCGCTCTTGACTAGAGATCGATTACTACTGATGGATTTGGCGACTCCCGCCCAGCTAGAGATTTTGCATTCCAAAGCCGTGGCGGTAAATACCATCCTCCAAAACTTTTTTCAGCAATGTGGTATTACTTTAGTTGACTTCAAAATCGAATTTGGTGTCGATGGGCAACAGCAGATTTTACTCGCCGATGAAATTAGCCCCGATAGTTGCCGGTTGTGGCTGACTGGGGAACCCGATCCCGATTTACGAGTCTTGGATAAAGATCGATTCCGCCGCGATCTCGGCAACATCGAAGATGCTTACCAACAAGTTTTGGTCAGAGTTCTAGGAGTCAAAGAGTAGAATTCGGTGGGCAGGAGATTTAGAGCCAATTATCTACTCTAGCTATCGACGCTAACCGCTATTTACTATACAAACACATGAAACTTCAACTTAAATTATTTCTAGCCATCACCGTTGCGACGATCGCCCAGATAGCTGGTAATGTCCCGGTACTTGCCGAATCAGCCCAAATTCTCCAACGGAGTGGCTATAAAAATGAGAAGATCTTATCACCTGAGAATTTAGCATGGCAATCGGCACAGCCGACTCAGGCTGGTGATGTGAAACCAGCCCTCATCACTGGCGTATCAACAGCCAAAGATTTACTCGCTCAAACCACTCGCAAAACTCGCAAGGTCGTTCCCCGCAAGCCAACTAAACCGAAGCCAACCACCACCACGCCAACTCAGCAGCCACAGAGCCAGCAACCCGCGACCCCAGCCGCCCCCAACCAAAAGCAGGTCTTGGTTTCTGATATCATCATCAAAAGTCCCCAGGGCACACTCGAACCAGAACTAGAATCAAAAGTCCGTCAAGTGCTGACTGTCAAACCTGGACAGCCGACCACCCGCGAGCAACTAGAGCAAAATCTCAATGCGATTAAAGCCTTGGGTGCATTTTCCGCAGTCGAAATCGTCCCTGAAGATACCCCCAAAGGTGTCAGACTGAGCTTCCTGGTAACTCCATACGGCAACCTGAGCCAAGTTCAAATCAGAACGCTCCCAGCCAATAGCAGTAGCGTGTTAAAACAGGCAGATATCGATAGTTTATTCCAGTCACAGTATGGCAAAAAGTTAAACGCAGTCGATCTGCAAGCGGCAATCAAGCAACTAAACCAACTCTACCAACAGCAGGGCTATAATCTTGCCCAAGTAGTCGATGTCGAAGAACTCGGTGCCGATGGCAAGCTGACTTTGGTAATTGCTGAAGGACTGATCGAAGACGTACAAGTTCGCTTTATCAACAAGGAAGGTGCGCTGGTAGACGACCAGAAAAAACCAATTACTGGTACGACTCGCCCCTTTATCGTCACTCGCGAAGCTGAACTAAAACCTGGTAAAATCTTCAACCGCAATACTGCCGAAAAAGATCTGCGCCGGATTTTTGGATTGGGTTTATTTGATGATGTCCGCGTCTCCTTTGCGCCTGGTAGCGATCCAGCCAAAGTAATTCTCCAACTCAATGTCATCGAGCGAAAAACTGCTTCGATCTTGGCTGGGGGCGGGATTAGCTCGACCAGTGGCTTATTTGGAAGTGTCAGCTACAACCAACTAAATATTGGTGGTAACGCTCAAAAATTAGGTGCTGAAGTTCAGATCGGTACGCGATCGGATATATTGTTCGATGTAAATTTCACCGATCCGTGGATTGCCACCGATCCTAACCGGACATCATATACAGCTAACCTCTTCCAACGTCGATCGACATCCCTAGTATTTGATGGTGGTAAAACGCCAACTTATATCCCCAGTACTCCACAGGGTACCGATATCCCCCGAATTCGCCGTCAGGGTGGGGGGATTACCTTCAATCGCCCACTTAATGGCGATCCTTTCAGCGATAGTGCTTGGCGTGGTTCGCTCGGCGTGCAATATCAACGGGTGGCAATTCAAAATGTGGATGGTTCCGCATTGGTGCCGCAAGACGACAAAAATAACGATCTGACTTTTAGTAAAACGGGTCAAGACGATCTGTTAATGGTACAGCTAGGCATCACTCAAGATTTGCGGAATAGTTTTACCGATCCGACTCAAGGGACGCTGCTCAAACTCGGACTAGATCAGTCAATACCAGTTGGACTGGGCAATATCTTTATGACCAGAGCCAGGGCGAGTTTTACCAACTATACACCCGTAAAATTATTGAATTTTACTCCTGGTTCTCAGGCTTTGGTATTTAACATTCAAGGTGGGACGGTCTTAGGCGATTTGCCGCCTTATGAAGCGTTCAGTCTCGGTGGTAGTAGCTCTGTGCGCGGTTTTGAAGATGGCGATGTGGGATCGGGACGGAGTTATCTCCAGGCAACCGCAGAATATCGGTTCCCATTGATTTCGATCGTTGGGGCAGGAATCTTTGTGGACTACGGTACCGATTTGGGTACTGGAAGCAGCGTTCCTGGCGATCCAGCCGGTGTTCGGGGTAAGCCTGGGAGTGGGCTTGGCTATGGTGCTGGTATCCGGGTGAATTCACCCATCGGACCGATACGGATCGACTATGCACTCAATAACCGTTCGGAAACTCGGATTCAGTTCGGGATTGGGGAAAGATTCTAAGTTAGTTGACAGTTGACAGTTGACAGTTGACAGCTTGGTATGAGCGTAGTTGTAAGGTGGGCACTGCCCACCACCTAGGTTTTGGACAATTAAGATGTTATAAATACGAGTATTGGCATACTTTATCGATCGACAGGTGTTGAGATTTCTAATCAAATTATTTTCGATCGGGTTATGTATCTGGCTGGGGGGGATGATTCCGGCGAGGGCAGAGTTTTGCCGCCAGGTAGACGGTCATCAGATTTGTATCGTGGATATCAAACGGAGTGCCAAGAATTATTGGCAATATCAAGCCCTAGTCAGGATCGATGGGATCGACAGACCAGCCGCATCTTATGATTGTCGCGATCGCTTAATTACCGATCTAGATGGAAATATGTCATCATTTCGATCGCGCAAAGATGGTCAAATTGTCTGTAGTCTCTATCGTGCCAGAGGATAAGCCTAGCCAATACTCCGAAAACTTTGGTCTAGTCGCTGCGAAGTACCGTGCCGCGATATACTGGTAGGTAAAATTACTCATATTTGTTGCCGATTCTGCAACTTCACCTGAGCTAGACAGATCGACGATCCGATCTTCAATAGTCAAGGGACAAACAGCTTTTCTGATAAGATGAGGTGTGAATTGGGCATTGGATCTAGTTCCTCGCCTTCAACCTCATGCTATCGACTCGCGGACACACCTCACTTAACGAAGCATAGCCATATGAACTCAGGTATCGACCTTCAAGGAACTTTTATCCAATCCGTCAGTGACTTGGGAATCTCAGTCGAACTAGCTAGAGTTCTCTGGATGCCATTTCCGATGCTGCTGATGATCATCGGTGCCACCGTCGGCGTACTGGTTAACGTGTGGCTGGAGCGGAAGATCTCTGCCGCCGTTCAACAGCGAATCGGCCCAGAATTTGCCGGCCCGTTGGGTGTCTTGCAACCAGTAGCCGATGGCTTGAAACTGGTATTTAAAGAAGATATTACCCCTGCCAATGCCGATCCGATCCTATTTACAGCAGGGCCAATCATTGTTGTATTGCCAGTATTTATCTCCTACTTGATCGTCCCCTTCGGACAAAATCTGGTGATTACCGATGTCAGTACGGGCGTATTTCTGTGGATTGCGCTATCGAGTATCGTCCCGATTGGCTTGCTGATGTCTGGATACGCATCGAATAATAAATACTCGCTAATTGGTGGTTTGCGAGCGGCGGCTCAGTCGATCAGCTACGAGATTCCGCTGGCTCTGTCCGTCCTCGCGATCGTGATGATGTCCAATAGTCTTAGTACGATCGATATCGTCCACCAGCAATCCGGCTACGGAATTCTATCTTGGAATATCTGGAGACAACCTGTTGGTTTTGTCATCTTCTGGATCGCCGCACTAGCCGAATGCGAACGTCTGCCCTTTGACCTCCCAGAGGCTGAGGAAGAGCTGGTAGCTGGCTATCAGACAGAATACTCCGGGATGAAGTTTGCCCTCTTCTACATCGCTTCTTACGTTAATCTAGTATTATCTGCGCTACTGGTCGCAATCCTCTATCTCGGTGGCTGGTCGAGTCCGATTCCGATCGAGCTGTTGAGCGATCTCATCGGTGTCGATCCGTCAACTTCTTGGGTACAGGTAGTCGATGCATCGCTCGGCATTGCGATGACTGTCCTCAAAGCCTATTTCCTAGTCTTCCTCGCCATCCTCACCCGCTGGACGGTACCCCGCGTGCGAATCGACCAACTCCTCGATCTGGGTTGGAAATTCATGCTCCCGATTGCCTTGGCAAATCTGTTGATTACCGCTGCACTCAAGCTGGCATTTCCGACGGCTTTTGGAGGTTAGTTCTTAGGCTTTAGGCTTTAGGCTTTAGGCTTTAGGAGGTTAGGCTTTGGGCTTTGGGCTTCGGGCTTGAGTAAATACAGTTATAAAAATTACCCATTACCCATTACCCATTGTCTTGAAAAGGTGCTCTACTTGGGGAAACCCCTGTTCCCGCACTTTTCGCTACCCATTACCCATTACCCATTACCAATTACCCATTACCCCTTACCCATTACCCCTTACCCCTTACCCTCCACACACTCTCGATCATGCTGAAATTTCTCAAACAAGTAGTCGATTACGGTAAAGAAACAGCTCAAGCTGCTAAATATATCGGGCAAGGGCTGGCGGTGACATTCGATCACATGCAGCGTCGTCCCGTCACAGTTCAATATCCCTATGAAAAGCTGATTCCGTCCGAACGGTTTCGGGGTCGAATTCATTTTGAATTTGACAAATGTATCTCTTGTGAAGTCTGCGTTCGGGTGTGTCCGATCAATCTCCCGGTTGTTGACTATGAGTTTGACAAAGCCACCAAGAAAAAGAAACTAAATAGTTATAGTATCGATTTTGGGGTGTGTATCTTTTGTGGTAATTGCGTTGAGTATTGTCCGACCAATTGTCTGTCGATGACTGAAGAATACGAGCTATCGACATTCGATCGCCACCAGCTCAATTATGATAGTGTGGCACTAGGTCGCCTCCCGACCAAAGTCACTGACGATCCGATGGTAACTGCGCTACGGACGATGGCATACCTACCCAAAGGTGTCATGGAGCCTCACGATTTACCGGCGGGTAGCCAACGCGCCAATAGCACTAAATAACTTGCCAACCAGCCCAACTTTGGGCTTGGGAATAGTAGGCATCATGTTTTACATCTAGTCAACTTGCCATTCAAGATTCGGCGGAAATGCGACCCTAGTCCACACAAACTAAGTAATAAAAATGGAAATCGCTGAAGGCGTTCGGTTAGTTACGTTCGGCATCCTCTCGTTCCTAATGCTGGGTGCCGCTTTGGGTGTAGTTTTATTTGCTAATATCGTTTATTCTGCCTTTTTATTAGGTGGAGTATTTATTAGTATGGCGGGGACTTATATCCTACTCAATGCTGACTTTGTTTCCGCAGCTCAAATCCTGGTATATGTCGGTGCAATCAATGTGTTGATCTTGTTTGCAATCATGTTGGTAAATAAGCGTGAAGACTTCAAACCGCTTAAAAATGGCTGGCTCAGACAAGGTTCGATTGCATTAATTTGTGCGGGTATTTTCACACTTTTGAGTACTGTCTCGATCGCGACTCCTTGGAAAATTTCGACGACAACGCCATTAGCAAGTTCGATTGTCCCTTTAGCCAAGCACTTTTTCACTGATTTTCTCCTACCGTTTGAATTAGCTTCAATTTTATTACTAATGGCAATGGTGGGAGCAATTATCCTCGCGCGTCGCGACTTTATCCCAGACAATATCTCTGGTGAAACTTCCACTCAAGACAGTCTCACCTTGCCCGAACGCCCGAGAGAGTTGGCCGGCATCGAGAAATAGAAGCTAAGTTACCATCAATATCTAGACTATGTTGCAATTACAATATTTTTTAATTTTAGCTGCTGCGCTGTTTTGTATCGGAATCTATGGATTAGTTACTAGCCGCAATGCAGTCCGCGTCCTAATGTCGATCGAGTTGATGCTAAATGCTGTCAATTTAAACTTGATGGGCTTTTCTAACTATATCGATCCAGTTGAGATTAAAGGGCAAGTATTTACGGTATTTGTCATTGCGATCGCCGCAGCAGAAGCAGCAGTGGGACTGGCGATCGTCCTATCGATTTATCGCAACCGCGATACTGTAGATATGGAGCAGTTTAACTTGCTCAAGTGGTAATCGATCGAGTATTAGCTATTTTCTTGCGAACATCCAATCAGACACAAGCCCGACTTTTTCAAGTCGGGCTTGTAGTAACAATAGTTGTGTCATGGACACCACAGCTAGAATTTTGAGGGTATTTACGGGTTTTGGTAGTAAGATTATTTGGGAATGGATGAATAATTTCGATCGCGACAACTATCAACTATCGAATAATTGAATGTATTCTTTTTGGCAACGCCTGACATTATCAGACATATCCCCAAATCGATGGGTTGATGCTAGTTATCTTCATCGCTGGGTAGGGAGCCTCCGATCTTGGCGACAGCAGAGTTGGCTGATGCAGTGGGGTGATGAAATCGGGGCGATTTTAACTTCGCTTATATTTGTGTTGTCGCCCTTTGTCCCTTCGACACCAGGGTTATCTACCGAAGTAATTGCGTTATTACTTGTTGGAGTGGCTGCTTTTTGGGTATTGCTGACGCTAGTAGATAGTGGCAAGAGTGGCATCACCCCGATTCACATCACACTGCTGGTGTTTTGGGCGATTTCAGCGATCTCGACTGGTTTATCACCAGTCAAAGATGCCGCCATCAGGGGACTGAATTTGCTCAGTCTGTACTTGATATTGTTTGTGATGTTGGCGCGATTGTGTCGCTCCGCGCGGATTCGGAGCTGGCTAATTGGCATTTATCTCCATGTTGCCCTGGTTGTCAGCGTCTACGGCATTCATCAATCGATCTATGGTGCCAAGCAGTTAGCCAATTGGGTTGATGCTGAGTCTACCTTGGCGAAAACTACTCGGGCATATAGTTATCTCAATAATCCCAATCTATTGGCGGGGTATATACTACCCGCGATCGCCTTTAGCGTAGCTGCCTATTTCATTTGGCACAGTTGGGCACAAAAAACCCTAGCGATCGTGATGGTGGTAGCCAATACCTACTGCCTGCAAGTTACTTACTGTCGCGGTGCTTGGGTGGGAGCGATCTGCGGCGTGTTTGTAGCTGCGGCGTTAGTTTATTATTGGTTGCGCCCAACGTTGCCCAAATTTTGGAAATCCTGGGCATTGCCGATCGCCTTAGGAGTTATTCTGGCAGTCGGTGGGCTGCTAATTATCGCTGTACCGATGTTACGCGATCGGGTGTTGAGTATTTTTAGTGGTAGCAAAGACAGTAGTAACAATGTCCGGCTCGAAGTCTGGAAAGCAGTCGCTAAAATGATTCAGGATCGACCAATATGGGGCTTCGGGCCTGGAGATCGGGTGTTCAAGCAGATTTACCCCATTTATCAAACTAGTCCCCGCTTCAATGCGCTGGCTGCTTACTCGATTTTCCTGGAAACGATCGTCGAAGTTGGCTATGTCGGTCTTGCTGGGCTAATTTGGATGATATTGGTGGCATTTAATTGTGGCATGACTGGTTTAACCAAGTTACGTTCTACCAGAGATCCACAAGCTTATTGGTTAATTGCGGCGATCGTCGCAATGGTAGCGACTCTTGGGCAAGGTACTACCGATACCGAGTGGTATCGCCCTCAGATTCAGACGCTCTGGTGGCTACTAGTAGGGATTGTTGCTAGCTTTTATCCCGTTGTCAACGAGCCAGACTTAGCTATGTCCCCAGCAACCGATTTCCTCGATCGATCGCTACCTGATGCCTAACTTTTTTTCCCTAATTCCTGGTGCAAATTGGCAACATCCCAAGCCACAATTACAATCGGCGTGGAACTTTGGCAGAATTGGGTTCCTGATTTTTCCGAGCTTACCGGCTATCGGCGTATTGCCGATTTTTATCGCACTGGTATTGACCTGGATGAAAGCTTGGCCAGAAATCCGCCGCCATCGGGTCAACTGGTGGTTGGCATTGTGGAGCTTATGGTCGATTGGCGTGTCATTATTTGGAGTCTCACCTGGGGATGCACTACTCGGACTTGCCAATCTTTTGCCCTATTTCTGCTTTTTTGCAGCTTACAGCGTCCTGATCCAGACCCTCGAACAGCTACGACAATTGGCTTGGATTTTTCTGCTTGCCGCTATTCCAGCGATCTTGTTAGGATTTGGGGAACTATGGCTGGGATGGGGTGGCAATCTGACGGTAATGGGTAGCCCTATTCAGATCTTCGGACTACATCCAGGGGGGAACCCGTTGGGGCGGATGTCATCGTTATTTGGTTATGCAACTGGCTTTGCTGCATACTTACAGATGGTATTTATCTTCGGATTGGGATTGTGGGTAGATACCTGGGAGCAGCGGCATCCCGATCTGTCACCAGCAAAATTATCCCAGGGGCAGATCTGGAGATCGCCAAAATTAATTTATCTCACAATCTTGTTGTTATTGATTGGTACTGCGTTGATTCTCACCAGCTCTCGATCGGCTTGGGGTGGGGCGATCGCGAGTATGCTGATTTTTGCAGCTTATCAATCTTGGTATTGGATACTGGGATTGGTATCGGCACTGATGGCAATTATTTTTAGTTCGGCTTATGCCCCGTCCCCGCTCAAAGAACCACTGCGCGCGATCGTCCCTCGGTACTTTTGGGCGAGAATTACGGATGAGATGTATCCCGATCGTCCAGACGCACTCACCCGGATAGCTCAATTTAAATTTGCCGGGAAACTGATCCAAGCACGACCACTAACTGGCTGGGGAATGCAAAGTTTTGGCAACTTGTATCAAACCTATAGCCATGTCTGGGTGCCGCAACCACATAATGTTGTCATCATGCTCGGTGCTAGTCTCGGGTTACCAGCGACGATCTGCCTCGTGGGAATTGTCGGTTGGATCGTCACTTGCGGTACGCTGCTTTTTCTCGATTTTCCGATCGAATGGCGACACTCGCGCACGATCTTTTTTACCTTTCTCATGGCGTTTGGCGGGTTTATCATGTTTAATATGACTGATGTGACGCTCCCAGACTTGCGCCTAAATACGTTAGCTTGGTTACTACTGGCGAGTATTTGTGGGCTATTTTATCAGTCTCAATTCTCTACCGGGTCTATTTCGATGGAGCACCGCCGGTAAATTTGGTAACCACTCTTCAAATATTGTCTGGTGAATAGTCAACAGCAGCAAACTTACTATGATTTATTGGGCGTGTATCCCAATGCCTCCGCGATCGAGATTCGCCGTGCCTACCGGAAGTTGAGTAAAAAATATCATCCCGATACGACTAACCTCACCACCGCAGTTGCCACAGTCAAATTTCAATCCCTGAATGAGGCTTACGCGACCATCAGCCATCCCGAACGCCGCTTGGCTTACGATTTGGAGATTGGCTACTCGCGGTTCTTTGTCGTCCAATCTTCCCCCCAATTTCAGCCGCTAACACCTCGACCAGATAAGTATCGTCCTTCAGCCTATCTCGATCCGACCGAGCGACCGCTCTCTAGTGGAGAAATTTTTGCTCTGTTTATGTTGGGAATCACTTTGATTGGCTGTCTGGGACTAGCGATCGCGATCGCGATCCTCAGAGGCGATCTAGCTTAACAGTTGACAGTTGACAGTTGACAGCGAGAAGTGCTGCCGATCGGGTGACCCGCCCAGTGTTCTTGGGGTGCGGCTGCGTTTCGGTAGGATTTGTCTTGTCGCAATGTGGACGGGTTTACCCGCCTACATTGCGCCGCTCTCGACTATAGAGGTGATGAGTAGCAATTGAGGTTACATATCATAACCAAACAAGTTAGCATTGACTTCATCGAGATTGATATCGGCTAGCCCGTACTCCTGCCACCGTCTGTCTACCATCGCCGCAACTGTGGGATCGGATTCCAATTGTTCGCCCCATACCGCCTCGGTTTCTGGATAAACCTTGGTCGTCGCATCGATGCCCATCCGGCTGCCCAGTCCCACTTTGGGTGTGGCAAAGTCGAGCTTATCAAACGGGGTATCGGGGATGATAAAGACATCCCGTTGGGGGTCAACTTTAGAACTAATCGCCCAAACTACCTGGCGCGGGTCGCGGATATTGATATCCTTATCGACAATGATGACAAACTTGGTATAAGTAAACTGGGGTAACGCACTCCAGAAGGCGAGTGCAGCGCGTCTGGCTTGACCAGGATAGGCTTTATCGATCGAAATTATCGCCGCTTTGTAGCTCAATGCCTCCATCGGCAAGAAAAAATCGACAATTTCTGGTACCTGTTGGCGGAGTACAGGGGTATAAATCCGGTTGAGCGCGATCGCCATCATCGCTTCTTCCTTGGGCGGACGACCGCTGAAGGTAGTAAGATAAATGGGGTCTTTGCGATGGGTCATGCAATTGAATCGAATCAATGGGCATGATTTGGATTGATTATAGTAACCCATGTGATCGCCAAAGGGGCCATCGACCATTTCTTCGCCCGGTGTAATCGTCCCTTCGAGGACAAATTCGGACTCAGCGGGGACTTCGATATCGACTGTTTTACATTTAGCTAGTTTGATGCCGCCGCCACCATAGATTCCGGCAAATAACCACTCGGATAGATCGATCGGAATTGGTGTCGCCGCTGCCATAATTACTAGCGGATGTACGCCCAACGCGATCGCAATTTCCAGTTTTTTACCCCGTTCGGCAGCTTTCCGCAAGTGCCGCGCACCACCACGGATCGACAACCACTGAACGGTCATCGTATTTTTAGATTGTAATTGGAGTCGGTAGACCCCGATATTGGGCGTACCTGTTTCACAATCTTTGGTAATTACCAGCCCCAAGGTGACAATCTTACCAGCATCGCCACTGTAAGGGCGGATTAAGGGTAGGCTATTTAAGTCCAGGTCATCTCCTTCAACTACCACCTGTTGGCAGGGTGGGAAGTAATCTCGGCTGGGTTTGGCTTTGAGGACATCAAATAATACTTTGCCAAACTCGACAGCTTGAGCAATCTTCTTCGGCGGTTTGGGCTGTTGGAGCATTGCCAATTTGCGTCCCAAATCCTCTAGCTCCTGGGGTTGCTCCATATTCATTGCCCAGCAGATCCGTTCTACCGTGCCCATGATATTCACGGCTACTGGATATTTAGCTCCTTTGACGTTCTCAAATAGTAAGCCGGGACCACCACATTGCAACATCCGATTGGAGATTTCGGCAATTTCTAAGTCAGAATCTACGAGTGTCTTAATTCGTCGTAGTTGTCCTCGCTTTTCGAGTACCTTTAAAAATTCTCTGAAGTCCTCCGCCATGCGACCGCCCAATGTAAAGTTATGTCTCTATTGTAAGGGTATAGGGGATAGAGGGTAGAGGGTAGAGGGTAGATAGGGGGAGAGAAATACTGGAAAGCAGTTCCACATTGTTCAGCTATCAATTATCAATTATCCTAATTTCCCTTTTGCATCCGAAAGCTATAGAAGGCATAGATATCAAAGAGTGCGCCGACAAATCCGCAGACTAAGCCGATCGTTAACATGCCCTGAACAGCAGAGCCGCCGCCAAAGGTATCGAGAAAGGCAAGCAACATCGTGGTGGGAATTTGACCCGTCGAACCCAAACCAGGAATGCAAGTCAATAACCAAGTGCTAGCCAATGACCCTGACATCAAGAGCATGGGAGCGATAAAACTCAATAGCACAGCCAAGGATAGAGAACGGAGGAAGTTTGATGACACGATCGGCCTCACCTGCCTGATGGCTGAAAGAACGTGCTGTACTTGGGAGCCAAGACCACACTTTTAGGTGTGCTAAATCTAGCACACCCCAATATCATAAATTAGTAAGTTGGCGGCCATCTAAATTTGTGAGAAATCTTAAAATATCATTAAACTTTTTGATAATCGATGGAGAATCAACATAAATTGTCTGTAACCTAAGCCAGATATGATTTTTGATGGTTTGATTTTTGCTAGCACTGGGACTCGATCGCGACTACCAGTGCCGCCGATCTAGCTGACAGACCGCTACAATTAAAAAAGGAATACTGACAACTTGCCAAATCATGAGAGAGTATTAACTCCTACTCTCATAAATTTTTGTGAAGAGTGGGGTAACCTTTAGAGATAGAAACAAGCAAAATTTTCACAGAAATACTTTGACGATCGTAGGTAACTACCAGACTCGTACATTCAAAGCCATGGGGAACCAGCACTCACCACAGAATACCAATCTACTCCGGCAAATCTTCACCAACATTCAGCCTGATAGCTGTCCGAAGCATTACAATTTCCACATGCACACCAATTGCTCTGATGGTAAGCTTACGCCAGAAGACCTGATGGCACAAGCTGTCAAAATTGGTCTTCAAGGTATGGCAATTACCGATCATCATTGTGTCGAGGGTTATTATCGTGCTGCGCGTTGGCTGGAAATACAAGCTATCGAGGATAGTCCACAGCCCACAACCACATCACTTCAATTGTGGACGGGAATTGAAATTACGGCGTATTTACCCCCAGTCGATGTGCATATCTTGGGCTTTGGTTTCGATCCGTTAGAGCCGAGTCTGGCTCCATATCTGACGGGGCGCGAACCTAGAGGCGTAGATGCCCGCGCCGAACGCGTCATCGCTGCATTGCATCGAGCGGGGGCAATTGTCGTACTAGCTCATCCATCGCGGTACCGTCGATCGCCAGAAGAATTGATTGCGACAGCCGTATCATTGGGTATTGATGGGGTGGAAACTTATTATGCCTACAATAATCCCAATCCCTGGATTCCGAGCTTCGAGCAAACAGAGACAGTCAAACGCTTGGGCAATAGTTATAATTTGTTGCACACCTGTGGTACAGATACTCATGGGTTGAATTTACTCCAGCGACTCTAATAGATACTCGCCACGCATAAATCTAGGGGCTTTCGCTAGTTTTTCGACAAAGGTTGTGCTTTATGTATCGATCGCTGGCGATGATACTGAGGTAACTAAATCCCGAAGCTGGCGATTTGTAGAGGTAAGAGAAAATATCTAAAACTCAGACTGCACAGAGGTTGTGACATATCTTGGCGAGACTTAAGTAAAATCGCTAATTGCCAATCCGATCGCAGTTGTTTATGATGAGTGATTAGGGATATTATACCTCTACTGAATTAGATGTCTTTAAATTCGACTAAGCCGCTCAATGGTCAAGCTTCAGGTATGGACACAACTGCTATACGTGGACTGCTCGAAATGACACAGTTAACCGATCCAGATGCTACACATCCAGAAGTTAGACAAGATAGTGAAGGTGGTCAGGGACTAGTGATGCCAGTGACACTCACCTTACCATCTGTGGGTGGAACAGCTCATCTCGAAAGTCGCTGCGATCTGCCCACGGAAGATATTCGGGTAGCCGCACTCAAAGCGACACTAGAACGGCATCGTGGCGAACGTCAAATTGTGTTATTACAAGACTTTCCCGATCCCGATGCTCTATCTGGAGCTTGGGCATATCAACTGATTGCCAAGCAATACAATATCAACTGCGATCTAGTTTACGCAGGTGCCCTTAGTCATCAAGAGAATATCGCCCTCGTCAAATTAACTGGGCTGCCGACCAAAAAGATTTCGGGTGCTAGTCTCAAAGAAAAAGATCTCACTCATTATCAGGGTTGCGTACTAATTGATAACCAAGGTACTACCTGTCAATTATTAGAAATTGTCTGCCAAGCTGGTATCCCGATTACGGTCATTATCGATCACCACAGTCTCCAAGAAGATCTCAATGCCGAATTTGTCGATATCCGTCCTTCAACCCGCGCGACAGCCACCATCCTGACGCAATACCTCCAAGCAGGATTGCTCAAACTCGATAGTAGTATTAGCGAACATGTCAAATGTGCCACCGCACTGATGCACGGCTTACGTTCTGACACTAATCGCCTCATGCAGGCACAGGAAGAAGACTTTTTGGCTGCGGGATACCTGAGCCGCTTTTATGACGCACAACTGCTCAATGCCATCCTCCAAGTATATAGATCGAAACGGGTGATGGAGGTGATTCAACGATCGCTCACCAATCGCGTAGTACAAAATAACTTCTCGATCGCGGGTGTGGGCTACTTACGCTATGAAGATCGCGATGCGATTCCCCAAGCAGCAGATTTCCTCGTGACCGAAGAGAACGTCCATACGGCTGTTGTCTACGGCATCGTCCGCGATGAGGATGATGAAGTCGAATTGGTGATTGGCTCCCTCCGCACGTCCAAATTAACCCTCGATCCTGACGAGTTTATCAAGGAGGCCTTTGGCAAAAATAGCGAGGGACGTTTCTTCGGTGGGGGACGCTTCACGGCTGGCGGATTTGAGATTCCGGTTGGGTTCTTGTGTGGGTTCAATGACAATACGGAATTTTCTAAGCTGAAGTGGGAAGTATTTGACAACCAAATCAAGCAGAAGTTACTGAAGCTAGTCAATCCTACGGATAGCTATTAAATTTAGGAGTGGGCATTTAGAGTAAGCGTAATTCATGAATTGCGCCTACTGTGAATTTAAAGGAGAGATCGTAATCCTGAAACCTCGATGGTGGGCAGTGTCCACCCAGCTCTTTCAACGAAAACACTTATATTATTTTCAAAACTGCCAGATTGTGCGGTTTTGAAGTTGGGGCAATTATTTAGATAAATGCGATCGCTAGCAACTTCGATCGATCGTGTTGTGAACTTGATAATGTAAAAATATTTCTTGGTCGATGCGATCGACACTCAACAATGTTAACTTTGGTGCAGATGCGGGGGTAAATCCAGCTCCCGCGACTGGAGTCGGTGCATCGCTACCACCATAGATCGTCGGGCAAACTGTCAACCACAACTCATCGATAAAATTGGCAGCAAATAAACTAGCTGCTAATGCCGAACCGCCCAAAAAACAGATGTTTTCAATCCCTAATTTAGTTAACTCATTTCTAGCCATTTGCCAATCAAGATCTCGACCGTCGGGGGTTTCGCATTCGAGGATGCGATCGAAACTGGATCGGTCTCGCCAATCACTCGCTCCAACTTTAGTTGTTAATAACCATCGCGCGATCGGCTGACTAAAAAATGGTAATTGCGAATCAATGTTACCACTCCGAGAACAGATAATCTGGGGTGGTTGAATCGGTTGTCCGCGATCGATTCTCGCTTGAATCAATGCAGTTTTTTGGACTAAAACCACACTCCCCCCATCACTGAGAGTGCCATTACCAACCAAGATCGCATCAGCATTAGCGATTTGTGCTTCTAAGTGGGCATAATCCCGATCGGAGCTAAATGTTGGTGGTGATTTTGCCGCATCCGAAATCTTTCCATCAGCGGTCATTGCTAAAACAAGAGTTGTTTTCATCGCGATCTATTCAGGAAAGATTACCGATTTTTAACTAATACAGTCGCTTCAATACATAATCAGTCAGATCTAATAAAGCTTGAAGTGAAGTCGAAGGAGCTAGATCGGCTATTTGGGCTAGGGCTAACTGGGCATGGTGTTTGGCTAATTCCCGAGATTTGGCAATCCCGGTACTATTGTGAACCAAACTCAACGCCATATCTAAATCCGCTGGATCTTCAAATTCAGTGGCAATCAAGTCGATCAGTTGGGGATATTCTTGCATCGCAAACAATGTCGGCGCAGTCAAGTTCCCACTTGCTAAATCCGATCCCGCTGGCTTACCCAAAACTTCATCTGAAGCCGTAAAGTCCAGGATATCATCGACAATCTGAAACGCTAATCCCAAGTTCCGCCCATACAGATATAACTGTTCGCAGGTTGCCATGGGTGCGTCACTGAGGATACCCGCAGCTTTGGCACTATTGGCGAGGAGGGATGCCGTTTTGTAATAACTTTTTTCTAAATAAGCTTCGATCGAGAAGTCGGTTTCAAATTGGTTTAAGCCCTGCTGAATCTCGCCTTCAGCTAGGTCCATAATCACCTGTGACAGCAGTTTGACTACTTCGAGGTTATCTAGGTTTGCCAGGTACCAAGACGACTGTGCAAAGAGGAAATCGCCAGCGAGGACAGCAATCCGATTATCGAATAGGCTGTGAACTGTGGGTACGCCTCTACGAGTTTCTGCGGTGTCTACCACGTCATCGTGGACGAGACTGGCAGTATGGATCATCTCGGTAATTTCGGCGAGGCGGCGGTGGCGCGGGGTGATTTCTTCATCTGGCATCGTCGCACGAGCAACTAGCAAGACGATCGCCGGACGTAGACGCTTGCCCCCAGCTCCGAATAAATGTTCGGCGGCTGCGTATAAAATTGGGTGGCGGGCACCGACGAGCTTTTTGAGGTCCTCCGTCAAGGCTTGTAAGTCAGCTTCAACAGGAGTAAATACGGATTTCACTGAGGTCATCGATCGAGCGGCTCAGAGGATGAGTTTACGAAAGTTTACATATATTCTAAGCTATTTTTCCTCTACATAGGGAATAGGGAATTAGCAATTGGGCTGATGGGGGAGCTGTTGAGGGTTGAAGTTGAGCTATCAGGCGTATTTGGACAAATATTCAGCGGTGGCGATTCCCTGGTGGGCAGCACGATTTGTTCGACCAGCGGTTGAGTAGGTAGCCACTGAGTGGCAAGTTGGGAAAATTGCGCGGGGTCGCCACTGACGCTGAAAGTGGTGGGAACTGCCCGATGGCTTTGAATACCTAACAGTTTGAGTTCTTTGGCGGCGGCGGTAACTACGGCAATGGCTGGATTGACAAAGCGCACGCTCATTGGGACAAATTGCCGCAGGATCGGTTCGAGGTGGGGGTAATGGGTACAACCGTAGACTAATGTATCGATCGATCGATCGAGTAAGGGCTGAATATATTCTTTGGCAATCGCCAATGTATACGGATCGAGTAGGCGATTAGTTTCGATGAGGGGCACGAATTCAGGACAAGCAACTTGCCAGACTTGAGCTTGAGGATTGGCTTCCTGAATCGCGTACAGATAGGCATTACTGTTAACGGTGGCTGGGGTCGCAATGACTCCAATCCTGCGACCTTGACGGGCAGCAGCTCTGGCTCCAGGTAAGACTACACCGAGAATCGGGAGAGCGTATTCATCTCTGACGGTATCCAATGCCAATGCCGAACTGGTATTACAAGCCACGATCGCCATTTTGACTTGCTGCGATACCATCCAGTCCAAAGTTTGACGGGTAAATTTGAGAATCTCCGCAGCACTCCGGTTGCCATACGGTACTCGTGCCGTGTCCCCAAAGTAGATAACTGATTCGTGGGGAAGTTGGCGATAGATTTCTTGCAAAACTGTCAATCCTCCCACGCCACTATCAAACACGCCGATACGGTGAACTTTGTTAGATTGGGACGGTGGGGCGGGAGTGAATCGGTCTTGCATATTGCTTAGAAAAGGTCGTGCAAATAGTTAAGTAATTTAAACTTAGTTACGATCCTTGATGTACTGAATAATTCCCTTGGCGATGCCTTCTGACATCACTTTTTGATAATCATCCCGCCGGAGCCGAGCCGACTCAGCTTCGTTAGTCAAATAACCAGTTTCGACTAGAATAGCGGGGATGGTCGATTTACGCAAGACGAGAAACCGTGCCGAGCGGACGCGGCGATCGTTGAGGTAGAAGCCATTTTTATTAACGTAATCTACCGTTGCTCTTTGTACGGTATCCGCCAAGGATTGTCCGAGGTTGTAGTGATATATTTCCAAGCCATTGACATCTGAACGGTTTTCGATCGCGTTGGCATGGATGCTGACAAATATTGTGGCACCCGCTGCGCGCGACATAGTGACGCGTTCGTTCAACCCGACAAAATAATCACTGTTGCGAGTCATCCTGACCGCAATCCCTTGTTTTTCGAGAATTTCCGCAACGCGTTTGGCAACCGGTAAAATCACATCGACTTCTCGCAAACCACCTACACCAATTGCCCCAGGATCTTTCCCTCCATGTCCGGGATCGAGCATCACCAGGACACGACCGTTATTCGATCTGACTGGGGGCGAAGTATCTTGCTTGGGGGTCGGACGGGTGGCATTGGGGACGACAATCGGGACTTGGGTGGGTGGACGGGTCGCAATCCGACTAGTACTAGTACCGGGCTGTAGATAAACCCAACGATTGTCTAGGTACTGGCGCACCATATCCACCTTGACCCCATCTGCCCGCCGCACGAGAATTGAAATATCATCGCCTTGGGTACTCACCGTTAGATAGCGTCTAGAGTCACTGGGAATTTGGTGCCCAGGTGCTAGCCTCGCATTGGGAATTGTCACCCGATAGCTTCCCGATTGGATATCCCAACCTGTGGTATAGCGGAGCTGTATCCTACTTTGGCGATCGGTTTGCACCAAAATTCCGGTGCGGGTCGGATCGAGCGCGATATAATCGATCGGCGCGAGTGCGGCGTTGAGCGCAACTCGCGGTCGAACGGGTTGGGCGGCCACAATTTGACCATTTTCATTAAAAACGAGAACTGAGCCGACAGGGGCACCACGCGGAAAAGATTGGAGTGGCTGCGGTGTGGGTAACTGCACCGACCACTGTTTACTTGTATTCGCTTGGATCATCACTTGCTGCGGATCGATAGTGTAACCGGGCGCAAACTCTAAAACCATTCGCGTGCGATCGAGATCGAATTGACCGACTCTAAGCGACTTAATCCCATTACTGAGCAGTTGGGAAGAGGTCGGCTGATTGAGTCGCGTATCTGGCAGATCGACGATCAATCTACTGGGGTTAGCCAGCATTTGGGCTTCAGGTTTCACGCCAGTGCTAGTACTGAAATCGATGCGGTTTTCGTTCGCATTAAATTGCCATGACAGCATTTCTGCTGCCTTTGCTGGCAACGATACCATGACGAAACTAAAAACACTGGGTAATAACCAGTTGTATCTCACACTACTTGCTCCTAATGATAGGGATTACTGGGGCGAATTGGGTCTGGGGGATAGAGTCGGTAACGTCGATCCGCGTTCGGGTGCTGGAATAGTCACATACCAATCAATTGGATTTTCGCCAGTAAATTGCACGCGCTTGGGGTTGAGAGTGTATCCCGGTTGTAGCTCCAAAACTAGCCTAGTCGTACTACTATCGAATTGCCCGACCCGTAACGATCTAAAGTTACCGGATAATTTTTGCGTGACTGTTGCCTTGGGAAAGTTAATTCCTGGTAAATCGACTACTAGGCGAGTCGGGTTAAATAACATGACTGCTTTAGGCTGAACCCCGGCATTGGTCTTAAAATCCAACCTGTTTCTACCCGGATCGAATTTCCACGATGCCAATTGACCAGCATTAGCGGGGATTGCTAGCAGACAGAAGCCAACAATACTAACGAGTAAAAATTTTAATTTCACTTTACTACATTCCATCTCTAACAGTGGACTCAATTTCTAGTTATCAATGCTCGTTCGATCGAGCTACATCAACGATTTATCACCAACATCTCTACCGGAACAGAGCACATCCTAGATTAACATCTGTGATGGCAGATTTTGGTGCTTCGGCTTGGCACTATAGTCATCGACTAACTGTACCGAATGATGATTCCCGATCTGAAGCTGATGGACTAGCACTCATTCAAGATGAACTTACAGATCGTATTGTTTCTGTTTGCTGCGAAAATTCAACATTTTAGGACTCTATGGTAAAGTACCATAAATTTGGTCTTTGGTTGTCAGATCGAGTCAGTCGAGGCTCATTCGACAACTCCAGAGGCAAGGCTACGCTGCTGGCGTTGTCGAATGAGCTAGATCGATTGTAGCTCCATCATTTTTGGCGACAATCCGATCGATCGGCGACCGATCCGGCGCGATTGATACTTTCCTCCGTCACTTTGACTGTTAAATCGATCTAGTAGTTCCAGCTAGCTATCCTCACCAGAGTCTAACTATATAATTCCCAGTTTTCTGGCCTAAATTAGCTAATTTACAATCTTGACCCTAATTACTCGATCCCGATCGCGATCGTCGCCAAACGGCTGGAAAGATTGAGTTTGAGCTTGCATATTTTACCCAAATGCTCCTAATTACCAAGCGAGATCTGGCATCGCTCTGAGTTAATTGAGATCGCAGTTCCTAGATTCGGTCTGAACGATCCAATCCTAAATTGTGGGATTTCGCTACGCAGATAAATCTCACTAAAAGGTTAAATATCCAAAGAGCGATGCCGTCCAATGAGATAATTGTTTGGGCGATCGTGCCAAATTACCTGACAAAGTAGTATGAATAGTTGCCGATCGATTTATTCAACTTCTGGTACTGGAATAGAGCGATTATTGTAGAGGCTCATGGCTTTTTCAACACCTTGCTTGAGGCTCATGTCGATCGCGTCATTTACTAGATAGATAACTTCACTCACAATCGGTGTTTCTACTACGGAGAACTTACCAAGGACGTGCGAGATTGTATCTTTTTCACCAGCACTTTTACCGATTCCAATTCTGACTCTGGGAAAGTTTTGAGTACCTAGATGAGAGATAATCGATTTCATCCCATTGTGTCCACCAGCAGAACCAGATAACCGTAGTCTAATTTTTCCGAGTGGTAGATCGAGATCGTCATAGACAACTAGTACGGACTCTGGTGGTAACTTAAACCAATCGATCGTTGCTCGTACTGATTGACCGGAGAGATTCATAAAAGTCTGCGGCTTTAGCAGTCTAATTTTAGCATGATGGCTACCAACTCCTTCACCATAAATGCCTTGAAATTGCTTACGGTCGGCAAATCCCACCTGCCAACGTTTAGCAAGACTATCTAATAAATCGAAGCCTACATTATGCCGAGTTTGGGCGTATTTAGCACCAGGATTGCCCAGTCCAACAATTAACTGAGGAATTACCAATTCATCACTCATTCGATCGATCCTCTTCTAATTTAGATAATTTATTAAGCTGAAATAATCTGACCCGATCGAACTTGTAAAATCTGTGACGAGTCCAACCATTTGGCATCAAATGCACCCAAATGAGTAGTCGTAATCAGTGTTTGAAAACGATCTTCGATGACACTCAAGAGTTGATTTTGGCGAGTTAGATCGAGTTCTGCCAAGACATCATCGAGGAGTAACAATGGGGGTTCGCCAACTATTTGCTCGATGAGTTCTAATTCGGCTAACTTGAGTGCCAATACGAGGGTGCGCTGTTGTCCCTGAGAGCCATAAGCCTTAGCAGGGGTATCATTAATCGTTAACTCGATTTCATCGCGATGAGGGCCAACTAGTGTATTGCCGAGGCTTTGTTCGGCAACACGGCGGAGATCTAATCGACTGACAAATGCTTGATAAATTGATTCTGGCGTATTTTCTAATGCTGTGATGTTTGGTGTATAAGTAATCGTCAATCGTTCGGTATTTTTGCTAATTTTAGTATGCCAGATTCTGGCGATCGGAGCTAACCTGTCGATAATTCTCATCCGGCGACGGATGACTTTGGTACCAGTCAAAATTAGTTGATGGTTCCATGAATCTAGTTCGGCTGGCTCGATCGGGCGATGTTCTGCTTGCTTGAGCAAACTATTTCGCTGTTTTAAGACTCGCTGATATTCATGTAAAATGTGTGCATAAACTGGCTCAATCTGAAATAATAATGAGTCGATCCAATGTCGGCGAGTCTCAGGACTACCGCGTACTAGATCTAGATCCAATGATGAAAATTCTACAGCATTTAAAATTCCTAAAAAATCCAGTTGCCGCTTGAGATTTTCATGATTGACAACTGCCGTGCGCCGACCTTTAGCCCTTAATACTAGAGCTAGATCGATCGCGCCATGTTTGCGAGTCAATTGGGCAGTAATTCGACTTTCAGTTTGCCCTGCAAGTACTAAATCTCGATCGCGTGCGACTCGATGACTCTTGAGTGTTGACAATAGTTCTACTGCTTCTAAAAGATTGGATTTACCCTGAGCATTATCACCAAGTAAAATTGTCTTGGGCGCAGAGAAAATAATCTTCTGTTCCTGATAATTCCGAAAATTTTGCAGATAGAGATGATTCAGATACACTTGTGGAAGAGGAGAATTGGGGCTGCGGTTTGAGATGCAAAAGATTTAATATCCAATCTATTCTTTCTGTAATGCCACTGGATTGAATCTTAGGGGTGTCGATCTTAATTATAGACTGTTAGTTGGACTGAACCTCAGATTCAGGCTGTGGCTGTAGGTTAGATGCTCGATCGGTTGTCGTAAATGTTCGACAGCTTACCGATGCTGCTAATGTATCGATCGATCGAACCTATCATCGAGAATGCTCGATCGCGTAGCGTCGGCTCTGCTGAATCGAATATCATCAACTTCGCTAAATCCCGATGTTATGAGGTTTTAATATACGTCGTCATGGCTACCGAAATCAACAAATACAGCCTTTCCATCTTCTGTAAAATAGACCAAAACTCTGCCGTCATAATCGATGCTAAAACTCTAAAAATCTTTGAGCTTACCTGATAATTTATGAGTTTTCAAGCTGGAGTCGAATGGTGCAATTGTGAATTGCTCCAATTTTTGCCAAAATCTAAGCTCTAGATCGGCATTGCCTTTAATACGCTTTTTAAAAACACGTTTGAATGAGGAACTGAAACTAATCTCCATAATTATTCTTCCATCGATCGCTTCAGTTCATCGATATTAGCAGAATATTTTAGTTCGCCCCTTTCTTGCTCCGCTTGTGCTGATAAAAAGTTTTCATACATCTCTTCTCGACGTTCTTCTCACAAATATTGATGTAATAAGAGTTGAATCTCTTGTTTTTCCTCAGTAGAAAGCTCTTTAATCGTTTCGACAAGATCGCTAAAAGTCATAGTTTGAGTTACCTTCTTTCGGCTACAGGTACTATTTTAGTCTAGATTGGCAGACGATCGAGTTATCGCGATCGATTCCGTAAAGCGGAGGCTCTGCCAACGAACCTCTCATCAAGAACTATCTCTTAATCGCGCTATCGATCGGGATTGAATAAAGTACCTAAATCTTGTCTGCCATTGACAACTCGAACAATTTCGATTCCATCATTGATGAGACGATATAAAATGATGTATCCTTCCAAGGGCAATCATCTCAAACCGATCTGTAAATCATCATAGCTGCGACCAATATTTGGAAAACTAGCAAGCTGCTTACACCGTTTGCTAAATCCTTGTAAAAAACTTTCTCCTGCCTCAATATTTACATCAGCAAAATAAGCTGAAATTGATTCTAAATCTCGAATTGCGGGGCGCGAGATAATATACTGACTCACGCTCAAACCCCTTTAGTCTGCTGTAATTTCGCCAATAGCTCGTTTACCACGGTTTCACCGTCAACCCCTTCACCTCGTTCGCGTAGCGTCTGCTTTGCAGAATCGAGTGATTCGATTCCTTCTCTTACCTGTTCGCGGGTTGTGGCTACCCACGCTCGATAAGATTCCCGTTCTCTTGCCAATAATTGTAGTGCTACTTGCAACACTTCATCAGCGGTGCTGAAGCTCCCTGTGGCGATTAAATCGGTGACGATCTTTTCTTGTTCGGTACTGAGCGTGACACTCATGGTTAGCAAAGATTGAGGTTTATTTTTCCAGTTTAGCAAATGTCAATCGATATATGTGGGGTATGCTTTTCAGTAATTACGATCGAGTCATCACGATCGATCGAACCTCTCATCAAGAACGCTCGATCGCATATCATTAGCTTTATCAAATCGAATATCATCAACTCTACCAAACCCCATTCATAACGTAGCACCATCATAAATATTCAGTTTTCTATTCCGATGTTCAGTTAATCTCTAATCATTAAAATTGCCCCCATGCTGCTCCATTAAACGTTGATGTATCGCCCCAGTCTACATTCTCGAAAGGATCATTGGTATGACCTGAATAGTAAAAATCGGAATCAGTAGTATCATCCTCATCTTCGATTTCATTATGCTGATCTTCTATTAAGTTACCAA